>NZ_CP088247.1:1017500-1317500 GCF_021117295.1 Methylorubrum sp. B1-46 | reverse complement strand
ACAGAGTCTTGCTTGGGCCGGCTCAGCCTTACGAGGCTCTTTGAGCCCTTGCAGGTCAAGAGCATGGGCACGCATGAGGCCAGCACAAAGTGCAGGCATCGCAGACCCGTAGGCAATCTCGTATGCAAGGAGAAGCTGAGCCGGGGCGAGCTTCAGGGTCGAGATGCGTCGTCGCGAAGGCCGCGATCTTCGTCCAGCCGCTGCTCCACGACGCCGCATTGGCTCTCGAAGGCCTGGTTGCATCTCAACGCGCGACCGGGGCCGGCCGGGTGAGGCCGGCCTTGCGCGCCAGCCGTTTGCGCAGGTCGCCGAGCGGCCCCCAGAACAGGAGCAGCAGGCCGAGGACCATCAGGCTCGAGACGAGGCCGTTCGAGAAGAAGACGGACAGGTCCCCGCCCGAGCCGAGCAAGGCTTGGCGGAACGCGTCCTCGGCGCGATCGCCGAGGACGAGCGCGAGCACGAGGGGGGCGAGCGGATAGTCGAGCTTCTTGAAGACGTAACCGACCACTCCGAAGATCAGCATCAGCCAAATGTCGAAGCGCGAGGATTCGACCGTGAAGGCGCCGATGGCGCAGACGACGAGGATGATCGGTGCGACCAGCGCGAAGGGGATGCGCATGATCGCGGCGAAGACCGGCACGGTCGCGAGCACGATCAGGAGGCCGGCGAGGTTGCCGAGATACATCGAGGCGATCAGGCCCCAGACGAACTCCTTCTTCTCGACGAAGAGCAGCGGGCCGGGCTGCAGGCCCCAGATCATCAGGCCGCCGAGCAGCACCGCCGCGGTGGCCGAGCCGGGGATGCCGAGGGCCAGCATCGGCAGGAGCGCCGAGGTGCCGGCGGCGTGGGCCGCGGTCTCGGGGGCCAGCACGCCCTCGATATCGCCGCGCCCGAACTCCTCGGGCTGGCGGGAGAAGCGCTTGGCGAGGCCGTAGCCCATGAACGAGGCCGCGATCGCGCCGCCCGGGGTGACGCCCATCCACATGCCCACGACCGAGGAGCGGATCAGCGTCGCCCAGTAGCGCGGCAGCGAGGCCCAGGTGCGCAGGACCACGCCGAGATCCATGGCCGCCCGCTTGCCCTTGAAGTGCAGGCCCTCCTCGATGGTGAGCAGGATCTCGGAGACGCCGAACAGGCCGATCACCACGACGAGAAAGTCGAAGCCCTTCATCAGCTCGGGCGTGCCGAAGGTCAGGCGCAGATCGCCCGAGATGGTGTCGAGGCCGACTGCCGCGAGCAGGAAGCCCAGTGCCAGGGACACGATGATCTTGGCCTTGTTCTCCCGGCCCATGCCGATGAACGAGCAGAAGGTGAGGAAGAAGACGCCGAAGAACTCGGCCGGGCCGAAGCGCAGGGCGAACTTGGCGACCAGCGGCGCCACGAAGGTGATGAGCACCACGCCCGAGAGCGCCCCGATGAAGGAGGCGGTGAAGGCCGCCGTCAAGGCCTCGCCGGCCCGCCCCTTCTGCGCCAGAGGGTAACCGTCGAAGGTGGTGGCGACCGACCACGCCTCGCCGGGGATGTTGAACAGGATCGAGGTGATCGCGCCGCCGAACAGGGCGCCCCAGTAGATCGACGACAGGAGGATGATCGCTGAGGTCGGGTCCATGCCGAAAGTCAGCGGCAGGAGGATCGCGACGCCGTTGGGGCCGCCGAGACCCGGAAGCACGCCCACCACGATGCCGAGCAGCACGCCCACCACCATGAACAGGATGTTGTGCCACGTCAGCGCGACCTGGAAGCCGAGCAGGAGCTGGTTGAGGTCGTCCATGGAAATACTCTCCGCCGCAGGCCGGTCAGGTCAGTAGCCGAGGAAGGCTTCGATCGGTCCCTTCGGCAGCGGAACCCGGAACTGTTGCTCGAACACCCAGAAGATGACGAGCGGCACGAGCACGGTGGCGAGCGCCGTCTGCCACCAGCGGAAGGCGCCGAGCGTGACCATGAACAGGGCCATGAACAGGGCCGAGGACAGGTAGATGCCGAGGAAGGCGATCCCCAGCAGGTAGAGGAACAGCGGCACGAAGACCTGGGCCACCAGCCGGAGCTGGCTGTAGGTGACGAAGATGCTGTCCTCCCGCCGCAGGGCGCTCACGAGGGCGGCGATGGCCGCGACGCCCAAGATTGCGGCGACGCGGGCCGGGAAGAAGCCGTTTTCCGGCCCGTTGTCCCAGCCCGCACCCCGCCCGTAGGAATCCCACAGGGCCAGCCCGGCAAGGCCGAGCAGCAGCAGCGCCACGACGATCTCGACGGCGCGGCGCGACAGGCCGCGCTCGGGGAGCGGGGGAGAGGCTTCGGTCATGTCGGGCAGTTCCTGAACAGGTGTTCGCCTCGGCCGCGCCGCCCTTCGACGAAACGGCCAGCACCGCAGCCGGGCGCGGGCTCAGTTCGCCGCGATGAACCCGGCCTTGGTCATCAGCTCCTTGTGCTTGCGCTCGTCCTCTGTGAGGAAGTCGACGAAGCTCTGGCCGGAGCGGAAATCGGGCACCAGCGCATTGCGCTCGAGATAAGACTTCCAGTCCGGGGTCTCGGTGACCTTCCTGAACAGCTCGACGTAGAAGGCCTGCTGCTCCGGAGTGACCTTGCCGGGCATGAACATGCCGCGCAGCATCTGATAGGTGACGTTCACGCCCTGCGACTGGCAGGTCGGGATGTCGGACCACGCCATCTCGGCGGTGACCTTCTGCGTGTACTCGATCGGCTTGTCGGAGAAGGCACAGAGCGGCTTCACCGCGCCGGAGCGCCAGTTGGCGACCTCTTCGGCCGGGTTGTTCATGTTGGCATCGATATGGCCGCCGGCGAGCTGCACGGAGGCCGGGCCACCGCCCTGGTAGGGCACGTAGGTGATCTTCGTGCCCGTTGCCTGCTCCATCGTCACGGAGATCAGGTGATCCTCGCGCTTCGAGCCATTGCCGCCGGTCTTGAGCGGCGGCTTGGCGGCCTTGGCAGCCTCGAAGAATTCACCGGCCGTCTTGTAGGGCTTCTCGCTGTTGACCCAGAGCACGAAGGCATCCTGCGCCATCATCGCGATCGGGGTGAAATCCTTCCAGCTCACCGGAAGCTTGGTGGAGAGAGGCGTCATGTAGATGCCGCTCGACGTGGTGATGAGCTTGTGGGGGTCGCCGGCCGATTTCTGGATATCGAGCATCGCCTCGCCGCCCGCTGCGGCGGGCTTGTTCACGATGATGATCGGCTGCTTGACGAGGTTGTTCTTCTGAATTGCCCCCTGGATCGTGCGCGCCATCTGGTCGGACGATCCGCCGGGCGGGAAGGGGACGATGATCTCGATCGGCTTCGTCGGTTCCCAAGCCTGGGCCGGGGCAGCAGACAACAACAGGGCCGCGATCGCGGCCCGCACGGCAACTCTCATAGCGTCTCCTCTCGCGGCGCACGTTTCGGCACGCGGCCTGTTTTTTGGTTCGAGGACCAGACGGCTGCACCGTTCGCCCCCCGACGGCGTTGCTCGGGCCGTTCGTGGTCCGACACACCAACCGGCAGCAACAACCAGCGACTTTGATAACGCGACGGGCGCAGCTGCACCTGAGCCGACAGCCACTCGGATTTTTGAATTATAAATCTCTGCGACGCAAGCGCGCTGGGCGTATTATGCACGCATCACCGGGGATGTGGCCTTTTCGGGATGCCCTCGGATGGGCGGCGCACATCATCAGGCAAGATGCAATTGCGCTCGGCCGCCACCTCACCTTTCCTGATCCGCTATAACCGGTAGCGCCCGCATGGCGGCATCAACGGCCAAACACCCATCAGCCGGGCGTGCCTCGCGGATCGAATGCCGGCACCTGCCCTCGTTGGTCCAAAACCCGGTTCAAGCGTTGAGATCGATCAAGGCTTCCTGCAGCCGTCCCCTGCGAGCGTCGAGTGCCAATCCCCGATGAACGCCAATCCTGATGTGAACCCGCCATCGGCGCCCGCGGTCGAGCAGACGCCGATCCTCGATGCCCGCACGCGGCTGCGGCTCGGGCGACAATTGGAGGCGTTGTATGAACCCGTGCTCGACGAGGTGCTCGATCCACGCTTGGCGGAGTTGCTGCAGCAATTGGAGCGCGATCAGCGTCAGGTCCGAGGCGAGTAGCCGCTCAACCGGCGGCCCGAGCCGGAGATCTCCTCCCGACGAAGCCGAGCCCGGTTGGGCCAGAGCGTGCGCGTCGAAACAGGAGCCTGAGGACGCCGCCCCGGCGCCCGCGGATCGGATGCGGATCTCGGATCGCGTCCGCCTCGACACCCCGCCTACTCAAGCACCGTCGAGATGAGCCCTGATGAAGGCCCCCGCCGCGGCCAGCGAGCGCCGACCCTCCGCGACCTCCTGGTAAAAGAGATGCCAGGCATGGATCATGGCCGGCCAGATCTCGAGATGCACGGAAACGTCCGCGCCCCCCGCACCGGCGGCCAGTCGAACCGCGTCGTCGAGAAGGGTCTCGGCCGAGCCGACCTGGATCAGCATCGGCGGTAATCCGGCAAGGTCGGCGTAGATCGGCGAGACGAGTGGCCCGCGCGCATCGGCGCCGTTGAGGTACAGGTTCGCCAGTTCGGACAGGTAGGCCCGGCTCAGCAGCGGGTCGACGGCGGCCTTGGTCTCCAGGCTGGCACCGGTCAGGGCGAGGTCGGTCCAGGGTGAACTGAGCCACAGGCAACCCGGCAGCGGCCGTCCCGCCTCCCGCAGCGACAGGGCCGTCGCCAGCGCGAGGCCGCCTCCCGCGCTCTCCCCTGCGAACGCGATTCGTGCCGGTGCGATGCCGGTATCGAGCAGGAACCGGTATCCGGCCAGGGCATCCTCGAGGGCGGCCGGAAACGGGTGCTCGGGCGCGAGCCGATAGTCGAGCGCGAGGGTGCGCGCACCGGCCTCGCGCCCGGCCTGCGCCACCATGTGGCGATGGCTCGTCAGGGAGCCGGAGACGTAGCCGCCCCCGTGCAGGAACAGCACGACATGGTCGCTTCGAGCCGCGGGCGTGCGCGTCCACTCCGCGGGCACGCCGTGCGCATCGACCGGTTCGACGATCACGTCCGGCGGCAGCGCGTAGCCGGCTCCGAGGCCATCGATCCGCACCCGCCGTGCGGCGAGGTCGGCCGGCCTCGGATGGGCGGCGAGGCGGGCCCGGATCGCATCGATTTCGGACGATGGCATCGCGCTCCGATCCGTTTGTCCGAAGGGTCTCTCCGGCCGAAGCCGGGGGCACGGCCTTCCGCAGGGTCGAGCGAGAAGTTTTGCACGCGGGCGCGGCTTTGGAAATGATGCCGGCGGCCCGCTCCGGGCCGCCTTGCGGCGCGAGGCTCCGGAAAGAGGCCCGATACCCTGCGCAAACGAGGATCGTCGTGAGCGGAGCCGTCGGGGAAGGGTTGTTCACAGCGCCTGCGGGTCCGCCGGGCGGCCCCGGAGACAGGAGCGCTGCGCCTCCTTCCGCGGCGACGATGGGGCGCTTCCCTGCTACGAGGCGTGCTTGAACTCCCTTCCTGACATGAGCGGGTGAGACGAATGAAGGATGCAAGCGCCCTCGCGCCATACGCGCATCACGTTCTGGACGAGGCGGAGATCGCTGGGCTGCCGAACCGCTACCGGGGCAAGGTTCGCGACAACTACGATCTGGCCGACGGCCGCCGGATCCTGATCACCACCGATCGGATCAGCGCCTTCGATCGCCCGCTGGCCGCCATTCCTTTCAAGGGGCAGGTGCTGACGCAAACCGCCCGCTACTGGTTCGAGCGGACCGCCGACATCTGTCCGAATCACGTGCTTGCCTATCCGGACCCCAACGTTGTCGTCGGGCGACGGCTCGACATCCTGCCGGTGGAGGTCGTGGTGCGGGGCTATCTGGCGGGCACGACCTCCACCTCGATTCTCACCCGCTATCAGCGCGGCGAGCGCGAGATGTACGGCCACCGCTTCCCCGACGGCCTGCGCGCGCATGAGCGTCTGGCGCAAGCGGTCATCACGCCGACGACGAAGGCCGCGGATGGCGGACACGATGAGCCGCTCAGCGAGAAGGCGATCCTGGAACAGGGCCTGCTGACGGCCGCACAATGGCAGACCGTCTCCGAGGCGGCGCTGGCGCTGTTCGCCCGCGGCCAGGCACTCGCCGCCGAGCGCGGCCTCATCCTCGCCGATACGAAGTACGAGTTCGGGACCGACGCCGACGGACGGATCGTGCTCGCCGACGAGATCCATACCCCGGACAGCAGCCGCTACTGGTTTGCGGAAAGCTATCCCGAGCGGCTCGCGGCCGGGACGGCGCCCGAGAGCTTCGACAAGGACTATGTCCGCAACTGGGTCGTGGCGCGCTGTGATCCCTACCGCGATCCGATTCCCGAGATCCCGCCCGAGGTCGTGCTCGGCGCTGCGGCGGTCTACATCCGCGCCTACGAGACCATCACACAGGAGACCTTCGTCCTGCCTGATCCGGCCGAAGTGCCGATCGAGCGCATCCGGCGCAATCTCGCGACGTATCTGGGTAATGATCAGGCGAAGGGGCCGGTCTAAAAGTGCCTCACAAAACTCCCGGTCTCTGACTGTCGTCACTCTGGCAATGACGGCGCAGCGGGAGTTTTGTGAGAGACACTAAGCCCTGACGTGCCCGCGCGCGGGATTTCTTCGCACGCTGTGGGCCGCGTGAGGCCACGGTACCTGCGCCGACCGCGTCGCGGCGAAGCCGATCCGAGCCGCGTTGCGACGATCGATCACGCGCTCGTCTTCGTCGGAATCGCCGCCGCTCGGGCGAGCGTTCGGGTGGCCGTGTCGTAACGGTAGACGAGGATCTCGGCCGTGCCGATGTTCACGACCTCGATGTGCTCGGGTTCGATGCGGTCGAGGCGCATGAGCAGCGATCGCAGCGAGTTGCCGTGGGCGACGACGAGCACGCAGCCGCCGCTTTCCACGCGAGGGGCGATGGCGCGCTCGAAGTACGGCCACAGGCGCGCGCCCGTCATCGCCAGGCTCTCGCCGCCGGGCGGCACCGCGTCGTAGGATTTCCGCCAGGTGCGGACCTGCTCGACGCCGAACTGCGCCCGTGCCTCCGTCTTGTTGAGGCCCGCCAGCGCTCCGTAATCCCGTTCGTTCAGGGCGGCGTCCGCGTGCACCAGCAGATCGGCTTGGCCCAGCGCATCGAGGATCAGCGCGAGGGTGTGCTGAGCCCGCCGGAGCCGGCTCGTGAACGCCGCGTCGAAGCGATATCCGAGCGACCGGAGCGTGGCGCCGGCCTCAGCGGCCTCCTCGGTGCCGCGGGGCGTCAGGGCTGGATCCCGCAATCCGGAAAACAGCTCCCGCTCGTTATCCTCGCTCTGGCCGTGCCGCACGAGCACGAGAGTGTGTTTGCTGCTGTCCATGTCCATCCGCTCGCCGGAGCGAGCTATCGCAGCCCGGACAGGCTCGCAACACGGGTCCCGCCGCGGTGCACCGCGCCGCGATCGGCGGATCGGGATGGAGGCCGCGGCTTTTCGCTGCCGCGGCGAGCCGAAGCCGTCGATGCGCGTTGTCCGTCGGGCCTTGCGAGAGGGCTGCGAAGGGGCTGCGATGGGGCCGCGCTGCCAGGCAGCGGCCAGACGACGGAGGGTGCGACGCTGCGATGCCGACGGTGTTTCTCGATTGCGACGGGGTCCTGGCCGACTTCGATCGTGGGGCCACCCGCGTGCTCGGGATGTCGCCGGAGGCATTCCAGGACCGGTTCGGCCTGAAGGAGTTCTGGAACCGGCTGGCGGCCGCGCCGGACTTCTTCGCCGACCTCGATCCGTTGCCGGATGCGCGGGAACTCTACGAGGCGGTCGAGGCCTGCCGGCCCGTCATCCTCACCGGTTTGCCGCGGGGGAACTGGGCCGAGCCGCAGAAGCGGCGCTGGGCGGAGCGTCACTTCCCCGGTGTGGCGATGATCGCGACGACCGCCGCGCTGAAGCGCGAGCATTGCCGTCCCGGCGACGCGCTGGTCGACGATTGGACCACGCACCGGCATCGCTGGGAGGCGGCCGGCGGCGTCTTCATCCATCATCGGAATGCGGCCTCGTCGATCGAGGCCCTGCGCGCGCACGGCTTCATCTGACCGCGGCCGCTCCATGGGGGCCGGCGCCTTGAGCCGACGCACCTTAGACCATGTCCGACCCGATGCGATCGGGCCGGACATCGCTC
This sequence comes from Methylorubrum sp. B1-46, assembly GCF_021117295.1. Classification (NCBI taxonomy): domain Bacteria; kingdom Pseudomonadati; phylum Pseudomonadota; class Alphaproteobacteria; order Hyphomicrobiales; family Methylobacteriaceae; genus Methylorubrum; species Methylorubrum sp. B1-46. The sequence continues at coordinate 1,309,375 of NZ_CP088247.1, read as the reverse complement.
TGAGCGATGACAAGTTTTCGTTGCGCTTAGCCGCACATGCGGCGGTAGCGCCGGCAATTGCCCTGACCTTCCTCGCCGTAGATGTCCTTGTTCTCGCAGCGATCGCGAAGGTCCCGGCACATGCGGCGATAGCGGCGCTCCTCACGCTCTTCGCGATAGCCGCGGCCATCATCAATTTCCACGCCGCCGGGACCGATCCGGAACCCCTGTGCATGGCTCGGAGCATTGAGGATCATCAGTGTGCCGAGGGCGGCCGCCGCGACGAGAACCTTACGTATGGACATTCGTCCTCTCCCCTAAACTGCTAAACCGGGGAGGCAAACGCGCAATCACAGAAAAGGGTTCAGACATCGACGCCGTTCGACCGACAACCCGACGCGTCCGTATCTCTGATCGAAACGGCCGTTGCGCCGTGGCGAGCAAGGCCTGCCGGCTTGTCTCGGCGCTGTCGAGCGGGGCCGGCGTGGCGGCCGCCGGGTCTGTTGTCGGCAACAATGGGTTTGGAACGACAGCATTTCGCGGGCGCAAGCTCTTGCGGAATCTTGGCTTTGCAGCATAGGCTTCAGACAAAATTCCTCGGGGGAGGGACCGGTCGTTCCCGATGTGCAGCGCACACCGGAGTCGCCGGTGCGGGCATGCCCGTTTGAGAGGGGACAATGAGCGACCGGTCGAGTGGCGCTGGGGCGGGACATGCGCTCTCGCGCATACCGCAGAACGTGGTGGCCGGCCTCGGCCTCGTGCTGCTCGGGGTGTTCGGCGTCTGGGCCACGGGTGATCTGCCGCGCGGCACCCTCGGTGCGATGGGTCCCGGCATGCTGCCGCACTGGGTGGCGATCGGCGTGGCCGCCAGCGGGGTCGTGCTGGCCGTGACGGGCTTCGTCCGCGGCGGCGAGGGGCTTCAGGCCGTCGGCCTGCGCGGTCCGGTCGTCGTCGTCCTGGCCATCCTCGCCTTCGCGGCCACGATCCGGCCCGCCACCCTCGGCCCCGTCACCACGCCCGGCCTCGGCCTGATCGTCGCCGGTCCCCTCGCGGTCATCCTCGCGGGCTATGCCAGCCCCGAGGCGCGGTTCCGCGAGCTTCTGATCCTGGCGCTGCTTCTCACCGCCGGATGCATGCTGCTGTTCGGCGATCTGCTCAACCTGCCGATTCCGCTCTTTCCCAGCGCCCTGGTCGAGGCGGCGAGCGGAACGATTCCTTCGCGGGTGCTCCTGCGGCTGATGGCCGGGACGCTCGCCCTGATAGGGCTCTGTCTGCTCGTCCTGCAACGCCGGTCGGCCCGGCGCGGCGAGACCGACGTCGCCCGGCACTCGATGACTGCCTGATCGGAAGCGCAAGCCCGTGCCGGATCTCCTCTCCAATCTCGGTCTCGGCTTCGCCGTCGCGCTGAGCCTGCAGAACCTGTTGCTCTGCTTCCTCGGCTGCCTCGTCGGCACGCTGATCGGCGTGCTGCCCGGCGTTGGGCCGATCGCCACGATCGCCATGCTCCTGCCGATCACCTTCGGCCTCGATCCGGTGGGCGCGCTGATCATGCTCGCCGGCATCTATTACGGGGCGCAGTACGGCGGCTCGACCACCGCGATCCTCGTCAACATCCCCGGCGAGGCGACTTCGGTCGTCACCACGCTGGACGGGCATCAGATGGCGCGGCAGGGCCGGGCCGGCATCGCGCTCGGCACGGCCGCGATCGCCTCGTTCTTCGCTGGCACCGTCGCCACGCTGCTGATCGCGGCGCTCGGCGCGCCGCTGACCCGCCTCGCGCTGATCTTCGGGCCGGCGGAATACTTCGCCCTGATGGTGATGGGGCTGGCCTTCGCCGTCGTCCTCGCCCACGGCTCCGTGCTCAAGGCCGTGGCCATGATCCTGGTCGGCATCCTGTTCGCCTGCGTCGGCACCGACCTCGAGACCGGCGAGGAGCGGATGACCTTCGGCTTCACCTTTCTGACGGACGGCATCGACTTCTCCGTGCTGGCCATGGGCCTGTTCGGGGTGGCGGAGATCCTGCGCAACCTCGACCAGACCGAGACGCGGGAGATCGCGCGGGCGCGCATCGGCCGCCTGCTGCCGGGCTTGGTCGATCTGCGTCAGGCGATGCCCGCGACCTTGCGCGGCACCGCGATCGGGGCGACGCTCGGCATCCTGCCTGGCAATGGCGCCGTCCTCGGGCCCTTTGCCGCCTACACCGTCGAGAAGCGCATCGCGCGGGATCCGAGCCGCTTCGGCCGCGGCGCCATCGAGGGCGTCGCCGGCCCGGAGAGCGCCAACAACGCGGGCGCGCAGACCGCCTTCATCCCGCTCCTCACCCTCGGCATCCCGCCCAATGCCGTGATGGCGCTGATGGTCGGCGCGATGACGATCCACGGCATCGTTCCGGGGCCCGGCGTGATGACCAAGAGCCCCAACCTGTTCTGGGGCATGATCGCCTCGATGTGGATCGGCAACCTGATGCTGCTGGTCATCAACCTGCCGCTGGTCGGCATCTGGGTGCGCCTGCTGAAGGTGCCCTACCGGCTGATGTTCCCTGCGATCCTGATGTTCTGCTCGATCGGCATCTACTCGATCAACGCGTTGCCGACCGACGTGATGCTGATCGCGGCCTTCGGAATCTTCGGCTACGCGCTGATCAAGTTCGGCTTCGAGCCCGCGCCGCTCCTGCTCGGCTTCGTGCTGGGCCGGCTGATGGAGGAATATCTTCGGCGCGCGCTCACCCTGTCGCGCGGCGATGCCATGGTCTTCCTCGAGCGTCCGGTCAGCGCGGTGCTGTTTCTCGTCGCCTTCACCATTCTGGCGCTGGCGCTGCTGCCCTCGCTGCGGCGAAGCCGCGACGAGGTCTTCACAGAAGCCTGAGCGCCCGGTGCCCGAGGGGCCCGGAACGCTCCGAAGAGACGACATCAGGAAGGGATGAGGAAACCATGAGAACGGCTCTCGCGATCAGTCTCCTGTCGGTGCTCGCCGCCTTCGGGGCAGCGGCGGACACCTACCCCCAGCGCCCGATCACCATGGTGGTGCCGTTCGCGGCCGGCGGCCCGACCGACGTCGTCGCGCGCATCGTCGCCGAGCCGATGTCGCGGGCGCTGGGCCAGCAGGTCGTCATCGAGAACGTGACGGGCGCCGGCGGCACGACCGGCATCACCCGAGCCTCGCAGGCCTCGCCCGATGGCTACACCATCATGATGGGCCATATGGGCACGCACGGCGCGGCGCCGGCCCTGTTCAAGGGTCTGAAATACGATCCCGCCAAGAGCTTCGACCCGATCGGGCTGGCCGCCGGCACGCCGATCGTCATCGTAGCCAAGAAATCCATGGCGGCCCCTGACCTGAAGGGCTTCGTCGAGGCACTGAAGAGCGGCGGCGCCTCGGTCAACCAAGCCCATGCCGGCGTCGGCTCCGTCTCGCACTCGACGGGCATCCTGTTCAACTCGCTCATCGGCGCCAAGCCCACGCTCGTCGTCTATCGCGGCACCGGGCCGGCGCTGAACGACCTGGTGGCGGGGCAGGTCGACTTTATGACCGATCAGATCGTCAACGTCGCCCCGCAGATCACCGGCGGCACGATCAAGGCCTACGCGATCGCGACCCCTGAGCGCTCCCCGAGCCTGCCCGATGTGCCGACCACGAAGGAAGCGGGCCTGCCCGATTACCAAGTCAGCGCCTGGAACGCCGTCTTCGCACCGAAGGGCCTGCCGGCCGATGTCCGGGCCAAGCTCGTCGCCGCCCTCGATACCGCGCTCAAGGATCCGGGCGCGAAGAAGCGCATCCTCGAACTCGGCGGTACGGTGCCGAAGGAGGCCGAGGCCGGGCCCGACGCGCTGCAGAAGCTCGTCGAGAGCGAGGTCGCCCGCTGGACGCCCGTCCTCCGGTCCGCTGCCGAGGGCAATCCCTGACACGCCTTCGAGGGCCGGTCCCGGGCAGGTTGCCGGCGGGACCGGCCTTCGGCGGACGCCGCTGTGTGACCCGCAGCGATCCGGTATCCCTCCGTCGAAGAAGCCCATCGAGCCGGCGCTCCCCTTAGTGTCTCTCACAAAACTCCCGCCGCGCTGTCCTCACCAGAACGAGAGCCGTCGGTGACCGGGAATTTTGTGAGGCACTTTTAGCGATGCGGCCGGCCTCACCGAACATCCTCATCGTCCTGTGAGACCACGGTGCGAACGCTGGCGTTCGCACCGCCGCGACGGGCCGGGACAGCGAAAGCGCGCGAATCGTGGACACCTATCTCAGTTCCTCCTTCCTGCTGTCCCTTCTCCAGATCATCTGGATCGACATCCTCCTGTCGGGCGACAACGCCGTGGTCATCGCCCTGGCCTGCCGTGGGCTGCCCGAGCGGCAGCGGCGGATCGGTGTGTATGTCGGTGCCCTGGTCGCGGCGCTTCTGCGGATCGTCTTCGCCCTCATCATCTCGCAGCTTCTCGCGGTGCCGCTGCTGAAAGTCGTCGGCGGGATGATCCTGCTGCACATCGCCGTGAAGCTGGTGCGCGGTGAGGAGGAGGACGAGAGCAGTATCAAGGAGCAGTCCAGCCTGCCCAAGGCAATCTGGACGATCGCCGTCGCCGACGCGGTCATGAGCTTCGACAACGTCGTCGCCGTGGCGGGGGCCGCCAAGGGGCACGATGAGCTCTTCATTATCGGCCTGGCTCTCTCCGTCCCGCTCCTCGTGGTCGGCGCGACCTTGATCACCCGCCTGATCGACCGCTTCCCGATGCTGATCTGGTTCGGCGGCGGGCTTCTCGGCTGGGTGGCGGGCGAGATGATCGTCACCGATCGGATGGTGCAGCAGCACGTGATCGAGGCCCTGCCCACCGCTCTGCAGCCCAGTCTGCATGTCGTGGCGGGTGCCCTCGGCGCCGTCCTCGTCATCGGCATCGGCGCCCTCCTCAAGCGCAAGTCCGATCGGGCTGTCGCGGGTGAGCAGGCCGAGGCCGTGGTCACGGCGGAGGCCGATATCCTCGGCCGCTGAGGCTTAAGAGTGCCTCACAAAACTCCCGCTCTCTGGCCGTCGTCACTCTGGCAATGACGGCGCGTCGGGAGTTTTGTGAGAGACACTAAGAGCGCCTAACAGAACGGGCAGGGACCGCTTGGTCGGGCGTTGGTTGGTATGGCACGTCCGCTTCTGCCCGATGATCTCTGGCGCGAGATTGCCCCGCATCTGCCGCCGCCCCGGCCGCGTCCGAAGGGCGGCCGACGTCCGATCGAGAGCCGGGCGGCGCTGACCGGTATCCTGTTCGTCCTGCGCTCCGGGTTGCCCTGGGCTGCCGGCTGAAATGGGCTGCGGCTGCGGGATGAGTGGCTGGCGTCGGCTGCGCGACTGGCAGGAGGCGGGTGTCGGGGCGCGCCTGCATCGAGTCCTGCTGGAGCGCCTTCACGCGGCCGGTGAGATCGACGGGAGCCGGGCGAGCCTGGACAGTGCATCTGTCCCGGCCAAAAAAGGGGCTCTGCCACCGACCCGAACCCGACGGACCGGGGCAAGCCGGGTACGAAGCGCCACCTCGTCACCGATGCGCGCGGCACGCCGCGCGGCTTCCGCCTGAGCGGGGCCAACCGGCACGACAGCGTGATGAGGGCCCAGACCCTCGACGCCATCCCGCCCCTGCGAAAGGGACGGCGCGGGCGACCACGCAGGCGGCCCGGCAAGCTGCACGCCGACAAGGCCTACGATGCCAGGGCGAGGCGCCAGGAGTGTCGGGCGCGCGGGATCGTACCGCGCATCGCCCGCAAAGGCATCGAGAACAGCGAGCGGCTCGGGCGTCACCGCCCAGAGATCGTCGGGCACGAGAGCATCCATGCCTGCTCAACCCGTCAAACTCCGGTTTTGTCCCCTGCTCTAAGCCCAGCCCAACTCCCTCACGGCCCGAGCGTCGTTCCAGATCTTCGTCACCCCGACGATCTTATCGCCTTCGAATTGCATGACGTAGACGTAGTCGGTCGAAGTGCTCCTTCCCGTCGGCGGGCAGGGGCCGCCTTCGCCGGTATGGGTTCCGTGGAAAATCCCATAGGCCGCCACGTTCCGGCGCTCCTCATCTGTGGCGAAGGATTTCACCTCGTACCGACCGTCGGGGACGAAGGTCAGGAGCCCCTTCATCCACTCGGTGTAGTCCCGTAGCGAGGTCACGCCAGCGAGCGCGTCGGCCTGGGCCGAGAAGGTCGCGGCCGGGGTGCAGTAGCGCTCGCAGGCCTCCCACCCTCCGCCCGTCTCGCAAGCGTGGAAGAACGCCTTCGCAACTGTCGTAATGTCGCTCATGCCGAGATCATCTTTCCCATTACTGCGGAAGCCGCTCGTTCTGGACATCCGTCGAAGGCATCCGCCTGAGATCGTGCCTCATGAGGCTTCGTGTCTCTCACAAAACGCCCGCCGCGCTGTGCTCGCCCGAGCGAGAACGGTCGGTGGCCGGGCGTTTCGTGAGGCACTCTGAGCCGAACAGACCGATCGCGCTCGCGCGAGCCCCTCGGAAGGGTGCCCGCGCGGAAAGTCGTTCGGCGAGGGCGCTTTCCGGCGGCCTGATGCGATCAGGTCGGATACGGCCCTAGAGCATCGTTTTTGCATCGTCTTCTCCCGAAAGCCGGCGGCCACCTTTCGGGACGATGCTTTAGTTCGCCCGCGAGACCTCGACGAGGTTGTCGGAGAACGACGGCGCGTGGCCCATGTCGGTGAAGGCCCCCGACGAGATGCTGTTGACCGTGCCCTCGTTGTGCTGGCGCCAGTAGCCCAGCGTCGCCACCACGATCCCGGCCCTCACGTCGTCGGTGATCCGCGCCACGCCTTTGAAGGCGCCGCGGTCGTTGCCGACCTGGACCCGGTCGCCGTCCCGGATGCCGCGAGCGTCCGCATCGGCTTGGTTGATCATCACGAACTGCTCGCCCTGGCCCTTCTGCTTGTCCTCCATGTTCGCGTAGCAGGAGTTCAGGAAGTAGTGGCTCTTGGGCGAGACGATGTTGAGCGGGAAGCGCTTGGCCAACTCGGGGTCGTTCGTGTGGGATTCGCGCGGGCCGAGGTAATCGGGCAGCGGGTCGAGGACCTCGCCCGGCTGGAAGCCCTCGTACATCTGCCGGAACGGGGGGGCGACGAAGTTCGTGGCGCCATCCACTTTCAGCATGCACTTGCCGGTCGGCGTCGGGAAGTTCCCCTCCCGATGCGGCGCCCGGTCGTCCGGCGTGCCGACCTTCAGTCGGGCGAAGCCGTGCTCGCGCATATAGGCGAGGTCGATGCCCTCGCAGGCCGGCGACGACCAGTCGACGTAGTGCTCAAGGCACTCGCTGTCGCTCCACTTGAAGTTCTCCTCCTCGAAGCCGAGCCGCGCGGCAAGCCGCCGGAAGATCTCGTTGTTCGGGATCGCCTCGCCCGGCGCCTCCGCGCACTTGGTGTTGTAGGTCAGATAGAGGTGCCCCCAGGAGAGAATCATGTCCTCCATCTCGGCGCCCATCGTGGCGGGCAGCAGGATGTCGGCGTAGGAGGCCGTGTCGGAGATGAAGTGCTCGGCGGAGACCATGAACAGGTCTTCACGCATCAGCCCCTCGACGATCTTGTCGGTCTCGGGCGCCTGCGTGACGGGGTTCGAGTTCCAGCACATCATCGACATGATCGGCGGGTCGAGCTTCATCTCGCCGGTCAGCGCCCGGCCGATCTGCAGGTTGGAGACGACGCGGGTGCCTTCCGGGATCAGGTCCGGACGGCAGATGACGTCGAATTTGTAGGGGTGCTCCCACACGCCGAACTGGGTGACGCCGCCGCCGACATGGCGCCAAGCGCCGGTGAGCGCAGGAATGGACGAGACCGCCCGGATGGTTTGGCCTCCGCCGTAGTGCCGCTCCAGCGCCACACCCATGCGGATGCCCACCGGCTGCTCGGTCGCCATCTCGCGGGCGAGCTTGCGGATGTCGTCGGCGGAGACGCCGGTGATCTCCGCGGCCCATTCGGGCGTGCGGGGAGCGGCCCGCTCCTTTAGCTCCTCGAAGCCGACCGTGTAGTTGTCGACGTAGTCCTGATCGACGAGCCCCTGCTCGATGATCGAGTTGATGAGCGCCATGGCCAGCGCGCCGTCGGTGCCGGGCTTGGGCGCGATGTGCCAGTCGGCAGCCTTGGCGGTGCGCGAAGCGTAGGTGTCGATCACGACGACCTTGGCGCCCTTCTTCTGGGCGTCCTTCACGATGGCCCAGTGGTGCAGGTTGGTGCTGACCGAGTTGCAGGCCCAGATGACGATATATTTCGAGTGGATGTAGCTGTCAGGGTCGAGGCCCGCCGTGGGGCCGACGGTGAGGAGCCACGCGGTGCAGGAGCCCTCGCCGCAGAAGGTGCGCTCGGTCACGGTGGCGCCCATGCGGTTGAAGAAGGCGTCGCCACCGTTCAGCCCGTGCACGAGACCCTGGTTGCCGAGGTAGCTGTAGGGCGCGATGGCCTGCGGCCCGTACTGGTCGATGATGGCCTTCCAGCGCGTCACGATGGTGTCCAGCGCCTCGTCCCAGGTGATGCGCTCGAACTCCTTCGAACCCTTCGGGCCGACTCGCTTCATCGGGTAGAGCAGCCGGTCGGGGTGATAGTGGCGCTTCTCGTAATCCTTCAGCTTCACGCAGAGACCACCGCGGGTCATCGGGTGATCCGGGTTGCCACGCACGCCCTGAAGCTGTCCGTCCTTGACGTCGAACAGCATCGAGCAGGTGTCGGGGCAATCGTGCGGACAGCCTCCGAAGAAGGTTTCCGTCAGGCTCTCGGCTTCGGCGACGATCAGGGAGTCCGGCTTGACGATTTCGTTCATGTTTCCTCCGCAGTCGAGCGTCCGGCCTTCTTAGCGTTCCGGATGGCGAGCTCGATCCGTTCTTAGGATGCACTAAAACGCAAACAATTCCAAATTTTGGTCAGGCAAAAGGGCCAAATCGGGCGTGACCCATGGTACCAACTGTTTTATCGCCTCGAGCGTGCGGGCCTGAGCCGGCGGACGCTGGCACTGGCCGTTCGTCCCAAACGGGTCGCCGTCGGCGGGAGTGACGGGTGGAACTGACGCTCACGCTGGACGCCACTTCCGCCAAGCCCCTGCAGGTTCAGGTGTTCGACCAAGTCCGGGAGATCATCCTGGAAGGGAAGCTGAAGGCTGGCATGGCGCTGCCGCCGAGCCGCCTGCTGGCCGAGCGCCTGGGCATCTCTCGCAACACCGTGATCACGGCCTACGAGCGGCTCGCGGCCGAGGGCTACGTCAAGGCGCGCGGTACGGCTGGCCTGTTCGTGGAGCCCATCCCGCCGGACAGCCTCCTGTTGATTCAGCGCGGCGACCAAGTCCTGACCAACGGACCGGCCCCGGACGAAGGCGGCGAGCCCGTGCTCTGCTTCGCCGGCTCGCCCGGGGGTGGCAGCGACCGGCCCGAGCGCGACTTTTGGGTCGGACGCTCGGACCCGGCCGGTTTCCCGCTCCGTATCTGGCGGCGGATCGTGAACCGTCTCCTGTCACACGAGACCGCCTACCTGACCGACTATTGCGACCCGGCAGGCCTCCCTGAACTCCGCGCGGCCATCGCCACGCACCTGAGACGTGCCCGCGCCGTCGCGGTGACGGAGGACCAGATCATCGTGACCACGGGCGGACAGGATGCCCTCAACCTGGTGTTCAATCTGCTGAGGTTCCACACACGTCAGCTCTGCATCGAGAACCCCTGCTACCTCGGGGCTTCCCTGATCTTCAGGAGCGCCGGCATGGCCGTCCATCCGGTCCCGGTCGACGGCGACGGCCTGCGCACGGATCGTCTGCCCAAGGACCGGGGCAGCCTGCTGTACGTCACGCCCTCGCACCAGTTCCCAACCGGCGCGCTCATGCCGGTGACCCGGCGGCTGGAACTTCTGCGCTGGGCCGAGGAGACCGACAGCTACATCGTCGAAGACGATTACGACAGCGACTTCCGGTACGATGGCCCGCCGCTGACCGCCCTGGCCGGCCTCGATGGGGGACGACGCGTCTTCTACGTCGGCACTTTCTCCAAGTCAGTGGGGGCGGGCCTGCGCATCGGCTACGCCACGGTCCCGCGCCTGTTCTGGGACGAGGCGCGGATGCTGAAGGCCCGGATGAGCAACGGTCAGGCATGGCTTGAGCAGGCTGCGCTGGCCACCTTCATCGACGAGGGTCACTTCGACCGTCACCTCCGACGGCTGAGGCAGGTCTACAAGTCGCGACGCGACGGCCTCGTCCGAGCGCTGCGGGAGACGTTCGAGGAGCCCATCATCCTGGGTGCGGAGAGCGGCCTGCATCTCGTCTGGCGCCTGCCGGAGGGCTTTCCGCCGGCCAGGAAGATCCAGAGCACGGCACGCGAGCGAGGCATCGGCGTCTACGCCCTGTCCAGCGGGGCCGCTTACGACTTCGATCCCGGAGCACGGGATGACATGCTCGTGTTCGGCTACTCCTCGCTGGCTGAGGCACAGATCGAGAGCGCGGTACGCGAACTCCAATCGATAGCAAAGGATGCCTGCTGAGGACAAAGCTTGGCGCCGCTTATGTCCGCTCTCGGGCGCGCGCGACACCAGGTCGAGCAACCGGCTTGGGTCGAAGACGGTCCGCCCGCTTACAGGCGCGTCATCGAAGCCGGCTTCCCACCCTCAGCAGCCTTTTGTGCGGTCAAGCTGATCGGGATCAGACCCTCGGGCGACGGCATCCGCAGCCCCCCACACGGACACGCCCCTCTCCGACGGCCTCGTGGCGCTCGGCCTTCGAAAAAGTTCGGTTCCGAAGGTCAGGAGTTCGGCGGCTCGCCTGTCTATCGAAGCAGGAGCGGGCAGAGGCGCTCCCGGCCGAGGACAGGGACGCGCGGGGATATGGTGCTGGGAGATCGACGCGGGGGTGCGCGGCGCGCGCGGGATCTCGCTGTGGCGGGCGCATCGCTGATCGCCATGATGGCCGCCGCGGGCGCTCAGGATACCGTTCCGCTCACGTCGGACAGAATCCGTCTCGTCCCAGTCAGCGGCGACGCGCCGTCCGGCTCGGGCGATACGGGCGCGGCGCGGATCCCGGTCGCGGTTCCGGCGGGGCCGCTCGAACCGGCCCTGACCGCCCTGGCCGGACAGGCCGGGTTGAGGCTCGCCTACCGGACCGCCCTGACCGAGGGACTGACCACCCGAGGCGTCGAGGGCGCGTTCCGGCCCCTCGACGCGCTCGCCGAACTGCTCGCGGGCACCGGCCTGACCTACCGCGCCGCCGGCTCCTCGACGATCACCCTCGTCAACCCGCGCTATGTCCAGCTCGGCAACGAGCCGGCCTCCTCCGTCACGCTGGAGGAACTGGCGGTCGAGGGGCGGGCGGGCAGCGGCGCCCGCGCGGCGGGCCTTCCACCGCCGACCGGGACGATCGGCCAGCCGCCCCCGCCTTACGCCGGCGGGCAGGTCGGCGGCGGCTCGCGCCTCGGCCTGCTCGGCAACCGCAACACCTTCGACCAGCCCTTCAACGCGACGAGCTACACAGAGAAGCTGATCCGCGACCAGCAGGCGCGTAATATCCAGGACGTCGTCAACAACGACCCCTCGATCCGCACCAACGTGCCGGCGTTTTCCGGCATCCTCGGCTTCTTCATCCGCGGCTTCCCGGTCTTCGCGCAGGACATCGCCTTCAACGGCCTGTTCGGCGTCGCCGATGCGTTCAATCCGGCGATCGAGCCGATCGAGCGCGTCGAGGTGCTGCGCGGCCCCTCGACCCTGCTCTCGGGTGTCCCGCCCTTCGGCAATATCGGCGGCGTCATCAACCTGATCCCGAAGCGGGCGCTGGAAGAGCCGCTCAACCGGGTCACCCTCGGCTACGCCTCCGACGCACAGGTCTACAAGGCGGTCGATGTCAGCCGCCGGTTCGGGGACGCCAAGGAGTGGGGCATCCGCTTCAACGGCGCGTTCAACAACGGCGCCACGCCGATCGACAACCAGAGCCTTCATTTCGGCACCGCCGCGCTCGCCCTCGACTATCGCGGCGAGCGGCTGCGGGCGGCGCTGGACCTCGGCTACCAGGAACTCGACTTCCGCTCGCCGCTGCGCAACCGCAACGTGGCGGCCGGCGTGCGCATCCCCCGCGCGCCCGAACTCACCCTCAACCAGCACCAGCCCTGGGAGTACCGCGACAGCGCCAACCAGCACCTCGCGACCCGCGTCGAGTACGACCTGACGCCGGACCTGACCCTCTACGGCGCCTATGGCCGATCGAATTTCCGGCAGGAATATTTCGGCGGCGTGCTGACGATCTTCAACGCCCGGGGCGATTACCGCGACCCGATCAGCTACCTACCGTTCCATATCGTCAACCGGACGGCCGAGGCGGGCCTGCGCGGCACCGTCGAGACCGGGCCGATCCGCCACAGCTTCGGCCTCGCCGCGGTCGGCTTCTGGCAGGATCTCGCCCAGCCCACGGCGCAGAATGTCGGCGCGCCCATCGTGTCGAACCTCTACGACCCGGTGATTGTCGCCCCGCGCTCGACCTTCGGCCTGTCGAACGCGACGCCGCGCACGTCGAGCCGGATCAACCGCAGCCTCGCCATCGCCGACACGATGTCGCTCTTCGACGAGCGGATCCTGCTCACGATCGGCGGGCGCTGGCAGAGCCTCGACGTGAATTCCTACAATCCCGTCACGGGCCTGCGCACGGGGGCCAGCGAGAGCGGCGCCTTCTCGCCCGGCATCGGCGTCGTGGTGAAGCCGTGGGAGCGGCTCTCGCTCTACGCCAACTACGTCGAGGGCCTGACCTCGCCGGCCCCGCCGGTGAACGCGCTCAACGCCAATGCCGCCTTCCCGGCGGCGGTATCGCGACAGACGGAAGTCGGCGCCAAATACGATTTCGGCACGCTCGGCCTCGGCTTTGCCGCCTTCGAGATCGAGCAGCCCTTCGGCTTCCTCGACACAGCCACTCAGCTGTTCTCGGTCGATGGGCGCCAGCGCAACAGCGGCGTCGAACTCACCGTGTTCGGCGAGCCGGTGCCGGGCGTGCGGGTGCTGGGCGGCGTCAGCCTGCTCGACGGCGTGCAGGTGCGCTCGCAGGATCCGCGCAATGTCGGCCGGGTCGCGGTCGGCGTGCCGGAGGTGCAGCTCAACCTCTACGGCGAATATGACCTGCCGCCGAGCCTCCTGCCGGGCCTGAGCCTGACGGGACGGGTGATCTACACCGCGACGCAGTACTATGATCTGGCCAACAGCCAGAAGATCCCCGACTGGGCGACGCTCGATCTCGGCCTACGCTACGCCACCCTGTTCCGGGACCGGCCGCTGACGCTGCGGGCGAACGTCGTCAACGTGACGGGCAACAATTACTGGGCGACGACGGGGCGCGGCATCCTCGCGCAAGGGACGCCGCGGACGGTGCTGCTCTCCGCCTCGGTGGATTTCCGAGGGCTCACACCCATCGACGATGATCGTGACGCATCGTCGATGACCCCGCGAATGCGAGGCGAGGGTCGTCCGCCGGACGCACGGCGCAGGACCTTCGGTCCTGGTCCGTGCAGCTTGGCATCAGGCCCGCCGCGTCAGCCGGAAGGCGGGGGCGTGGTCGGGCTGGGTCGTCACCACGGCGGCCGGGAGCACCGGGCGGGCATCGGCCCGCTCGATCCGAAAATGGCCGACGATCCGGCTCAGCGCGAGGGTCGCCTCGGTGAGCGCGAAGGCCGCGCCGATGCAGACCCGCGGCCCCGCCCCGAAGGGCAGGTAGGCGAAGCGCGGCACCGGCGGAGCGCCGGGCAGGAAGCGGGCGGGATCGAAGGCATCGGGATCGCGCCATAACGTGCGGTGCCGGTGCAGCAGCCAGGGCGAGATCGTCACGCTGTCGCCGGGCCGGACCGCCTCACCGCCGAGGACGTCCGGACGAAGCGCACGGCGGGCCAGCACGAAAGCGGGCGGGTAGAGCCGCATCGTCTCCTCGATCACCGCGCGGGTGAACGGCTTGTCGGCGCAGGCGGATTCGGCGGCCACGGCGGCTTGCGCCTCCGGTGCCAGCGCGAGCAGAGTGCAGGCCCAGAGCAGGGTCACCGCCGTGGTCTCGTGCCCGGCCAGGATCATGGTGGCGACCTGATCGCGCAGTTCCTCGTGCGAGAAGCCCCGGCCGGTCTCCGGATCGCGGGCGGCGCGCAGGAGGTCGAGCAGGTCGCGCGCCTCATCCTGAGGCCGTCCGCCCTGGCCCTCGTCGCGATCGGCGATCACCCGATCAAGGAAGGCGACCCAGTCGCGGCGGTAGCGGGCGCGGGCCCGGTCGAGCGGCGTGGCGAAGCGCAGGGGCACGAGCAGGTCGCTCAGGTGCGGGCGCCCGAGCCGCGCGGCGTAGGCTTCGAGGAAGCCGCGCAGCCGGTCGCCGTGATCCGCCATGCCGACGGAGAACATGGTGCGCCCGGCGATCTCCAGGGCGAGCCGCTGGAGCGCGGCGAACAGATCGACCGGCCCCCGCGCCGCCGAGTCTTCGAGGGCGAGCACCGCCTCATCGCTCGCCGAGAGGATGTGCGGCACCAGCGTCTCCACCGCCCGCGGGGTGAAGGCGGGGGCGAGCGTGCGCCGCTGGTGGCGCCATGCCGTCCCCTCGCTGATGAGCAGGCCGTCGCCGAGCAGCGGCCGCAGGATGCGGATGGTCATCGGGGTGCGGGCGTAGTTGGCGGCGTTGTCCACCAGCACGTGCCGCACCAGTTCCGGGTCGCTGACAGTGAAGCGGTTGCGCCCGAACAGCCGGCGGTGGCGCAGGGGGGCCTCGTAGGCGGAGGCCGGCCAGCAGAGGATGCCGTTGACCCGCATCGCCGCGATGAAGCGCAGCGTCGGCAATTCCCGCTCCGGCGGCGCCGGCACCGGCGGCACCAGACGCGCCGTCGCGTGTCCGGGGGGAGCCTGCATGTCCATTCCGTCCGTCTCTCGCGCACCCGTGAGCGGGCACTCGCGGAGCGTTCTAGGCGCTGGGAGCCGCCGGGGCGAGTGCGCTGGCGGAAGGGCTCGGCAAGCGACGGCGCGCGGGCCGCATCAGCGGCGCAGAGTGCCGGTCAGGCTGTGCTGCGGCGGCTCGCCGGGATGGACAATGCGCTCCCAGGAGAAGTCGTCCCAGCGCAGGAACGCGTCGAACCAGCGGCGCAGGCGATCCTCGCCGGCCTGTCCGGTGTAGCTCGTCAGAGCGACCGTCAACGGCGCCTCGACGGCGACGTCGAAGCCGGTGCCGGGCTCGGTCTCGCCGGTGAGATGCAGGGCGAAGCGGTCGCCGCCGCGATGCGCCGCCGTGATCCGGCAGGGACCGAAGGCTTCGTCGCCGTAGGTGCCGAGCAGGCCCGGCGGCTCGCGCCAGGTCTCGCCGGTGAGCGGGTTGACCGCCCGCGGCCCCTCGTAAGCGAGATCGAGGCCGCCGAGGCTGCTCAAGTCCCGACCCGCGAACAGCTGCGTCGGCACCTCGAGCCACTGCGTATCGACGTTCGGGCCGATGACGAGATGTTCGTCCTCGTCCTCCGGCACGTCGTAGGTGAAGGGCCGCCCCTGCACGCTCAGGGTGAGGCCGACCGTGTCGCCGGGCTCCTGCCCGCGCCAGCGCCCGTCCGCCGCATTCAACGAAAGGCTGTACGATTCGATGTCCGGCGCATACGCCGTGCCCTCGTAGATCATGCGAAAATGGCCCATGCGCAGCCCTGCCCCCTCCGTTCGCCGGCCAAACCGCGTCTGCGCCGCCCCCCGCATCGGGGCCGGGACGCTACCGGTGCGGGAAACGGCCTGCAAGGCGCGGGCCCCTGATCGAGGAGAGTGTCGATGATCGTCTGGTCCGGCTGGGGTGTGCTCTCCGTGCTGATGCTGCTGCTCGGTACCCTTGCCGCCGTGGGCGCCTTCTTCGCCAAGGTTCCGGGACATCCGGTCTGATGCCCTTGCCCGACAGCACCAACCCGACCGAGGCGCGCATCGACCTGCACGGCTCCCGCTGGCGGCTCATCGGCCTCCTGCTCCTGGCCCTCGGCTTCACCGCCCTCTGCCTCGCCCTGCTCGTCTTCGAGCCGAAGGACGGACCGATCGTTGCACCCGGCAGCGTCGAACAGTTCATCCTGATCGTCGGCACCGGCTTCTTCGGCCTGACCCTCCCGCTCTTCGTCCGCGAGGTGCTGCGGCGCGGTCCGGTCGTGTCGGTCTCGCGTCACGGCCTGTTCGACCGCAGGCTGTCGAGCGACTGGATTCCCTGGTCGGCGATCACCGGTCTCGACACGGTCGCGGTCGGCCGCCACCGCTTCCTGCGCATCGCCGTACACCCGGACCACGACGCGGCCCTCTCCTGGACCCGCCGCGCCCGCGTGAGCGCGCGCCTCAACCGGATGTACGGCGCGGGTTACTGGCTCTCCGGCCAGGGCGTGGAGGGTGGCTTCGACGCCGTTCTGGCCGCGATCGAGCGGGTCTGGCGCGAGGATTGAGCGAGGCGGCACCCGGCCGATTTCAGAGCGGCGCCGATCGGTCCCGTCGGGCGAGGGCCGCGCGGGCTGTGCTCGCCTCCCAGGCTTCATCCGGATCGCCGCCGGCCATCTCGGCCGCGGTCACCGGGACGGCTTCGAAGAGCGGAACGGAACCGAACGGCAGATCGGGGATCGCCGCGCCGTCCGCCGCCGCGGCGAGGATCACGAACTCGAACGGCGCACAGGCGGCCGGGAGGCGGGAGAACAGGATCGCGCCGTGCGTCTCCACATCCCTCGCCACGCGGTAGCCGTCCGCGACGCGGTCGCCGAGGCTCACCATGATGTTGGCCCAGAGCCGCACCCGCTCGGTCTGCGCCGCCTCCCCCTCCGGCAGCCGCAGAGCGACCTCGCAGGCGACGCCGTTCTCCGGGTCGGGGATGCCGGCCCAGGGCGTGGACAGGCCGTCGGTGGCGAGCACCACGCCGTCCCTTGATCCATCGGTCGGATGCAGCAGCAGGACCCGGCGATGGGGGCAGAACCACTTCGTCTGACCGTGGATGTTGGCGTCGAGGTCCTGCGCGGCGAAGCCGGAGAGGACACGGCCGCGCCCCTCCCAGAACCGGCGGCGGGCCGCCGCGGCGGCCTCGTAGGCCGGGTCTTCGGGTCCGCGCGGGACGATGGCCGGGTCGAACACCGTCTCGACGTGGATGCGGCCCGGCTGCCCGAGGAGCGACAGCGGGAAGCCTGCCCGCGTCCAGCGGACCTCGACCCGATTGAAGGCCGCCCCGCCAGCGGCGGCGAGGCGCTCGACCGCCGCGCGGACGGCGTCGAAGGCGCGGCGAGGCTCGGGATCGAGGTGACGGCCGCGGGCATCGGTGTAGCCGCCCGAGATCTGCGCGTGCCCCGCCTGCAGGGTTGTGGCGCTCCAAGCCCCCGCGACCGCCCCCGCCGGGGCGCGCCCGAGATCGGCGCGAAGGTCGCGCTCCGCATCCGCGATGCCGTAGGGCGTGCCGGCCATGCCGCGTCCTCTCCCTCGCCGCTCGGATCAGGTGTTGCGGCCCGGCTTCTCCCGGCCAGGGCAATCGCCGCGCCGGCGCATCAGCGTCAGGATCTCGGAGGAGAATTCGGGGCGCCGGGTGATGAGGGTCTGGATGGTGCTCGTCACGCTGTCCTTGGAGAAGTGGTAGGTCAGGACGAGCTTCGATTCCTTGCAGGCCATGGCGAAGACGAAGCCGTCGGGCAGGTCGCGGGTTTCGCTCAGGCGGCAGGCGTCGAGGAAGCGCGGGTTCGACTGGTACTGCGCCATCGTCTCGCTGCGGAACGACTCGTAATCGGCCGAGGCGAGGCAGGCCTCGCCCTTCGCCCCCTGGTCCTGGAACTGGCTGTTGCGGCTCTCGGTCTCGTAGAGGCCGGGCACGAAGACCGGCCGCGGCGTCAGAAGCGGTGCGGCCTCCCCTGACGGCGTCTCCGCCCGGACAGGACCGCCGAGGAGGAGCAGCGCGCTCACGGCGGCGCATCGGATCGCGGTCGTCCTCGGCATGTCGGCGGGCCTCTTCTGGTTCGAGCGGGGCCGGCTTCCGGCGGTGCGGCCAGGGTCGCCGGTGCCGCGGCCAAGTCAAGCCGTCCACCGAACCGAGAGGAGGCGAAAGCCGGCGGACGCGGTCGGAGCCGTCCTACCCCCTGAGCGCGGTGGTGATCATGGTGGCCAGTCCGAAATAAGGACCGACAAAGGCGATGGATCCGCCCCATACCAGGGCGAGCCAGCCCCAGCCGCTCAGGCGGGCTCCGGCCTTGCGAAGATGTGTCGTACGCTCGAACGGGGCATACACGCCCTTGCGTCCGGCGCGGCGGGCGGCCCGGGCGGCCGCCGCGATCTGGATGCGATCCGCCCCGAACGCCGTCGCGGCGGCGGTCCCGGCCCAGAGAAAGAGCGCAAGAACGCCGAGGGCGATCGCTCTGCCCCCACTCTCCCTGGTCGCGGCCTCCGACAGCAGGAAGGAGAGCCACAGCCCCGCAAGTGCCGCGAGCGCCACGCCCCAGCGGCGATGCGCCACCGCCCAGACGTGCGGTGCCAGCAGCGCGTAGACGGACAGGCGCCGGGGCGGCGGGGCCTGCCGCCGCATCGCTTCGTAGGCTGTGAGGGCGTGCGGGGCGGATTCGAGGAAGGCGCGGGCGTCGCCCGCCTGGAGCGGCAGGCGTCCGCGGGGGAAGACCGGCACCGCCACGACGGCCGGATCGCCGGGCTCAGGGGGAATCGCGTCGCGCAGGATCTGCGTGGCGAGCACCGCATCGTGCGGATCGAAGCGGGCGGCGAGAACCGCATCCTCCCGCGGCCAGCCGAAGACCGGCGCGGCCCGCAGGATCGCCGGGCGGGTGGCCTCGACACGCTTGCCCGTGATCCGCCCGTCCGGACCGCGCCAGAGCCCGAACAGCGCCCGCAGCAGCGCCGCCTCCGCCAGGGCGCGGGGTCCGGCGGGCAGCCGCCGCGCCCGCGTCAGCCAGGCGGTCAGGCTGTCGGCGCCGTCGCGGAGGAAGGGCGGCAGATCCGCCTCGAGCGCGCGCGCCTCTCCCCATTCGGTCGGTCCGGCTTCGAGCGGCGCGATGTCGATCACCAGGGGCGTCGGCGCCCCCGGCACGGGGTCCGGGGGCGCCGACGGAGGGTCGAGGTCGCGCACGAGGAGTGCCGGCACCTCGAGCATGGGTGCCGGCGGACCGTCGAGATCGCGCACGAGGGGCACGGCCGGCGGGAGGACGTCACCGGGCGGCGCCTTCGATCCGGCCTCCGCCGCGAGCTCTGCCGTCACCTCCGTGCCGCCGTCCGGCTCGTTCGCCGGCTTCGGCTTCTGCGCCGCCCTGGCCGGATCGCCGGGCGTTTCGTCCGCGGGCCCTTCCCCCGCGTCGCAGGGATCGTCCTCAACCTCCTGCCACGCTTCGGGCAGGGGCCGCCGCGCCTCCGCCAGGGCGCGCTCGCGGGCGGCGAGAAGGGCCTGGAAGCCCTCGGCATCCTCGTCGGGCCGGGTGAGTTTGAGGCGGCGGGCGTAGGCGCGCCGGATCGCCGACGCGTCCCGCGTCGGTTCGAGCCCGAGCAGGCGCCAGGCGCTGTCGGTCATGGCTGGTCCCATACCAAGTGGCATGGAACCCGACCGATGGTCGGGCTCCATGCGTCCGTCGGACGCCTGCCGCCGCGCTGTCGCGCGGGCCATCGACCATGTGTCATCATCGATGGGTCTCAGAACCGGAAGCGGTGGTCTTCGAGGGCGTCGAGATCGGCGGCGAAGGCCGCGCGCAGCGCCTCGGGCTCGCTGCCGGAGGCCTCGGCGATCTCCCGCTCGAAGCGGGCGACGCGGCCGGCGACGTGCTGGCGCAGGTCGCCGCGCAGCTCCGCATAGAGCGCGTCGGCGCGGGCCAGCAGCGCCCGGTTCTCCGCTTGCTCCCGCGGCGCGAGCTTGATCGCGGCGAGCGCGGCGAAGCGCGCCTCGATCTCCGCCTCGTCGAGATTGGCGCCGTTGCGGAAGACCTGACGGCGGCGCAGGCCGGTGGACGCCACCGCGACCTCGACCTCCAGGGCGCCGTTGATGTCGTAGGTGAAGCGCACCTCGGCGGTCTCGGTGCCGGCCGGCGCCTTCGGCAGCGTCACCGGGACCTGACCCAGCGGAATGTTGTCGTCCGGGCGCAGGCTCTCGCCCTGGAACACCTCCACCGCGATGTGGTCCTGTCCGTCGTGGATCGTGGTGATGCGGTGGGCCCGGCTCACCGGCACGGCGGCGTTGCGCTCGATGATCGGCAGCATCACCTGCGTCGCCCCGGCGGTGCGGGCGTTCTCGGTGATGGCGATGCCCAGGGTGAAGGGGCAGACATCGGTCATCACCACCTCCTCCAGGGCGGCGTGGCGCGCCTTGAGCCCGGCCTGCACCGCCGCCCCCTGCGCCACCGCCGTGTCGGGATCGACATGGACCAGGGGCAGCCGCCCGAACAGCCGGGCGACGAGACTGCGGACCACCGGCATCCGGGTCGCGCCGCCGACGAGGATCACCCCGTCGAGGTCGGCCAGCCGCTTGCCGGAATCCGACAGCGCCCGCTCCAACGGCGCGCGCAGGCGGTGCAGGAGCGGAGCGGCAGCGGTCTCCAGCCGGGCGCGGTCGAGTTCGCCTCGCCGCACTTCCTCGCCGAGCCGGATCTCGTAGGCCGCCACCGGCGCGGCAGTGAGCCCGCGCTTGACCGCCTCGGCGACCCGCAGCAGGCGGGCGCGGTCACCGGGCGACAGGCCGTCGAGGGCCACCCGCTGATCCTCGGCGATCGCCGCCGCGAGAATCTCGGAGAAGTCGTCGCCGCCGAGCGCCACGTCGCCGGCGGTGGCGCGCACCTCCATCACGCCCTCGTAGAGTTCGAGCAGCGAGACGTCGAAGGTGCCGCCGCCGAGATCGAACACGAGAACGGTGCCCTCCTGCTTGCTCTCCACTCCGTAGGCGAGGGCCGCCGCAGTCGGCTCGTTGACGAGCCGCTCCACCGGCAGGCCGGCGAGGCGGGCGGCGTCGAGGGTGGCCTTGCGCTGGATGTCGTTGAAATAGGCCGGCACCGAGATCACCGCCTCGGTCACCTCCGTGCCGAGATGCGCCTGGGCGTCGGCTTTGAGGCTCTTCAGCACCAGGGCCGACAGTTCCTCCGGGCGGAAGCTCTGGCCGCGGCCGAGCCGGGTGACGTGACCCGAGCCCATCCAGCGCTTGAACGAGGCGACGGTGCGTTCCGGCTCGGTGGCGAGCCGCTCCCGCGCCGCACGGCCGACCAGCACCGTCCCGTCCGCGTCGAGGCCGACCACGGAGGGCGTCAGCGGTTCGCCGAGCGCGTTGGGAATGAGCCGCGGCCCTTCCGGCGTCCAGACGGCGACCGCCGAGTTCGTGGTGCCGAGATCGATGCCGACGATCGCCATGGAGCCCCCTTCGGTTCGGGCAGCCGTCTCACCCCCGTGCAGGCCGCTCCGCCGCCGTTATTAGCCACAGCCCGCGGTGTCGGCGAAAGCCCGGACCGCGCCGCCGACGGATCGGACAAGGAGGCCGGGCGGACCGCGTCACGAATCGCGCCGATCGTCGCCGAAGACGAGACGCCCCCGATTGCCGCATCGCAACATTCCTGTATGGCGGGCGCTCCCCGATGACAGGCGCAGGTGACCCCATGCCGGCCAGAGACAGCTTCACGCTCCAGGATCAGGTCAACATCATCCTGGCCGAGAACATCGCGCCGTCGGCGCTGGAGGTGCTCGCACGGGCCGGCATCCGCGACGTGCAGCGCCTGCCGCGGGCCGTGGGCTCGGCGGATGCCGAGGCGCTGGCGGGCACTCACGTCCTCGGCATTCGTTCGCGCACGCAGGTGACGGCGGGCCTGCTCGACGCCGCCCCGGCCCTCGTCGCGGTCGGCTGCTTCAGCGTCGGCACCAATCAGGTCGATCTCGACGCGGCCCGCGCCCGCGGTATCCCGGTCTTCAACGCGCCCTTCTCGAACACCCGCAGCGTCGCCGAACTGACGATCGGCGAGATCGTGATGCTGCTTCGGCGCATCCCCTCCCGTTCCGAGGCGGCCCATTCCGGCGGCTGGGACAAATCGGCGGAGCATTCCTACGAGGTCCGCGGCAAGACCCTCGGCATCGTCGGCTACGGCAATATCGGCGCGCAGCTCTCGAACCTCGCCGAGGCGATGGGCATGCGGGTGATCTTCTTCGATCTCACCGACCGACTGCGCCACGGCAATACCGAGCCCGCCGACAGCCTCGACGACCTGCTCGCGGTCAGCGACGTGGTGAGCTTGCACGTGCCGGAGACGCCGCTCACCCACGGCCTGATGAGCGCCGAGCGCATCGGGAAGATGAAGCCCGGCGCCTACCTCATCAACAACAGCCGCGGCACCGTGGTCGATCTCGACGCGCTCGCCGACGCCCTCAGGCAAGGCCGCCTGCGGGGTGCGGCGGTCGACGTGTTCCCCGTCGAGCCGCGCTCCAACGACGAGCGCTTCGTCTCGCCGCTGCAGGGCATCCCGAACGTGATCCTCACGCCGCATATCGGCGGCTCGACGGAGGAGGCGCAGGACCGCATCGGCTCGGAGGTCGCGCGCAAGCTCGTCGACTACGTCGAGACCGGCTCGACGCTGGGTGCCGTCAACTTCCCGCAGGTGCAGATCCCGCCGCGGCTCGGCGGCGTGCGCTTCCTGCACGTGCACCGGAACGTCCCCGGCGTGCTCGGCCACATCAACCAGGCCTTCGCCCGGCGCGACGTCAACATCGCATCGCAGTACCTTCAGACCGAGGGCGAGTTGGGCTACGTGGTGGTGGAGGCCGACGCCGCCCCCGCCGACCGGGCCGGCATCCTCGCCGAGCTCGACGCCATCGAGGGCACGGTGCGCACCCGCCTGATCCAGGCGCGGATCGCCTGAAGGATCCTTAGCAAGCCATGAGCGCGACCGGACTTC
Organism: Methylorubrum sp. B1-46; assembly: GCF_021117295.1. Classification (NCBI taxonomy): domain Bacteria; kingdom Pseudomonadati; phylum Pseudomonadota; class Alphaproteobacteria; order Hyphomicrobiales; family Methylobacteriaceae; genus Methylorubrum; species Methylorubrum sp. B1-46. The sequence goes on along the minus strand of NZ_CP088247.1, from coordinate 1,286,599 downwards.
CCTCCGACTTCCTCGCCCGGCTCGATGCACGGCTGGGGCCGGGCGGCCTGCTGACGGACGAGGCCGATTGCGCCCCCTTCGCCATCGACTGGCGCCGCCTGTTCCCGGGCCGGGCCGCCGCGGTTGCGCGGCCGGCGAGCACGGAGCAGGTCGCCGCCATCGTCGGCCTGTGCCACGAGGCCGGCGTCGCGCTGGTGCCCCAGGGCGGTCATACCGGGCTCGCGGGCGGGGCCACCCCCGACGCCTCGGGGCGCCAGATCGTGCTCTCGCTGGCGCGGATGAACGCGATCCGCGCGGTCGATCCGGTCGGCCTCACCCTGGAAGTCGAGGCGGGCTGCGTCGTCCAGGCGGCGCAGGCAGCGGCGGAGGCCGCCGGGCGGCTGTTCCCGGTGAGCTACGCCGCGGAAGGCTCGGCGATGATCGGCGGCATGATCGCCACCAATTCCGGCGGCATCAACGTGTTGCGCTACGGCATGACCCGCAACCTCGTCCTCGGTCTCGAAGTCGTGCTCGCCGACGGCAGCGTCGTCGACGGCCTGCGCGCCCTGCGCAAGGACAATGCCGGCTACGACTGGAAGCAGCTCTTCATCGGCAGCGAGGGAACGCTCGGGATCGTCACCGCTGCGGTGCTGCGCCTCGTGCCCCGTCCGCGTCACACCGAGATCGCCCTGCTGGCGGTACCCGATCCGGAGGCGGCGCTCCGGGTGCTGGCCGCCGCGCAGGACGGCCTGGGCGACACGATCCAGGCCTTCGAATTGATCTCGCGCTGCTCCTTCGACCTGCTGGAGCGCCATGCCGACATGGCGAGCCCGCTCTCCCCCTCGCCCTGGTGCATCCTGCTCGAGGCGGGATCGAGCCTCTCGGGTCTCCGGGACGCGGTTGAGGGCACGCTCGGCGAGGTTCTGGAGCGGGGCGATGCCCTGGACGGCGTGCTGGCCGAATCGAAGGCGCAGGCCACGGGCCTCTGGTCCTTGCGCGAGCGCATCACCGAATGCGAGGCGCATCAGGGCAAGTCGGTCAAGCACGACGTCTCGGTGCCGATCCCGGCGATCCCCGCCTTTCTGGAGGCCGCCGACCGGGCGCTGGCCGAGGGCGCGCCCGGCACCGTCCCGAACGTGTTCGGCCACATGGGCGACGGCAACCTGCACTACAACGTGCTGATCGGGGCCGAGCATGACGGCGCCGCGATCAACCGTCTCGTGCACGACGTGGTCGACCGGTTCGCGGGCAGCATCTCTGCCGAGCACGGCATCGGCCAGTACCGTGTCGACGAGCTGGCGCACCGCCGCCGGCCCGAGGAGATGGCTCTGGCGCATCGCCTGAAGCGGGCCCTCGACGCGGACGGCCTGCTCAATCCGGGCAAGGTTCTGCGGACCTGACCCCGCTTCGGCGATAGCATTCGGGCCCGGCTCTGAAGGGGCGGAGGCGCGCCATCTACGACGAGCCTCGACGCCGTGTTTCGGTGTCGCATCACGGGAGGATCCCGGGTTCCGCTGCGCGGCCCCGCGAGGACGGGAGCGACGGGACCCCGGCCATCAACCAGATGCCGCATCATGCGCTGAAGCGAACCGGGTTCCGGCCGTCCCCTCGACTCCGGATGCCGCCACCGACCCGCGCCGGAACAGAAACACCTGGCGCCCTTCCCCGACCAGCGCGGTGGCGCCCTGGCGCCCGCAGATCCAATCGCGCACCATCGCCGCGGCGGCGGGCGAGACCGCCGGCTTCCACAGCCAGATGTCGCGGGCCTCATCGACCCCGTGTTCGCGAAACAGCGCGGCGGCTGCATCCTCGGCCACGCCCACCGACCACGCGGAGAAATCGGCGCCGAACTCCTTCACGTAGCTGATGAACTCGAACTTGATCTGCTGCACGCTGTAGGCGGTCATCGGTGGCGCCTCACGCGGGGATCGGGGCGATGCGGCCGGGCTCGCTGCGGCGCGCCTGCGCCCGGGTGGCGCCCTCGCGCTTCTCCTCGGCCGACATCTCCCGGATCACCTCCTCCAGAGCGTTGAGCGCCGTGCCGACGCCGTGACCGGCGGCGAGCGAGAGCCAGGCGAAGGCCTCGACCCGGTCGCGCTCCACTCCGATGCCCTGGGCGTAGAGATGGCCGAGCCGGGCCTGGGACGGGTAGTGCCCGGCTTCCGCCGCGCTGCGGTAGAGGGCGGCAGCACGGGCGGGGTCGGCAGGGAGCCCGTCGCCCTTCGCCAACAGGGTGGCGAGATTGTAGGCCGCCATCACGTCGCCGCTGGCGGCGGCTCGCTCCAGCCAGCGCGCGCCCTCGGCCCGGTCCTGCGCGACGCCCTGGCCCATGGCCAGCATCGCCCCGACATTGGTCGCGGCCGGGCCGTGCCCCTGCTCGGCAGCGCGGCGATACCATTCGAAGGCCTCGGTCAGCGAGGCGGGCACGCCGGTCCCGCCGGCATAGAGCGCGCCGAGCCAGGCCTGCGCCTCCGGATTGCCCGCCTCGGCGAGCGGCCGGAACACGGCGAGCGCCCGGTCGTAGGCGTGGGCTTCGAAGGCCGCGACGCCGTCGGCGAGGACTGGCGCGGGGGCGAGAGGCTGGGCTAGACTCATCGACATCTCCCAAAAAATCAGCAGCCGCGGCCCTGGGCCGTGGCGTAGAGGGGCTGGGTCTCCGTGGCGGCCGGCCGCGCCAGCACGCGGGCGGCGATGTTTCGCTGCAGCCAGAGACCGGCTGCGTTCGTCGGAAGAGGGTCGTCCGCCTCCGGGCCGGTGAGCGCCGCCTGCGTGGCGACGGCCGGCGCCATCCGGGTAGCGATCTCGGCAAGCCACGCATCCCAAGACATTCGCCCCGGAGCGGCCGCGGCCGATTCCGCGTCGCCCGAGCCGAGCAGCCCGATCCGCAGCAGCGTCTGCCCCAGCGCCGTCGGCTGGAGCATCACCGCGCAGGTCTCAGCCCGCCCCGCGATCAGGACGAGGTTCGGGAAGTAGACGGCGATCGTCGCAAGCTCTCCGGTCGCGAGGCGTCCGGTCAGGCGCAGGCTGTCCGAAGCCTCCGCCAAGGGCTCGCCCTCGGCCAGGGCCTGCATCGCAAGTTTCCAGTTGGCGGAGAACTCCGCCCGCCGGGTCTCGCCAGCCAGCGCGGTCAGGCCCTCACGCGGCGGTTCGGGCGGGGCGGCCGCGGGATCGAGGTTGATCCGCACCAACGGCCCCCAGGCACGGGCGGCGACCGGCAGCAGCCGCTCCGGGCGCAGGCCGAGATACTGGTGCATCGCCGGTGTCGGCCCGTCGGGGCCGGCCGGCAGCACGGCCCCGTCGCGGCTGTAGCCGCAGGCGGTGAAGGAGCAGCGGGTCTTCGTGCCGGTGCGGCATTGCAGCGGCACCGCGCGGCAGCCGCCGTGCTGGGCCTTGTTGAAGCGCCCGACGAGACCGCCGTCGGACTCGCGCTGGACATGGAGGCCGTGATGGCCGGCCGTGAAGGGCAGGAGGTCGCCGGCGGAAGGAATCTCGGCGCCGAGGCCGATGGCGAGCCAGGAGCGAGTCCAGACCGCGTCGTCCTCAAGCTCGGCGAAGGCGAGCGCGCGGTAGGCGGCCGGCGGCAGCAGGCGCGGCGCCGCCGGATCGAGGCTGTCGGCGAAGAAGGCGGGGTCGGCGAGGTCGAGCCCCTCGGCGCGGTGGCCGAGATCGGGGCGGTCCGGCACGAAGCCGGCGGACGCGACGGCGAGGACCATGAACGCCTCTCACTCTTCGGGGAAAGCGGCGGGAAAGGGTCGGTGGCAGCGCACCTTCGGGGGCTGACGGGCGCTGCCACCGGGGCTCCGCCCGAGGAGGGCAAGGACGGAGCGTCGGAGCGATCCCCGCCGTGGCGGGAACCATGAGGTCAGGCGGGCAGCGGCTCGCCGCGCTCCTTGCGGCTGCGATGCTCCATCGGGGTCGGGTCGTAATCGGCCCGGCCGCGGTGCTTGATCGCGCTGTCCGGCGGGGCCGGCAGGGGCCCGTCCATCGCGAAGCGGTCGAGCACGTTTTTGGTCAGCCGCGAGATGTTGTTGTCGCAGTTGTTCCACGGCAGCGAGCCGCAATAGGCGATCGAGGAGAAAGCGAAGCAGGCGCCGCCGTTCGGGGTCTCGTGATAGGCGATGTCGCCGCGCACCCGCGGATGGGTGGTGCCGTCGAGGCCCTGCTGGTTGAAGCCGAAATCCTCCATGACGAGGAGGTAGGCCTCCGTGTGCCGCCCGGCCGAGGTCGCCACCGTGAGGGTGTGCGGGGGCGAGCCCAGCATCGTGTCGACGATGTCGAGTTCGAGACCCGCCGCGCCGCCGCCGACGAGGCCGAAATTGCCGAGTTTTTCGTCGTAATCGATGCCCTCGAAGGCCCACGACACGCGGGTATCGAGGCTATCGGGTGTGCGCGAGAAGTAGCTCGAGACGTCGAAGCCTTCGGACGACATGCCGACGCCGGCCACCGAGTGCAGGTAGCGCCCGCGGAAACGCCACATCCCGCCGAGTTCGCCCGTGCCCTGGTGGTAGTACTCGCCCGGATCGGCCCGCCAGGTGCGGATACCGGATTCGCAGCGGCGCATCTCGGTGACGACACCGCGGCCCTTGTCCTCGTAGCCGGGATGGTACGAGTGGACCCAGTACCACGCGTCGGCGCCCATATACATCAGCCGGCCGCCGCGCTGGGTGTAGTTGTGGAGCGCGTCGAGCTGGGTGCCGGTGTTGTGCTCCGGGTGCGAGCCGGTGATGATGACGTTGTAGTTCTCGATGCGGGCGAGCCCGTCGTAGGTGATGTCCTCGTCGGTGAAGACATCGTACTCGTAGCCCATCGTCTCCAGCCAGTAGATCAGGTGGAGATCGGCCGGGTATTGCCACGGCGCCTGGGCGAGGAAGTGGTCGTATTTCGGCCGGATCGACAGGATCGGCCGCAGGCGCGACGAGATCGAGATGCCGGTGCCATCGGTGTGGGTATCGTAGATCGAGCCGCCGTATTCGCGGTGCTCGGACAGGAACATGTTCTGCTGCTGCATGATCGGCACGCGGTAGACGAACAGTTCCGCACCGCCCGCGTTGCAGGCGACGTGCTCGTTGGCATAGGCCATGTAGCTGATCGTCGGCACCATCACCGCGATCTTGGCGGTCTCCTGGCCGATGCGCGGCACCACCCAGAACGGGATGAACTCCTCGTCGCCCTCAGGCGTGGTCAGCTTGGCGGCGTAGAAGCGGCTCTTCACGCCGGTCTCCGGCACGGTCCAGGCGAAGTCGCAAGACCAGCGAGCGTCATCGACGTCGTCGTCGTGGAAGCTGATGGCGCCGTATTCCTGCGGCGCGTGCTTCCAATCGAAGTTCTGGCCCGACCAGTTGTAGCCGGTCATGCCGCGGTTGGGGCAGTTCACCAGGGTCGCGTCGAAGCGGTAGGGGCCCTCGTCCTTACAGATGAGCGTGTCGATGCCGACGGAGAAGTTCCAGGCGGCGACGATGCACTCGGAGAGCTTGCCGGTGGGGCCGGCATTGCGCCGCTCGGTCAGGCCCGGCTGGGCACCGGCCTTCATCATCTCGATCTCGGCCCGCGAGAGCGCCCGGTTGCAGAGGCGCGGGCTGTCGAGCTTGCCGTTATACTTGCCGGCAAAGACCACGCCGGCCGGCTTCGAGGAGGCGGCGAGCGGATCCTCCGGCGCCAGCCGCTCGACATAGGCGCCGAGCGCGACGGGTACGGGAGCGTGGGCGATCGCGGCCTTCAGGCGCGCCTCGACCGGCGCGATCTCGGGATCCAGCGCGTAGACCACCTGCGGTTCGTGGATCAGCGTGACGAGGCCGGTGGCGGCGTCGAAGGTCGCGGCGCAGAAATGCCAGGCATGGTCGCGGATCGGTACGCCGGTGGTGATCCGGTGCTCGTTGATGCGCAGTTCGAGGCAGCCCTCCTCGTTGATGAAGAGGCCGTAGCCGCACTCGTTCGACCACTTCGTCACGAGGCCCTGCGGCCCGTGCTTCCAGTAGCGCGGATGGGTTTTCGGCGCGGTCGGCCAGATCCAGCACTGGAGCGTGAAGCTCTCGACGTGGAAGGGCTTCGCGTCCGGCACGTAGCCGTAGGAGCCGCCGTGGATGATCTGCTTCTTGCCGGTATAGGTGCCGTTGACCGCCGCCTCGACCGGCTTGTCGATGTAGCCGGGCCCGCGCGGATTGGTGTCGCCGTTGATCATCTGGACGATCTCGACCTTGTACTCGGACGGACCGTCGCAGTTGACGTAGAACTGGATCGTATCTCCGGGATGCACGCCGAACTTGTCAGCGTAACCGGTCAGCCTCATGGTGGTCATCGGGTCAATCCTTCGGGCATCGTCTCTGGTCCCCGCCCCCGCTCGTCCGCGCGTCGTTGCGCGAGGGGGCGCCAGGAGGCGCGTCACGGCCTCCCGCTGATCGACGTGAGTTCAAGAATTCCTGGTCGCTTCAGGTGATCGGCCAGTTATCGTCCTTGCGCTTCCAGCCCTCGTGATAGTCTTCCGGGAAGCCGTAGCTGTCGGAGAGCTCGTCGAGGCGCATCAGGAAGATCTCGTGCTGGATCTCCTGCTCGTCGGTGTAGATTTTGTCGCCGACGAATTCGGGGGGCACGCCGCGGACGCCGGAGAGCCGGGCAATGCGCCACTCGGCATCGACCTTGGTACAGATCACGATCAGCTTGCCCTTCGGGCTCTGGCCGCGCATGCGCAGCAGCACCCGCTTGAGCACCGGATCGGCATGGACGCCGCCCGTCACCACGGTGGTGTCGCCGGGCGTCTCACACAGCAGCACCGAGTTGCCGGCGACCCCCTTCATCGAGTCCATGCAGGCCTTGTGCGCCTCGATCAGGCGCTGGCGCTCGGGCGTGCCCTTCTTCGGGATCGGTTCCATCGTCGTCGCTCCTCTTAAGTCCCGGCCGCGCCGTTGCGGCCGGCATGGTTGCGGGCTTGCACGCCGGTGCGATCCGGCGGCGGCCCGTATCGGCGGAGCCGTGACGCCCCACTGAGAAGTGAAGATGCAGACAAATCGACCGAGACTATTCGGAAATTTGCTTCCGATTACGCGGATCTTATTTGTTGGTCGAATTTATTGCTCGTACAGACGGAAGGTCAAGTGAATAATTCTTGTCAGGAAACGTTTTTTACACCGACTGTAGACAACCTCATTTTCCCGAGCACCGACGCAGCGATCCGGTGGCGCCCCCTCTCCGCGGAAGGGGGCGCCCTGGATGGCTCCGGATTCGCCTCACCATGACGGCGTGGCCGCGGGCTCAGATCGTCATGTGCCGCTCGATCAGTTCATCGGTCATCTCGCCGATCGGCCCGCGGGCGACGATGCGGCCGTTCTCCATCATCAGGAAGGCGTCGCCGAGCTTGCGTGCGACCTTGATGTGCTGCTCGGTCAGGATCAGCGTGATGCCGAACTCCTTGTTGAGCCGCCCCAGCGTCTGGCCGATCTCGGCGACGATGTTGGGCTGGATGCCCTCGGTCGGCTCGTCGAGGAGCAGGATGCGCGGGTTGGTGGCAAGCGCGCGGGCGATGGCGAGCTGCTGCTGCTGGCCGCCCGAGAGCAGGCCCGCCTTCCGGTGCAGGTTTTCCGCAAGGTAGGGGAACAGGGTGAGGCAGAGTTCCGGCACGTCCTGGCGCCCGTCGGTGCGAGCGAAGGTGCCGAGCAGGATGTTCTCCTTGACCGTGAAGTGCGGCAGGATCTGGCGCCCCTGCGGGATGTAGCCGAGGCCGTACTTCGCCCGCACATGGGTCGGCGCCTTGCCCACGGACGCGCCGTCGATCCGGATCTCGCCGGAGGTGCGGTCGGTCAGGCCCATGATGGTGCGCAACAGCGTGGTCTTGCCGACGCCGTTGCGCCCGAGCACGCACAGGCACTGCCCCTCGGGCAGCCCGAGGCCGACCTCCTTCAGGATCGGCGTCTTGCCGTAATAGGAGGTCACACGGTCGAGATCGAGCAGCATCGTCAGACCTCCGCCTCGCCGAGATAGACCTCGCGCACCCGCGGGTCGTTCTCGATGTCGCTGAGCTTTCCCTGCGCCAGGAAGGCGCCCATGTGCATCACCGTGACCACGTCGGCGATCTGCCGGACGAAGCCCATGTCGTGCTCGACCACGATCAGGGTGTTGGTGCGCTTGAGTTCGTTGAGGAAGACGATGGTCTTCTCGATCTCGGACTCGGTCATGCCCGCGACCGGCTCGTCGAGGAGCAGGATCGCCGGGTTCTGCATCAGCACCATGCCGATCTCGAGCCACTGTGTCTCGCCGTGGGAGAGGAAGCCCGCCTCGACCTCGAGACGGTCCTTGAGGCCGGTGAGTGTGGCCACCTCGTCGAGCTTGGCCGAGAAGCCGGCCGGGCGCCGCCGCAGCATGTTGCGGAACGGGTTGACCTCTCGGCTATAGGCCACCTCGAAGTTCTGGCGTACGCTGAGTTCGCGGAACACCGCCGGGACCTGGAATTTGCGGCCGATGCCGCGCTGGGCGATCTCGTGCTCGCTCAGAGCGGTGATGTCGTCGCCGCGCAGGACGATCGAGCCGGAGGTCGGCTTCTGGCGCCCGGTGATGAGGTCCATGGTGGTGGTCTTGCCGGCCCCGTTCGGGCCGACGAGGCAGCACAGGGTCAATTCGGTCACGTCGAGGCTGAAGCCGTTGATGACCTTGGTGCCGCCGAAGCTCTTGTGCAGGTCGCGGATTTCGAGAACGCCCATCATTACCTCACTTTGTCCGAGTGGCAGGGAACCCGACCGATGGTCGGCCTCCCTGCGTCCGGCGGACGCCCGCCGCCGCGCCATCGCGCGGGCGCTCGATGATGAGAGAGGTCATCATCGATCGGTCACTCGCCCGCCGCCGGGGCGCCGGAGATCGCATCCCGCAGGTTGGGCCGGGTGTGCTTGCCCGGCTGGCGCGAGAGCCCGCCGAGCACCTTTTCGAGAAGCCCCGCCAAGCCCTTGGGCAGGAAGCGCACGACCACGATGAAGAAGGCGCCGAGCACGAGCAGCCAGGTCGCCAGAAACTGGTCGCCGAGATAGCTCTGGCCGCCCTGGATCAGGAAGGCGCCGAGGATCGCGCCAAGCAGCGACAGGCGCCCGCCGATCCCAGCCCAGATCACCATGCCGATGCTGAAGGTGGGGTCGAGCTGGGCCGGCGAGACGTACTGGATCAGCATCACCCACAGGCAGCCGGCGAGCGCGGCGATGAAGCCGGAGATCGCGTAGATGCAGGTCTCGTAGAGGGCGACGTTGTAGCCGAGGAAGCGCACCCGCTCAGGGTCGCCGCGCAGGGCCTGGACCACGAGGCCGAACTTGCTCTGGGTCAAGAGCTTGGCGCCGACCGTGACGGCGATGAGCAGGCCGCAGACGATCCAGTAGGCCGTCGGGCCGTAGGGATCGATATCGGTGCCGAAGAGGCTCAGCGGCGCGGGCGGCGAGAGGCCGTTGGCGCCGTTGGTGTAGGGCTGCATGTCGAGGATCAGCGTGGCGAAGGCGGAGAGCATTGCCAGCGACATGATCGCGAAGAACGGCCCCGAGACCCGGGCGCGGAACATCAGCGTGCCGAACACGACGTAGAACAAGGTGGGCACGACGAGCGCCAACACGATGCCGCCGCCGGTGCTCCAGAACGGCTGCCAGAACCAGGGCAGGTGCTCCAGGCTGTTGTTGAGCATGAAGGGCGGGATCGGGTTCGAATCCAGATCCTGCGACTGCATCTGCATGGTCATGGCCATGCCGTAGGCAGCGAGCCCGAAGGCGATGCCCTGGCCGAGATTGAGGATGCCCCCAAAACCCCAGCACAGGCTGATCGACAGGGCGAGCATCCCGTAGATGCCGTAGACGGCGAACTGGTTGAGCAGGAAACCGTCGGAGACGAAGGCCGGGATCAGGGCAATGCTGAGGAAGAACAGTCCGTAGACCGCCCATTGCGCCGGCTTGCTGTGATAGAGATTGCGCGTCGTCATCTGCGGGTGAGACTCTTCTGACGGGCAGGGGGAAGGGTGAAGCCGAAGTGGCTTCACCGGCGGCCTTTGGCGACGGCGAAGAGGCCGCGCGGGCGGAAGCGCAGGAAGACGACGATCAGCACGTAGAGGAGGAAGCGCGCGAAGGTGTCGTTGGTCATGAAGGCAAAGACCGATTGGAGTTCGCCCGTCAGCCCGGCCGCGGCGACGCTGCCCATCAGCGTCCCGCCGCCGACCACCACCACGAGGAAGGCCTGCACCACGTAGGCCGTGCCCATGGTCGGCAGGACGATCGCGAGCACGCCGAACAGCGAGCCGGCCACGCCGGCAAGGCCCGCGCCGATCGCGAAGGTCGTCATGTAGACCCGGTCGGCGTTGATGCCGAAGGAGGCGGCCATCTCCTTGTTCTGCATCACCGCGCGCACCTGCATGCCGAAGCGGGTGCGGTAGAACAGCCAGGCGGTCGCCGCGACGATGAGCGCGGTGATCGCAAGCACCACGAGGCGGAACACCGAGAGGCTGGCAAAGCCCACCTCGACGTTGCTCTGGAAGATCTCTGGCACGGCGATGTATTTCGGATCCGAGCCGAAGATCAGCCGCACGCCCTGCATCAAGACGAGCGACACGCCCCAGGTGGCGAGCAGCGTATCGAGCGGGCGGTTGTAGAGGTAACGGATCAGCCCGCGCTCGATCACGAGCCCGACGAGCGCCACCACGATGAAGGAGGCGGGCAGGCAGAGCAGGAACGGCAGACCGAGGGAACTCTGCAGGGCGTAGGAGGTGTAGGCACCCAGCATGATGAACTCGCCATGGGCCATGTTGATGACCCCGACGGTGCCGTAGATGATCGTCAGACCGATCGCGGCGATGAGCCAGATGCTGGCGATGCTCAAGCCCAGCAACAGGGCGTTGGCAAAGGGGGCAATGTCGAGGGACGTCACGGGACCTCCGTGATTTCGAGGCCCGGCCGCGCGGATCCGCGGCCGGAGCGGGGGCGCGGGAATCCGTCAGATGACGTTCTTGCGGCTCTTGCCGTCGGGGGCGACGAGGCCCGTGGCGGTGCATTTCCCGGCATTCGGGTAGATCGAGTACGGATCGGGCGCGACGTGTTCTTTCGCTTCCGAGACGATCTTGAAGCTGCCGTCCGCCTGGCACTGGCCGATCTTGGGCTTGAGCCAGGAATTGAAGTTGTCGCCGTCGATCCAGATCAGGCCTTCCGGCGAGACGTCGTCCTCGACCCGCACGCCGCCGCTGACGTCGCGGATCATACGCGAGGTGACCTCCTCGACATTGCCGGTCTTCTTGATCGCGGCCTCGAGACCGGCCTTGAACACGTAGGCCGAGAGGTAGGTCTCCTCCATGTTGTAATGGGTGGAGCCATTCTTGCCGTACTTGCTCTTGAGGAAGTTCTCGACGAACTTTTGGTTGGTTGGGTTCTCCAGCGACTGGAAGTAGGGCGCAGAGAGGAAATGTCCGGCGCCGAATTCGGCACCCATCGCCTTGGTCTCGATCTCACCGGTGGTGAGCGAGGCGATCGGCATGGAATCGACCTTGAAACCCTCCTGCTTGAACTGCTTGTGGAAGGCGATGTCGGAGGCGCCGACCACGGTCGAGAAGATGAAGTTCGGCTTGGCGTCGCGGATCTTGCCGAGGACGGGCCCGAATTCGGCACTGCCGAGCGGGATGTACTCCTCACCGACCAGCTCGCCTCCGGCCTCCTGGAGCCAGATCTTGGCATTCTTGTTCGACTCCTTCGGCCAGACGTAGTTCGAGCCGACGAAGAAGACTTTTTTCCCGAAGTTCTTGACCATGTAGGGGATCAGGTCCTTCGAGTGCTGGTTGGCCAGCGGACCCGTGCAGATCGTGTTTTGGGTACATTCCGCACCCTCGTAGCAGGTCGGGTAATAGAGCAGGCTGTTCTGCGACATCACCACCGGCAGGATCGCCTTGCGGCTGGCCGACGTGTAGCAGCCGAACAGCGCGATCACCTTCTCGCGGATGATGAGTTCCTTGGCCTTCTCCGAGTAGACATTGAAGTCCGACTTGGCATCGACGATCACCGACTGGATCGGATGCCCGGCAATACCACCGTTCTTGTTGATCTCGTCGATGGCATACTGCATCACGAGGGTGGAATCTTCCTCCGGCACCGCGAGCTGGCCGGTGAGGGAGAACAGCAAGCCGACCTTGATCGGTTCGCCTTTCTTGAGCGTCGCACCCCAGGCCTCGCGGGCCGTCGGCAGCCAGAGATGCGGCGCGGCGATCGCTGCCGCGGCGAGAGAAGACTGCTTCAGGAGCTTGCGACGCGTGAAGTCCATATCGATCCCCTTATTTGCTATGCAGCTGCCCGATTTTTGAGCGAATAGCCTTATATATGCTTAGACTGTCGCGTTTTTTATTTCTCTAAACGCTAAAGCGCCTTTTCACGGCGCGTCAAGAGCATATTTCTCCTGAAGACATTTTTTTTCTTATGGGCAATGCCGATGAGGGTCGGGACCCAAACCCGCCCGCTTCGTGGCCCGCTTGCAAACGCGATGCCGCAAAATCCAAAAAGTCCAAATTCCCGGTTGACCGCGCGCAAACTTCAGTGCCAGCCTAGTAAAGCAAAGGCCATGTGATCAAAAATTACGCAGAAGCACGAGCTTTGATCACATTGCCCAAGCATCGGACGCACCAGAGCCACTTGCCTGTGGCTGCCGAGCGATCGGCCAAAAACCAGAAATCAGACATTGGCTGTTGCACGACACTTGCGAGGCGTGCCGCCGCATCGCGGGTCGGAAGCCGCCGGATTGCGCACCGCAAAATCCGGAGCCTCCTAAATTCAGCGAAGTCTCGATCGCAGCGAGTACAGTAAAGGGGATGACGTAATGCGTGTTGGTAGATGCGGGAAGGGATCAGGGACGGCGGGCTCGGGACGGCGAGGACGGCATCGCGGATGGGCCGTCGGCGCGCTGTTCGCGGCGAGCCTTGCGGGCGCGAGCGGAGCGCTGGCGCAGCAGCCCTCACCGGTGGGCGAGTTCAACGATCAGACCCAGCCGCGCACCGATCCCAACATCGCCGCCAAACCCAGCGACCCCGTCCGCGTCGGGCCGCTCGCCCCCTGGGCCACCCACATGGCCGAGCGCGGGCTCACCTTCGACGTCAACGTCTACAACTTCTACCAAGCCAACCCCTCGGCCGGCCTGCGCACCGGCGAGCAGTCCAATTCCACCTACTTCGTCCTCTCCATGACCGCCGACATGCAGCGGCTGGCCGGCATCGCCGGGGGCGCCATCAAGTTCACCCAGACCTTCTTCGGCAACGTCCGCAACCTCAACATGGCCGCCGATATCGGCGACACCACGCTCGGCTACCAGCCGCCCTTCAACCCCAACTCCAACCGCCTTTCGCTGCTCACCTATCAGCAGAAGCTCCTCGACGACCGCCTCGTCGTCGAGTTCGGCCGCACCCACCCGGACCGCTACTACGGCCTGCCGCCGTGCAACTCGATCAACTCCTGCTTCCAGGACCTGTTCTACATCAACGCCGGCTTCACCTCGCCGCTCTACGCCGTCTGGGGCGCCAACGCCGCCTACCAGCTCTCACCCTCGACCTACATCCAGGCCGGCGCCTTCTCGGTGAACCCCGGCACCAACGCGCTGTCGGGCTACGACTGGGGCTACGAGCGGCTCGCGGGCGCGCTCGTGATGACCGAGATCGGCTACAAGACCGACTACACCATGACCGCCTATCCGGGCCGCGCCTCGCTCACCGGCTTCGTCAACACGGCCGACCACGACGACAACTTCAAGACGGTGCTGGGCACCTCGCGCGGGCTCAACCCCGGCACCCCGGCGCTGCAGAAGACGGGCACGTCCGGCATCGTTCTGACCGGCACGCAGACCGTCTGGCGCGCCGATGGCGGCCTGGTCGCCAACCCGCACCCGACGGCGATCTCGCTCTACACCGGCACGGGCTACGCCTTCGATCCGACGGTGCCGATCCGCTTCAACTCGTTCTTCGGCGTGCTCTTGCAGGCGCCCGACCAGAGCCGGCCGAACGACACCTACGGCCTGAAGATGAACTGGCAGCGTTTGTCTGAGAACTACACGCAGTTCCTCGCGGATGCGAACTTCATCTCGGGCGGCTCGGGCGCACCGTATTCGCGCGACAAGTTCGTGTTCGAGGCCAACGCGCATCTCGATGTCGGCGCGGGCGTGATCCTCGAGCCGGTGGTGCAGTACGTGGTCAACCCGAACACGTTCTGGAACCCCTACACGCCGCGGCGCGCCAAGGACGGCTTCTACGGCGGCTTCACCCTCGTCGTCCCCCTCGGAACCCTCCTCGGCCTCGCGCCGGGCTGAGCGACGCTCGCTCGGTCCGCTCCGGCTCATCAGCTCGGCCCTCCCGGTTTCACCACCGGGAGGGCTTCATGTGTTGCAGGTCCCACTCAGCCGCGCCGGTCGCGTGCCTCGTCGAGGCGGCGCAGGAAGGCAGCAGCCTGCCGTCCGCGCTCCACCGCATCCTCGCTGCCCCCGCGCATCACGATGCGCCCATCGCGCACCGTGACGTCGTCGGAGACCGGGATCACCGGCATCGCCCTGTCCGGATGGAAATCGGCGGCGATGCCCTGCGGACCGCCGCTGAGACGAATGATGCCGAGGGTCAGGCATCCGATTCGCAAGCTGGCCAGAGTGAACAGGGCCTCCACCGGCTCCGGCAGCGGCCCGAAACGGTCCTCGATCTCGTCACGCAGGGCGTCGATCTCGGCCGCCTCGCGCAGGCGTAGCAGGCGGGTGTAGAGGCTGAGGCGGATCTCGGGTTCGGGGATGTAGTCGGCGGGCACGCGCCCATGCAGGCCGATCCGCACTTCCGGGCTCCAATCCTCGGCCGCCTCCCCCTTGGCCGCGCGTAGCGCCAGTTGCAGCAGGTGCTGGTAGAGGCCGAGACCGACGAGCTTGACGTGGCCGGACTGGTCGTCGCCGACGAGATCGCCCGCCCCGCGCAGGTCGAGGTCACGGGCGGAGATGGCGAAGCCGGCGCCGAGCCGGTCGAGTGCCTCCAGCGTGCGCAGCCGCTTCTCGGTGGAGGGGCTGAGCGGCTTGTCGGGGTGTCCGAACAGGTAGACGACGCCGCGCCGCTGCCCGCGCCCGACCCGGCCGCGCAACTGGTGCAACTGCGCGAGGCCGAACCGCTCCGCATCCCAGATCAGCATGGTGTTGGCCCGCGGCACATCGAGCCCGCTCTCGATGATGCTGGTGGCCAAGAGCACGTCGCCTGCGCCGTCGGCGAAGCGGACCATGGCATCGTCCATCTCGGCCGGTTTCATCTCGCCATGCGCAATCACGACCTCGAGCCCCGGCACGAGCGCGCCCAGGCGCTTTGCCATCGGCGCGATGTCCTCGATGCGCGGGCAGACCACGAAGCTCTGGCCGCCCCGGCGATGCTCGCGCCGCAGGGCCGCGGCGAGCGTCGCCTCCTCGAACGGGGCGATCACCGTGCGGATCGGCTGGCGCACCGCCGGCGGCGTGGCGATGACGCTCGGGCTCTGCAGGCCGACCATCGCCGCCTGGAGCGTGCGCGGGATCGGCGTCGCGCTCAAGGTGAGGATGTGGGCCGTTCCCGCCGCCTTGCGCAGGCTCGCCTTGGTCTTGGCGCCGAAGCGCTGCTCCTCGTCGATGATGGCGAGTCCGAGATCGTGGAACGCGACGCCGCGCCCGGCGAGCGCCTGGGTGCCGACGACGAGGCGCACGCTGCCGTCGGCGAGGCCCTGCTTCACCCGTTTGGCCTCGGCCGGAGGCACGAGGCGCGAGAGATGCGCCACGTTGATGCCGAAGCGGGCAAAGCGCCGCCGAAACGTCTCGACATGCTGGCGCACCAGCACCGTAGTCGGCGCCATCACCGCGACCTGCCGACCGGCGAAGACCGCCGCCGCGGCGGCACGGAGCGCCACCTCCGTCTTGCCGAAGCCGACATCGCCGCAGATCAGCCGGTCCATCGGCGCCGCGCCGGCGAGATCGGCCAGCGTCTCCTCCACCGCCTGCGCCTGATCGCCGGTGAGGGGATAGCCGAAGCCGGCGGCGAAGCGCTCCATCTCGCGCTCCGGCGGCACGATCTGCGGCGCGCGCGTGGTCCGGCGCTCCTGTGCGGCCTTCAGCATCGCCCGCGCCGCCTTGGCGAGCGTCGCCTCCGCCTCCAGCCGCCGCCGGGCCCAGGTGCCGCCGTCGAGCCGGTCGAGGGTCACGGCCTCGGCCTCCGAGCCGTAGCGCCAGATCCGGTCGGCTTGGGCGACCGGTACCATCAGGATCGCGTCGTCGGCAAACCGCAGGCGCAGGGCGTCCTCCGCATCCGCCTCGCCCGCACGGATCGTCTCCAGCCCCTCGAAGACGCAGAGACCATGATCGCGGTCGATCGCGACGTCGCCGACCCGCAGTTCGACCTCGCCGATCGGCAGCACGGCGGCGCGCCGCTGCACGCCCGCAGCGAGATGCCCGAACAGGTCGGCGGCGGCGATCACCGTCGCGCCGGCCTCCGGCACGCGGAAGCCTGCCTCGACGGGGGCCTCGATCGCCAGCATCGCGCCGGGCTCCGCCGCCTCGACCTCGCCCCAGCCGTCGATCAAGCGGACCGTCCGCTCATCGGCGGCGGAGGCTGCCCGCACGAGGCGGCGCAGCGGCGCCTTGGGACCGGCGAGGACGACGCGCTCACCGGCCTTGAGGGCCGCGCGCACGGCTTTGGCGAAGGCCGTCTCGGGACGGCGCTCGCGGGCGAAGACCGGCCCGACCACCGGCTCGGCCGCGTCTCCGGTCGCGGCGGCGAGGCGACGGGCCTCGATCAGCGCCGCCCACGTCTCGGGCGTGAGGTAGAGATCCGGCTCCCGGTCGGCCTTCGATGTCCGTCCGCTCCCGGCCGAGGCGGTCAGGCCCTCCGCCTCGCGTCCCTCGGCGATCTGGTCGAAGAAGGCGGCGGCGCGCTCCTCCACACCATCCTCGACGACGAGGCGCGCCTCGGGCACGTAGTCGAGGACCGTCACGAGTTCGGGATAGAAGCGCGCCAGCCGGTGCTCCTGGCCGGTGAAGGGTTCCAGGGACAGGCCGGAATCCGAGTTGAGGATGATCTCGGTGGCGGGATCGATCACCAGCCGCCCTGTCTCGACCTTCGAACGCTGCGACACCGGATCGTAGGAGCGGATCGCGGTGATCCGGACGCCGTCATGCTCGACCCGGCAGGGAAGCGGCGCGGCCGCCGGGAACACGTCGAGGGTCCGCCCGCGCAAAGCCACCTCGCCGGGCTCGTCGACCCGGTCGTCGAGGATATAGCCGAGCCGGGCCAACTCCGCCGTCAGCCGCTCCGGATCGAGCGGATCGCCGACGCGCAGCTCGACATGGGCGCTCGCCCAGGTCTCCGGCGGCGGCACGCGTTGAAGAAGCGCGGGGGCGGTGGTGAGCAGGATGTCGGGTTGCGCCTGGGCGTCGGTCAGCCAGCGCAGCACGCCGGTACGCGCCCCCATCACCCCGCGCGAGGGCGAGGCGCGATCGAAGGGCAGGCAATCCCATTCGGGATAGACCGCCACGCTCCGTTCCGGAGCCAGAGCCCGCAGGATTGCGGCGATCTCGTCGAGGCGGCGCCCGTCGCGGGCCACGTGAATCAGCGGTCGCGCGGCCCCTGCTAGGCCGAGCAGGGCGACCGCCAGGGCCCCCGTCGGGATCAGCGGAGCGGCAGCCGCTTCGTGACTCGCATCCTGATCGTCTCGGGGCTTCGCAGTCCTGGGCTTTGCCATCTCTGTTCCGTGCAGGCGACGTCCGGGGTCGGCCTGCGGGAACACCGCACAGCCCGTCGCCGGTTCCTGTCCGGACACGCGATTGCCGGCCCTCTCCGCACTTCGCTGGGGACGGTTGTGGAAAGAGCGACAACACGACACGGCCGCGGCGTCGACCGCCCTGCAGGTCGGTCGATCTCGCCGATCACCTGCGCCGGTGGCCGGCGCTTGCTCAAGCGTCCGATCGAGAACCGGGCGGCGCTGACCGGTATCCTGTTCGTCCTGCGCTCCGGGTTGCCCTGGGCTGCCGGCTGAAATGGGCTGCGGCTGCGGGATGAGTGGCTGGCGTCGGCTGCGCGACTGGCAGGAGGCGGGTGTCGGGGCGCGCCTGCATCGAGTCCTGCTGGAGCGCCTTCACGCGGCCGGTGAGATCGACGGGAGCCGGGCGAGCCTGGACAGTGCATCTGTCCCGGCCAAAAAAGGGGCTCTGCCACCGGCCCGAACCCGACGGACCGGGGCAAGCCGGGTACGAAGCGCCACCTCGTCACCGATGCGCGCGGCACGCCGCGCGGCTTCCGCCTGAGCGGGGCCAACCGGCACGACAGCGTGATGAAAGCCCAGACCCTCGACGCCATCCCGCCCCTGCGAAAGGGACGGCGCGGGCGACCACGCAGGCGGCCCGGCAAGCTGCACGCCGACAAGGCCTACGATGCCAGGGCGAGGCGCCAGGAGTGTCGGGCGCGCGGGATCGTACCGCGCATCGCCCGCAAAGGCATCGAGAACAGCGAGCGGCTCGGGCGTCACCGCTGGGTCGTCGAGCGGACCCACGCTTGGTTCAACAGCTTCCGCCGCCTGCCGATCCGCTACGAGCGGCGCAGCGACATCTACGAGGCCTTCACCAGCCTCGCCGCAAGCCTCATCACCCGCAACCAGATCAAACGGTTCTGTTAGGCGCTCTTGGCGAGCATCGCAAAACTTCCGGTCGCCGACCGTTCTCGCCCTGGTGAGGACAGCGCGGCCGGAGTTTGGTGAGAGACACTTGGCCGCTGCATTGGTGCAACTCGACTTCGACCGGGCAGCGTGACGAGACCGGCCGCGAAACTCCTGACCTTCGGCGCGCCTGTCGTCCCGATGCGTCTCACGCTGGTTCCGGTTGACCGCTTCGGATTCTGCCGGACTCCGTCATCGCGAGGCGGAGCCGAACCGATCCAGGGCGCGACCTCTCCGGATCGTGCGGAACCTTCGATTGCCCCGGCTTCGCCTTGCAAGGACGACCGAAGTCATCAACCGGGCGCCTCGTTTCAGGAGGCCGGTCGGACGAGGATCAGGAGCGGCGTCAGCCGGGTGAGGCGCAGCCCCATCGCCGCGGCCAGAACGTCGAGCGACGCGTCGGTGTCGCGCAGGTCGAGCGTGCCGCTGAAGCGACGACTGCCGAGGGCTGAATCCGTCAGCAGGAGGCGGCCGCGCCGGTAGCGTTCCAGTTCGCTCAGGACATGGGAGAGCGGCTGACCCGAGACGCTGAGCTTGCCCTCGCGCCACGCGATCGCCTGCGCGACGTCGCCCGCGCGGGCGACCGGACGGTCATCCTCGCCCCGAAGCGCGACCTCACCGGCCCTGAGCCGCGTCTCGCCGGCGCCGGTCGCCACATCGACCCGGCCCTCGGCCACGCCGACGGGGGCGGCCGCGCCATCGACCCGGACGAAGAAGCGCGTCCCGACCGCGCGGGCCCGCACCCCGTTCCCGCTCACGACGAAGGGACGCCCGGCATCGGGTACGACATCGAACACCGCCTCGCCCCGCAGCAGCGCGACGCCGCGCTCACTGGGCGTGAACCGAAGGGCCAGGGCCGTATCGGTGTTGAGATCGACCCGGCTGCCATCCGGGAGGGTGGTCGTCTCGATGCGGCCGCGATCGGTCCAGGCATCCGCCCGCATCCGGTCCACCCAGCCGAGCGGGTCGCTCAGCAGGACACCCAGGCCGAGGGCGGCGGCAAGCGCCGCCAGACCCTTCGGCAGGCGGGGCCGCCGCGGATCGGGTGCCCGCTTCATCGTGCCGCGCCACGCCTCCATCTCGGCATAGGCCTCGGCATGGGCGGGGTCGGCCGCGCGCCACGCCTCGAAGGCGCGATGGTCGGCGTCCGTCGCATCCGCGGAGGAGAGGCGCGCGACCCAGAGGGCGGCCTGCTCGTAGACCGGATCCTCGGCCTCCTCCGGCGCGTCCGAGGGCGTGCGCTCGTTCATCCCGCTGTTCTTGCCGGTTCTCTTTCGCACTCGTCTCGCATGCCCGTCCGGGCCAACGCGAGCCCCGTCTCCCGTGAAGACCGGTGAGGCCGGAAAATCCTGACGTGCCGCCTTCAGAAAAAGTCGCGGCAGGTGCGGCGGGTGTGGAGGAACGCCTTCATCAGGTGCTTCTCGACCATGTTGCGGCTGATCCCCAGCCGCGCGGCGATGACGCCGTTGGGCAGGCCGTCGAGGGTGCTGAGCAGGAAGACCTCGCGGCAGCGCGGCGGCAGCCTGTCGATGGCGGCCGCGACGAGGCGCAGTTGCTGGCGCGCGATGACCTGCTGCTCGGGCCGCGCCTGCCCGTCCGCCACCTCCGCGAGGTCGAGGTCCGTCAGGGGAGAAAACAGCCCCTTCTCGAGACGGCGCCGCGCCCCAAGATTGAGCGCGACGTTGCGCGCCACGAAGAACAGGAAGATGCGCGGCTGCTCGATCTCCGTTCGGTCGAACGCCTTCACGAGGCGCAGATAGGTCTCCTGTGCCGCGTCGGCCGCATCGGCCGGATTGCCCAGCAGACGCGTGAGAAAGCGCTGCAGCCGAGCGCCCTCACACCGATGCAGAGCCTCGATCAACCCCGCCGACATCCCACCCACCCCGAACCCGCGAAGGCGCGCGACGGCACCGTTCCCGGCCGTTACGGGAGACGTAAACCGCGCATTGAACAAGTCCGGGAGGACAGTTTGTATGTGTTCTAGAGTATTCTTTCAAATCAAAACAAGCCTTTGAAGGCTTTGCAGGAATCGATTGCCGGACAGTCTGTTCTTCTATTGTGGCCGTCTTGAGCGGGTCCGCAAAAACGACATATGTTGCCGCCGGGCAACGGCCGGTCTTTCCCGATCGCTCGCTTCCGGTCGTCCATCGCGATGCGGCCCCGTAGAGGGTCGCGAAACGAAAAAACCTGCGGCACCCGTTCGGGGCCGCAGGTGGTGGTTCGTCCGGAGGGCGGTCGGCTCATACCAAATCCGGTTGATCCCTTCGGGATGGCGGATTTGGCCCTCGCTCAAGCGCCGCGCGGGCTGGCTGATACGCTCCCCGCCTCGATCGAGCGGAGACCGGATCAGGCGATGGCGCGCTTGGCCTTCGGCTTCGGCTTGAGCACTGCATCGACAGGGAATTCGATATCGACGCCGAGCGTCGAGACGCCTTCGCCCCGCTCCAGCTTGATCTGCACCTTGTCGCGCTCGACCGTGACGTGCTTGGCGATCACGTTCAGGATCTCCTCGCGCAGGGTGATGATCAGGTCGGGCCGTCCGTTCTCCACGCGCTCGTGCGCGAGGATCAGTTGCAGGCGTTCGCGGGCGACCGAACCGGAGCCGCGCGGCTTGAGGAAGGTCAGGACACTCATGCGGCCCTCCGTGTGAACAGCTTGTTGATCAGGGATTTGCGGTCGGACGGGATCGCCATCGGCACGGTCTCGCCCTTCAGGCGGCGCACGGCGTCGATGTAGGCGCGAGAGGGGGCGCAGAGCGGGTTGTTGAGCGTCACCGGGCAGCCGACATTCGAGGCGCGCAGGACTTCGAGGCTCTCCGGGATGATGGCGAGCAGCGGGATCGAGAGGATCTCGAGCACGTCGTCGACCTTGAGCATGTCGCCGCGGTCGGCGCGGGCCGGGTCGAAGCGGGTCAGGATCAGGTGCTTCTCGATCGTGTCGCCGCGTTCGGCGCGCACGGTCTTGGAGTCGAGCAGGCCGATGATCCGGTCCGAGTCACGCACCGAGGAGACCTCGGGGTTCGTCACCACCACGGCGACGTCGGCGTGGCGCATGGCGAGCTGGGCGCCGCGCTCGATGCCGGCGGGGCTGTCGCAGACGATCCAGTCGAACTTCTCGCGAAGCTCGCCCATCACCCGCTCGACGCCCTCGTCGGTGAGCGCGTCCTTGTCGCGGGTCTGGGAGGCCGGCAGCAGCGAGAGGTTCTCGAGGCGCTTGTCGCGGATCAGCGCCTGCGGCAGCTTGGCGTCGCCGTTGGTGACGTTGATCAGGTCGTAGACCACGCGGCGCTCGGCGCCCATGATCAGGTCGAGGTTGCGCAGGCCGACGTCGAAATCGACCACGCAGACCTTCTCGCCGGCCTGCGCCAGCGCCGCACCGAGCGCTGCCGTCGTGGTGGTCTTGCCGACGCCGCCCTTACCGGACGTGACACAAAGAACCTTGGCCATTCTCGTTTCCCCTTAACCCAAGGCTGCAATCTTGATCGCGCCGCCGTCGGACCAGATCTGGACCGCTTGGCCGCGCAGGTGAGTGCCCATGTCCTCGGCCGTGCGGACGAGGCGGTCGATGCCGAGAAGCTCGGGCTCGAACTTGCGGCAGTAGATGCGTGCGCGGGGGTTGCGGGCGGCGCCCGCGATGGCCCGCCCGCGCAGGGCGCCGTAGACGTGGATGGAACCGCCCGCGAGGACCTCGGCGCCCGAGGACACCGAGCCCATCACGGTCACGTCCCCCTCGCGGTGGACGATGCTCTGGCCGGAGCGAATCGAGCCCTCGATGGTGAGGGAGGACACGCCCGGCTTGTCTTCCTCGAACGCCGGCGCCTCGAAGGCATCGCCGACGGGACGGCCGCCGACGAGCCGCGGCGGAAGGAGCGAGGGCAGCGGGGCCTCCGCGCCCTCGATGCCGAGGATGCGCAGTTTCCGCGCCGACAGCTCGGCGATCAGGGTCTCCAACTCGGACGGCGCAGGTTTGAGACCGGCGACGTCGAGGATCACGGCCCGGTCGTCGAACAGCGTGGCCGATCGCTTCAGGGCCGCGTCCAGAAGGGCGAGCCAATCGGCGAGGGGGGCTTCCGGCGCCAGCGAGACGGCGCGGAAGACGCGGCCTCGCAGGGGCAGTGTGGGGCGGGTGGGAGCGGGGCTGGTCACGGGCGTTGACGTTTCCTTACCGACGCACCCATTGACCGCCCGGATGGTTACCGAGGGGTTAATTTTTGGATGCGCCGGGCAAGAATTGCCGGGCAAGATATTCCCGCCACGTCTGCTCGATCAGGAAAAACCGATTTAAGTCAGACATTTGTCCGAAATCTGCCAGCTTAAACAACCTTCGCGCCGGCCTGTGCTTGTGGGATCGCTGGATCCTGTGATCGGCGCGAATCAGGCAACTCGGCCCCATCGCTTCGCGGCATGAGTGCACAATTTTCTTGTGCCATTCCGGATTAACGGGACTTTAGGTTCGTGAAAGCCATCATTTGTTGAAGCGCTGCCGCCGGGTAGCGCATTTGCCCTTTTGGATCAGCGTTATGCGTGGCATCGCCAATCTCTCCATCGTCGCCAAGCTCGTCGTCGTCTTCGCGCTGGTCATCCTCGCGGTCTGCGGCTCCACGTTCATCAGTTGGCGTAGCCTCGGCAAGATCGAGGAAACCAACCGCTGGCGCGACCACACCTACCAAGTGCTACTGGAACTCGACCGTTTGACGGCCACCATGGTGGACCGGGAGACGGGCCTGCGCGGCTATCTCGTCTCGGCCGAGCCTGCCTTCCTCGAACCGTTCCATGCCGGAACCAAGGCGTATGGCGAGACGCTGGGACGGCTGCGCAGCCTCGTCGCCGACAATGCCGAGCAACTGCGCCGACTCGACGCTCTCGACGCGGCCGCCGGCCAATGGACCCGCGACGTCGCCGAGCGCGAGATCGCGCTGATGCGCGACGAGGCGACCCGGGAACAGGCACGCCGGATCGAGGCATCCGGAGCCGGCAAGACGGCGATGGACACCGTGCGCAAGGTCGCCGCCGCGATGGCCGGCGCCGAGGCGGCCCTGCTGGCGACGCGCGCCCGGATCGCCGAGGAGGCCGCGAGCACGTCCCGCCTCGCCGTCGGCGCGGGTCTCGCGGCGCTGCTGCTCGTCGCCGGCCTCGGCATTCTGCTGCTCAACGGCTTCGTCGCGCGCCCGATCCGCCGGATGACCGGGTTGATGAGCCGCTTGGCGGAAGGCGATGTTAGCGTCGAGCTTCCCTTCCGTGAGCGCCGCGAAGAGATTGGGGCGATGGCGAACGCCGTTCAGGTGTTCAAGGACAACCTGATCCGCACCCGTGCCCTGGAGGAGGAGACCGCACTGGCACGGGCCGGCGCCGAGGCGCAGCGCAAGGCGGCGATGCGCGAGATGGCCGACAGCTTCGAGCGGGCGGTGAGCGGCATCGTCGGCACCGTCTCGGCCGCTGCCACCGAGCTGCAGGCGACCGCCCAGAGCATGGAGGGCACCGCCTCGCAGACGGCCTCCCAATCGAACGCCGCCGCAGCCGCCGCGGAAGAGGCTGCGGCCAATGTCGGCACGGTCGCCGCGGCCGCCGAGGAGCTCGGCGCCTCGGTGCAGGAAATTGCCCGGCAGGTCACCGGATCGACCGCGCTGGCGCAGAAGGCCGTTGTCGAGGCCGAGGGCACCGCGCAACTCGTGCAGGATCTGAGCGTCGCGGCCGCCAAGATCGGCGACGTGGTGGGCCTGATCTCCACCATCGCCGGGCAGACCAACCTGCTCGCGCTCAACGCCACCATCGAGGCGGCCCGCGCCGGTGAGGCCGGCCGCGGCTTCGCGGTGGTCGCCGCCGAGGTCAAGGAACTCGCCAACCAGACGGCGCGGGCGACCGACGAGATCTCCGGGCAGATCGGGCAAGTCCAGACCATCACCGGACAGGCCGTCAACGCCATCGGCGACATCGCGGCGCGTATCCGCGAGATCGACGGGCTGGCCGGATCGATCGCTGCGGCGGTCGAGGAGCAGGGGGCGGCGACCCAGGAAATCGTGCGCAACGTCTCCGAGGCGTCCGCCGGCACCGGCGCGGTGACGGGCAACGTCGCCAGCGTCGCGGCCGCCGCCGAGGAGACCGGTGCGGCGGCGAGCCAGGTGCTGACCTCGGCCTCCGAACTGTCGCGCCAGTCCGAGCATCTCGACGGGCAGGTCCGCCACTTCCTCCACACGATCCGGGCGGCCTGATCCGGTGTCCGCTTGATCAGAGCGGGGATCGGATCAGCAAGCCCGCGCGGCGCTTGAGCGAGGGCCAAATCCGCCATCCCGAAGGGATCAGCCGGATTTGGTATGAGACGAGCAAAGCCTTTTCCGGTTCGTCGATCCGGAATCGAGCGCATCCCCTTTCTCCGCCTGCGGGGAGAGGGGGGAACAGCATCCGGAGGGAGGCTCCGGACATGGCTCGCACGCAAAAAAGGCCCCGGTGCAGCCAGCGCACCGGGGCCTTTTTTGCGGGTTCGTTGCGAGCGAGGCGGCTCGTATGGGTGTCTCTCACAAAACGCCCGCTGCGTCGTCAAAGCCAGAGTGACGACGGTCAGAGACCGGGAGTTTTGTGCGGCACTCTTAAGCCGTCAGCGCTTCCTTCGAGCGCTCGAAGCGCTTGCGGTCGTTCGGGTCGAGGTGGATCTTGCGCAGGCGGATCGACTTCGGCGTGACTTCCATCAACTCGTCGTCCTGGATCCAGGCCAGCGACTTCTCCAGCGTCATCCGGATCGGCGGCGTCAGGCGCACGGCCTCGTCCTTCGAGGTGGTGCGGATGTTGGTGAGCTTCTTGCCCTTGAGCACGTTCACTTCGAGGTCGTTCTCGCGGTTGTGCTCACCGACGATCATGCCCTGGTAGACCTTGGCACCGGGCTCGATCATCATCGGGCCGCGGTTCTCGAGGTTCCACATGGCGTAGGCCACGGCCTCGCCCTTGTCGTTCGAGATCAGCACGCCGTTGCGGCGGCCGGCGATCTCGCCCTTGAAGGGCTCGTAGGCCTTGAACAGGCGGTTCATGATCGCGGTGCCGCGGGTGTCGGTCATCAGCTCGCCCTGGTAGCCGATGAGGCCGCGGGTCGGAGCGTGGAAGACGAGCCGGAGCCGGTTGCCGCCCGAGGGCCGCATCTCGATCATCTCGGCCTTGCGCTCGGACATCTTCTGCACGACGACGCCGGAATACTCCTCGTCGACGTCGATCACGACCTCCTCGACCGGCTCCATCACGTCGCCGTTCTCGTCCTTCTCGAGGACGACGCGCGGCCGGGACACGGCAATCTCGAAGCCCTCGCGGCGCATGGTCTCGATCAGAATCGAGAGCTGCAGCTCGCCGCGGCCGGAGACGTAGAACGAGTCCTTGTCGGCCGCTTCCTCGATCTTGAGCGTGACGTTGCCCTCGGCCTCCTTGAACAGGCGGTCGCGGATCATGCGGCTCGTGACCTTGTCGCCCTCGGTGCCGGCCAGCGGCGAATCGTTGACGATGAAGGACATGGTGACGGTCGGCGGGTCGATCGGCTGGGCCTGGATCGGCTCGTTGACGGCCGGATCGCAGAAGGTGTCGGCCACGGTGCCCTTGAGCAGACCGGCGATGGAGACGATGTCGCCGGCCTCCCCGACGTCGATCGGGGCGCGCTCCAGGCCGCGGAAGGCGAGGATCTTCGAGACGCGGCCGGTCTCCACGACCTTGCCGTCGCGCGAGAGCACCTTGATCGACTGATTCGGCTTCACCGTGCCCGAGGCGATGCGCCCGGTGATGATGCGGCCGAGGAAGGGGTTGGCTTCGAGCAGCGTGCCGAGCATCCGGAACGGACCTTCCTCGACGCGGGCCTGCGGCACGTGCTTGAGCACGAGGTCGAACAGCGGCGCGAGGCCGACATCCGGCGAGGCGTCGGGCGAATCGGCCATCCAGCCATTGCGGCCCGAGCCGTAGAGGATCGGGAAGTCGAGCTGCTCGTCGGTGGCGTCGAGCGCCGCGAACAGGTCGAACACCTCGTTGACGACCTCGTTGATGCGCGCATCCGGCCGATCGACCTTGTTGATCGCGACGATCGGGCGAAGGCCGATCTTCAGTGCCTTGCCGACCACGAACTTGGTCTGCGGCATCGGGCCCTCGGCGGCGTCGACCAGCACGATCACGCCGTCGACCATCGAGAGGATGCGCTCCACCTCGCCGCCGAAATCGGCGTGGCCGGGGGTGTCGACGATGTTGACGCGGGTATCCTGCCAGACGACCGAGGTCGCCTTGGCGAGGATCGTGATGCCGCGTTCCTTCTCGAGGTCGTTCGAGTCCATCGCCCGCTCCTCGACCCGCTGGTTTTCGCGGAAGGTGCCCGACTGCTGGAGCAGCTTGTCGACCAGCGTCGTCTTGCCGTGGTCGACGTGGGCGATGATGGCGATGTTGCGCAGCTTCATCGGGGTCTCGGAAACGTTCGAAAAACGTGGAGCCCGGCCATAAAGCGGCGTGTCGCGGGCCGTGCTTCGACGGTCGTGACGCCAGGGTACGGATTCGGGCGGTATCGCGTCGCAATATAAGGTGTCGCTCGATCCGGCAAGTGCGGGCACGCCTCGCATGAGCGGGGCAGCCATGCCGCCGCGCTCTTTTTCGGGCGAGGCCCCCGCCGGCTCGCGTCGTCGGGGCCGGGCGACTATGGCCGGAGAGTCGCCGGCGGGAACCAGCTTTCGCTGCCGCCGTGACGTTCGAGGGAGGAGGCTGACCATGCCGCGCTGGCGATGGCTGATGGCGCAACTGACGCGACGGCTCTGGGTACGGGCCACGCTGATCGGCCTGATGGGCATCCTGGCCGCGATCCTGGCGGCCTTCATGGACAGCCATCTGCCCTTCACGATTCCCGGAACGATCAGCGCGGACGCCCTCGACAGCATCCTCACCGTGATCGCGTCGAGCATGCTGACCGTCACCACCTTCTCGCTGAACGTGATGGTCTCCGCCTACGGCTCGGCGACGAGCAACGTCACGCCCCGCGCCACGAAGCTGCTGATCGAGGACCGGCTGACCCAGACCGTCCTCTCGACCTTCCTCGGCTCCTTCCTGTTCGGCATCGTCGGCCTCGTCGTCTCGAAGACCGGGGCCTACGGCGAGCAGGGTCGCTCCATCCTGTTCGTGGTGACGATCGCCGTCATCGCGCTGATCGTGATCGCGCTGCTGCGGTGGATCGACCACCTCACCCGTCTCGGCCGCGTCGGGCAGACCACCGACCGCGTCGAGGCGGCCGTCCGGAAGGCCATCCTCGCGCGGCTGCGGGAGCCCTTTCTCGGCGGCACGCCGCTGCGCGATCCCTCGCGGCGGATCCCGGCCGCGACCGTCCCCGTGACGACGGAGGCGATCGGCTACGTCCAGCACATCGACATGCCGGCCCTGTCCGCGTTCTGCGAGAAGCGGGATGCGGAGGTTTACGTCACGGCGGTCCCTGGGACCTTCGTCTACCCGCACACGCCGTTGGCACGCTTGCGGACGAAGCGGGTGCCGGACGGCGAGGAGGCCGAGGCCCTGCGCCGCGCCGTCATGGCCGTGTTCTCGGTCGGCACGGAGCGCTCCTTCGATCAGGATCCGCGCTTCGGCCTCGCCGTGATGAGCGAGATCGGCTCGCGCGCCCTCTCCCCGGCGACGAACGATCCAGGGACCGCGATCGACGTCGTCGGCCGTTCGACCCGCCTTCTCTGCCTCTGGGCCGGTGGCTGCGCCGACGAAGAGCACGAACGGGCCGGTGGGCCGCCGACATATCCGCGCGTGCACGTCCCGCCACTCGACACGGCCGATCTCGTCGAGGACGCCTTCATGCTGATGGCGCGCGATGGGGCAGGGCTGATCGAGATGCAGTTGCACATTCAGAAGGGATTGTGGGCGCTCGTCCGCTTGGGTGATGCGGCACTCGCAGCCGCCGCCCGGCATCAGTCCCGCATGGCCCTCGACCGGGCCGAGGTCTCTCTCCCGCTCGCGGCCGACCGGCGCCGCCTGCGCGATCTCGTGCACGCGCTCGAAGCCGGCGACCCGCAGACAGGACCGGATCGCCTTCCCGATCCCGTGTCGGCGGGTTGAGGGGAGGGCAGGCGCGTTTGCTGTTGAGGGCGTGATGCCCCCGCGCGGCGCGGCGCGCGATCTGCCATAAGCTGCTCGGAATGATCCACCTGCCGCGAACATGCCCGTGACCGACCGTCCTCCGATCCGCTTCCGCGGCCGCTCCTTCCTGGCGATGGTGCTGGCCCCCGTGCCGCCGATCGACCAGTGGCTCGCCGAGCTCGATGCGCTCAAGCAGCGGGCGCCGGCCTTCTTCGCGGTGCGGGCGATCATCCTCGACGTCACCGGCCTGCGCTTCGAGCGCTCGGATCTCGCCCATCTCTGCGAGGAGCTGAACCGGCGCTCGATCACCATCCTCGGCATCGAGGGGATTGGTCCGACCTCGCTCGGGCCGGGCTTCCCGCCGCCGCTGGTGGGCGGCAAGCCGGTCGAGGACATCGCGCCGCCGGAGCCCGGTGCGGCAGCGTCCGCGCCTGTCGAGGCGCCGACGGCCCAGGCCGCCGCCCCCGCCCTGGTGGCCCCCCCAGCTCCGGCCCGGCCGCGCTCCTTCGTCCTCGATGCGCCGGTGCGCTCGGGGCAGGTGATCCAGCATCTCGACGGCGACGTGACCGTGCTCGGCTCGGTGGCCTCCGGCGCGGAGGTGATCGCGGGCGGCTCGATCCATGTCTACGGCGCCCTGCGCGGCCGGGCGATCGCCGGCGCCGTAGGCGATCCCGCCGCCCGCATCCTCGCCCGCAAGTTCGAGCCGGAACTCATCGCCATCGACGGTCTTTACAAGACCGCCGACGATCTCGGCGGCAGCCGGTGGGGCCAGTCGGTGCAGGCGCGGCTCGAAGGGGACGCGATCGTCCTCGTTCCGCTCGACTGACGTCGCAGCCCGGATCCATCCTTCGTCGTAACGGTGCATCCACGGCGGCATTCCGCCGGCCTTTCGGCGCGCGTGGCGGAAAACCGCCGCCGCCGGCTCGGGGAACGCTTCGTTCCGGCTGAGAAAACGAAATCCTGTACAAGCAGTTACGCGAAGATCAGCGAATCCTGCATAGCTGGCATGCGCCGTGCAAAAGGGAAGGGGCGATCCGCACCGGCCGCAGAGCCGGGTCATCAGGGAGAAACCTCTTGCCCGTTCGCCGTCCTCTCACACGCCGCCGCCTCAGCCTCCTCGCCATCGCGACCGCCGCCTTGCTCGCGCCGTTCCCCCTCTCCGCGCAGGAGGTAATCCGCGTCGGCAACCTGAAGCTCGCTCACTTCGCCGGCGTCTCCTACGTCAAGGAGATCGCCAAGAATTGCGGCATCACCGTCGATCTCAAGATCTTCGCCAAGGGCCCGGACATCATGCAGGCGATGCTCGCCGGCGAACTCGATGTCGGCGCAACCGCCTCCGAGGCCGCGATCTCGGCCCGCGGCAACGGCGCCTCCGTCTACATCGTCGGCGGCTTTGCCAAGGGCGGCGCGCGCCTGCTCGCGACGCCGGAATCCGGCATCAAGTCGGCCGCCGATCTCAAGGGCAAGAAAGTCGGCGTCACCCGCGGCTCGATCCAGGAGGTGCTGCTCGGCGCCGAGATGGCCAAGCACGGCCTGAAGAACCGCGACGTCAACCTGATCTTCCTCGGCTATCCGGATCTGAACCAGGCGCTTCTGCAAAAGCAGGTCGACGCGATCATGCAGACCGAGCCGCAATCGGCCCAGGCCATCGCCCGCGGCTTCGGCGTCGAGGTGATCAAGCCCTACGACACCCCCGTCGGCTCGCCGATCCGCACGCTGGTGATGACGGAGAAGTTCTACAACGAGAAGAAGCCGGCCGCGGCCAAGTTCATGGAATGCTTCGTCAAGGCCCAGAAGACCTTCATGGACGATCCGAAGGCCGCCGAGACCTTCGTCACGCAGGACGTGTTCAAGGGGCAGCTCACCGGGGCGGAGTTCCAGGATGCGCTCGCCAACTCGCCCTACACCCTGGAGATGAGCGCCGACCACATCCAGAAGACCACCGACGTCATGGCCGAGCACGGCATCGGCAAGATGTCGAAGCCGGCTAAAGCCGCCGACTGGGTGAAGCTCGACCTGCTGGAGGCCGCCAAGGCTTCCGCCGGCACGAACTGAGGAGGCTCAGTCGATGAACGCCTCCCGTCTCAAACCCCTGGCCGAGGGATTTGCGGTTCCGGTCGCCGTCCTCCTGATCTGGCAACTCGCCTGCACCGCCGGCCTCGTCAACCCGATGGTGCTGCCCTCGCCGGCGGCGGTCGCGGCGCGCTGGTGGGCCTACCTCGCCCCGCTCGAGCCCTACGATCCGGCCCACGGCTCGTGGTTTCTCTGGCTCTTCTCGGGCGAGATGCTGCACGACGCGATGGCCTCGCTCTATCGCGTCGTGGTCGGCTTCCTCGTCGGCGCCGGGCTCGCCCTGCCGCTCGGCCTGTTCATGGGCACGAGCGACCTGATCTACCGCCACATCAATCCGCTGATGCAGGTGCTGCGGCCGATCCCGCCGATCGCCTACATCCCGCTCTCGATCCTGTGGTTCGGCCTCGGCAACGCGCCGGCCGTATTCCTCATCGCCATCGGCGCCTTCTTCCCCGTGCTGATGAACACCATCGCCGGCGTGCGCCACGTGGACGGGATCTACATCCGCGCCGCCCGCAGCCTGGGCGCCAGCCGGACGACGATCTTCCGGCGCGTCATCCTGCCGGCGGCCACCCCCTACATCCTGTCGGGCGCGCGGATCGGCATCGGCACCGCCTTCATCGTGGTGATCGTGGCCGAGATGATTGCGGTCAACAACGGGCTCGGCTTCCGCATCCTGGAGGCGCGCGAATACTTCTGGTCCGACAAGATCATCGCCGGGATGCTGACCATCGGCGCGCTCGGCCTCGTCATCGACATGGCGGTCAGCCGCCTCAACAACCACCTGCTCCGCTGGCACCGCGGCCTGGAATCGTGAGGGAGCCCATGTCCGTGCAACCGCATCCCATCGACGCCGTCACGCAGCACGCCGTGCCGGTCGCCGCGCCCCTGGCCACCTCCGCCTCGCCCCACATCGTGGTCTCGGGGGTGGACAAGGTCTTCCCCGTCCCCGGCGGCGAGGTCGTCGCCCTCAAGGACATCGACCTCACCATCAACCGCGGCGAGTTCGTCTGCCTGCTCGGGCCTTCCGGCTGCGGGAAGTCGACGCTGCTCAACGCCATCGCCGGCTTCTCCCACCCGACCCGCGGCGGCATCGCCGTCGAGGGCCGCGCCGTCTCCGAGCCCGGTCCCGACCGGGGCATGGTGTTCCAAGAATACGCGCTGTTTCCCTGGATGAGCGTGGCGCAGAACATCGCCTTCGGTCTCGAGATCAAGGGCATGGGCCGCGCCGCGATCGAGGCGCGGGTGGCCGAGCTCCTCGACATGCTCAAGCTCGCCGAGTTCCGCGACCGCTTCCCCAAGGACCTGTCCGGCGGCATGCGCCAGCGCGTGGCGATCGCCCGCGTGCTGGCGCTGGACAGCCCGGTGATGCTGATGGACGAGCCCTTCGGCGCCCTCGACGCCCTGACCCGCCGCTCGCTCCAGGACGAGCTGCTGCGGATCTGGGCGGCCACCGGCAAGACCATCGTGTTCGTCACCCACTCGATCGAGGAATCGATCTATCTGGCCGACCGCATCGTGGTGCTGACCTACCGCCCCGGCACGATCAAGCGCGACATCCGGGTCGAACTGCCACGCCCGCGCGACAGCGCCTCGGCCGCCTTCAACGCCCTGAAGCGCGACCTCTCCGCCCTGGTGACGGCCGAGCAGCACCGCTTCGAGGAGGTGGAGATGAAGGGGGTGACGACGGATTGAGGCCTCGTCCGGACGGGAGCTGCCGACGCGGTCGGCGGCTCCCGCTTGCGGCCGTAATCCTGTTCAACCCCCTCATCCCGAGGTGCTCGCGCGAGCGGGCCTCGAAAGATATTCCAGATCTCGCGCGGCTGGCTGGAGCACCCTTCGAGGCCTCCGCTCTGCTCCGGCACCTCAGGATGAGGGCGGAGGAAGGGACCCATCCGGAGCGGGCCGGCACGCACCGGCGCACAGAACCGTCATGCCTGTTCCCTACGCCAAGGCCGTGCGCGCCCTGCTCTTCGCCGTCCTGGCCATGGCGGCGCTTCTCGTCGTGATCAAGGCGGGCGACGTGGCCGAGGACCGCGTCGCCGCGAGCCTTGCCGGCGATGCCCGGCAGCGGGCAGAGATCTACGCGCAGAGCCTGGAGGGCGCCATCGAGCGCTTCGGCTTCCTGCCGGCGGCGGCCGCCCTCGACCCGCGGGTCCGGGCGCTGCTGGCCGCGCCGGACGATCCGGCGCAGGTCGCCACCGTCAACGCCTATCTCAAGCGGCTGAGCCGCGAGGCGGGCGCCGGCGTCGTCTACCTGCTGATCCCTTCCGGACTGACCATCGCCGCCTCGAACTGGGACACGCCCCAGACTTATGTCGGCCAGGACTTTTCCTACCGGCCCTACTTCATGGAGGCGCGCGGCGGGCGGGTCGGGCGGTTCTACGCCATCGGGACGCTCACCGGCGTGCCCGGCTACTTCATCAGCGCCCCGGTCATCATCGACGGCGCGGTGCGCGGCGTGGTGGCGACCAAGGTCGGCCTCGATTCCGTGGAGGCGATCTGGCGTGAGGGCACCGACCGCGTGCTCGTGGCCGACGAGAACGGCATCGTCTTCCTCGCCTCCGACCCTGCCCTCAAGTTCCGCGCGACCAAGCCGCTCGACGCTGCCGCCCGCGCGCGCATGGAGCAGACGCGCCAGTACGGGCGCGACGACTATCGCCCGATCGGTTTCGGCCGGACGGAAGAAGTGGGCGGCGTGCCGCTGGTCAGCCAGTCGGAGGCGGCGCCGCGGGGCCGCGCGCTATTCGAGCAGCAGGCGATGTCGGCCTATGGCTGGACGCTGCTGCTCTTCGCCGACGCCGCGCCGGTGGCGATCGCCGGGCGCAGCGCGCGGGTCGGGGCGATCCTGGCCCTGATCGTGCTCGGACTGATCGGCCTCTACGGCAGCCAGCATCTGCGGCGCGTGCGCGAGAACCGGGCCGCGCAGCGCGAGTTGGAGGCCAAGGTCGCGGCCCGCACCGCCGACCTGCGGGCGGCGAATCTCAGGCTCGCGGGCGAGATCGAGGAGCGGACCCGCGCCGAGGGTGATCTGCGGGAGACGCAGGGCGAACTGGTCCAGGCCGCCAAGATGGCGACGCTGGGCCAGATGGCGGCCGGTATCACCCACGAGCTGAACCAGCCACTCGCTGCCCTGCGGGGCTTGGCCGACAACGCCTCCGCCTTCCTGCGCCAGGGCCGCGAGGCGGAGGCGGCGGCCAACCTGACCCGCATCGTCGCCCTGGTGGACCGCCTCGGCAAGATCACGGGGCAGTTGCGCAGCTTCTCCCGCCGCTCGGGGACGGAGCGGGTCGCCGTCGATGTCGGCATGGCCGTCTCCGAGAGCCTCGCGATCCTGTCGTCGCGCATCCGCGACGCGGGCGCGCGGGTGACGACCGATCTCGATCCAGCGGCGCAGTGGGTGGTGTTCGAGCCGATCCGCCTGTCGCAGGTGCTGATCAACCTCGTCGGCAACGCTCTCGACGCGGTCAAGGGCCGTCCGGGCGCGGAGGTCGCGGTGCGTGCCTGGGCTGGCGACGGGCATGTCGTGCTCAGCGTCGAGGATAACGGACCGGGCCTCGATGCGGCGGCGCTCACTCGCATCTTCGATCCGTTCTTCACCACCAAGCCGGCGGGGGAGGGGCTCGGCCTCGGCCTGCCGATCTCGCTCGCCATCGCCCGCGAGTTCGGGGCGAGCCTCCAGCCCCGGCCGATGGCGGGCGGGGGCCTCGCCTTCGACCTCGTGATGGACGTGGCGCGCGAGATGGCTCAGGACTCGGCCGGGATGGCCCCGCCGGAGAGGGGGCGCCAGAGGATGCCGCATGTTTCCTGAGGCCGAGCCGGCCGCCGCCCTGCGCGTCGTGCTGATCGACGACGAGGAGATGGTCCGCCTGTCCATGGAGCAGGCGCTCCAGCTCGGCGGCATCGCCGTCGAGGCTTTTCCCACTGCCGAGGCGGCGCTCCCGGCCATCACCCGCGACTTTTCCGGCATCGTCGTCAGCGACGTGCGCCTGCCGGGCCAGGACGGCCTCGCGCTGCTGGCGGAGATCCGCCGCCGCGATCCCGAATTGCCGGTGGTGCTCGTCACCGGCCATGGCGACATCGCCATGGCGGTCGCCGCCATGCGCGAGGGCGCCTACCACTTCATCGAGAAGCCCTTCGTCAACGACGCCTTCGTCGAGGTGGTTCGGCGCGCGCTGGAGAAGCGCGCGCTGGTGATGGAGAACCGCCGCCTGCGCCGCGCCCTCGACCGGGGCGAGGCGCCGGGCAGTGCGGTGGAGCGCTGCCTCGTCGGCCAGTCCCCGGCGATGCGGCGCCTGCGCGAGGACATCGCCTCGCTGGCCTCGGCGGCGGCCGACGTGCTGGTGCTCGGCGAGACCGGGGCCGGCAAGGAGCAGGTCGCCCGCGCCCTGCACGAGGGCGGGGCACGGGCGGGCAAGCCGTTCGTGGCGATCAATTGCGGCGCCATCCCCGAGAGCATGTTCGAGAGCGAGATGTTCGGCCACGAGGCCGGCGCCTTCACCGGGGCGGGCAAGCGCCGCATCGGCAAGGTCGAGCATGCCAGCGGCGGCACCCTGTTCCTCGACGAGGTCGAGAGCATGCCGCTCGCCCTCCAAGTGAAGCTGCTGCGGGTGCTGCAGGAGCGGCGGGTGGAGCGGCTCGGCTCCAATACCGGCGTGCCGGTGGACCTGCGGGTGGTGGCCGCCACGAAGGAGGATCTCGACGCGCTCTCCGAGGCCGGGCGCTTCCGACGCGACCTGTACTTCCGCCTCAACGTGGTGACGCTGACCCTGCCCCCTTTGCGCGAGCGCCGCGAGGACATCCCGCTCCTGTTCGAGCGCTTCCTCGTCCAGGCGGCGGTGAAGTACCAGCGCCCGGTGATCGAGGTGCCGCCGTCGCTGCGCCGGTCGCTGATGCTCGCCGACTGGCCGGGCAATGTGCGTGAACTCAAAAACGCCGCCGAGCGGGCCGTGCTCGGATTCCTCAGCCCGGATCTCGCCGGTGGGCCCGAGGCGGCGCCGGGGCTCGACGCCCTGCTCGACCGGGTCGAGCGCCTCGTCATCGAGGACGCGCTCAAGGCCTCCGGCCAGCGCATCGCCGAGGCCGCCCGGGCGCTCGGCCTGCCGCGCAAGACGCTCTCCGACCGCATGCGGCGCCTGGGCCTGAGCGCGGGCGATTAATTCTTTTCTCGAATGCGAGACCGAACCCGTGACGCACGATTCCGGCTGGCCGCCGCTCATCCTCGCCAACGCCCCCAATGGCGCCACCCGCACCAAGGCCGACCATCCGGCCCTGCCGATCACGCCGGCCGAGATCGCCCGCACCGCGGCCGAGATCGCGGAAGCCGGCGCCGCCCTGATCCACGTCCATGTCCGTGACGCAGAGGGCCGCCACCTCCTCGATGCGGACGCCTACCGCGCGGTCACCGCCGCGATCCGCGCCGAAGTGGGGGATCGCCTCGTGGTGCAGATCACCTCCGAAGCCGCCGGGCGCTACGAAGCCCCGGAGCAGATGGCGGTGGTACGCGCGACCCGCCCCGAGGCGGTCTCGCTGGCGCTGCGCGAGATCGTGCCGGACGCTGCCGCCGAGACCGCCGCGGCCGAGTTCTTCGCCTTCGCCCGGCGCGAGCGCGTCCTGCTCCAGATCATCCTCTACGAGGCCGCCGAAGTGACCCGCTACGCGGAGCTCAAAAGCCGCGGCGTGCTCGGCGAGGGCGAGGATTTCCCGCTCTTCGTTCTGGGCCGCTACACCCCCGGCCAGGTCTCGCGGCCCGCCGACCTGCTGCCCTTCCTCGCCGCGGCCGGGGCGGGGCTGCCGCTCTGGGCGATCTGCGCCTTCGGCCCGCGCGAGAATGCCTGCGCCCTCGTCGCGGCGGGGCTGGGCGGGCATGTGCGCGTCGGCTTCGAGAACAGCCTCCTCGCCCCCGACGGCCGCCCGGCCGAGAGCAACGCCGCCCAGATCCGCCGCGCCGCCGAGGGCGCCCGCGGGCTCGGGCGCCCGCTCGCCGATGCCGACACAGCGCGGGCGATGATGGCCGGAACCGTTTCCGGTTGATCAAAGTGGGGCCGGGCGCGGCGAGCACGGCCCGCATCTGAAACCGGCGTTCGCTTGCTCCCTTCGCTGATGCTCGCGCTGACGAAGGAGAAGCAGGCTCGAAGCAATCGGAAACCGTATGAAGCGGGCCCATACGCGCACGTGCCGCCGGACCGACGCTCTTTGGATGACGAGGCGTGCCCGATCGGGGGCACGGTCGAGGCTCCGTCCGGAGCGGCGGGCGGCGTCAGGGGCGCCCTGTCGCCGCGTGGCGGGAGCGCAGACGGAAGCCGAGGATCAGCAGCGCGACGCCGAAGGCCACGGCATAGGCGCCGAGCCACCATGTCAGCACCAGCGCCGACATGCCGGGATTGATCAGGAGCACGATCCCGAACAGCACCGAGACCAAGCCGCCGAGACCGAGCCACCAGCGGCCGTAATCCAGGTGGAGGCGGAAGGCCGCCGCGATCATCAAGCCGCCGGAGAGGATGGCCCAGGCCGCGACGAGGAGCACGAAGGCCCAGACCGCGGCCGCCGGCACGAGGAAGGCCGCGACGCCGACCACGAGGTCGAGCAGGCCTTCGAGCAGCAGGAGGCCCCAGCGCTCGTGCTGCCGCGCCGCCCGCACCGCGGCGATGATGCCGAACGCGCCGTCGACTAGCATGTAGGCCGAGAAGAACAGCACCAGCGACAGCACGAAGGCGCCCGGCGCCACGAAGGCGATCGCTCCGAACAGGATCGCGAGGAGGCCGCGCAGGGCCACGAGCCACCAGTTCCGCGCCAGCACGGCGCTCATCGCATCGAGGTGGGCCGGCCCGGTCCGCGGCAGGTCGGACGGGGGCGCCGCCCCGGATGTCTCGGACGCTCCAGCCATGACATGCTCCTCCGGCGCGATCGGATAGGGTCGGGCGTGGCGGCGCTGCGGCCGGACCGGGCGCAAACCTGCCATCGGTTGCGCAACGCAACGTAGAGATGTCTGTTCCCTGTTTTCCCGTTGCCGGAGCCGGTCGCAGCCAATTCGTGGGAGCTTACGTCCGAGCAATCGGATTTCCTGCGGCAGGACTTCGTATCCGATCCCTGCCCTGGGTCTTGTTTGCGGTAATCCCGTCGTTTTGGCGCGCGGATCTCTCGATGTCCGATGCATGTTCTCGCGCATCAGGGGAGATGCGAGGGCGGAATTCTCTCCATTTTCCGGATTGCGAGCCCGCGCCGTTTCACCGGACTTCCGAAAGTCTCGTGCGGGATCGAAGGCGCTGCCCTGCCCCCGACCCAGTCGGCGCGGCGTCTGCCCCGTACCCGCCCGAGCAGATCGCCCGTCCACGTACGGGCAGGGCACCGGCCCGCAGCGATGACTTCGCGGAAGCGTCCGGAGATGGCAGAAGCGTCCGGCCGGAGCTTCGGTCCGCGAGGCCTCCTGCAATCGGCAAAGGCCGGGACGGCGCGGCAGGACCCCGTGCGAGAGGACGCGACATGACGGTGTCGAACGACGACGAGTTGGCGGGGCTGAAGCGGATCGGGCGCATCGTGGCCGACACGCTGGCGGTGATGGGGGAGGCGATCGAGCCCGGTATCACCACGCGCGAACTCGATGACGTCGGGCGGGCCTTCCTGGAGGCGGCCGGCGCGCGCTCGGCGCCGGAGACGGTCTACGGCTTTCCCGGTGCAACCTGCATCAGCGTCAACGAGGAGATCGCTCACGGCATCCCGGGCGAGCGCCGGATCGCGCCGGGCGACCTCGTCAACATCGACGTCTCGGCGCAGATGCACGGCTACTTTTCCGATACGGGCGCGTCCTTCGCCGTGCCGCCGGTGACGCGGGCGGTCGAGCGGCTGTGCAAGGACGGGCGCCGGGCGATGTGGACGGGCCTGCGGCAGGTCGGGGCCGGCAAGCCGCTCTCAGGGATAGGCCGGGCAGTGGGCAGCTTCGCCCACAAGAACGGCTACACGCTGGTGCGCAACCTCGCCAGCCACGGGGTCGGCCTGTCGCTGCACGAGGAGCCGACCGAGATCGCGACCTGGCCCGACCCGTCCGAGCGCCGGATCATGCGCGAGGGCATGGTGCTGACGGTCGAGCCGTTCCTGTCGCTGGGCGCCGATTTCGCCGAGGACGGCGACGATCCCTGGACGCTCTACAGCCGGCCGCAGGCCCTCACGGTGCAGTACGAGCACACGGTCGTCGCCACCCGCAACGGGCCGATGATCCTCACCATGCCGGGGCAGTAAGCCGGGCTCAGCCCGCGTTGGCGGCGAGCCAGCGCTCGGCGCCGGAGAGGTCGTAGCCGTGGCGGGCGCCGTAGGCGGCCACCTCGTCGCGCCGGAGGTGCCCGGCGAGCACTTCGCCGATCACCCAGAGCGTCAGCGAGCGCGTGCCGCTGCGGCAATGGGCGACGACCGGACCCGGCGCCGCCTCGACCGCCGCGTGGAAGCGCTCCACCGCCTCGCGGGTGAGGGTGGGGCCGGTCACCGGCAGGTCGAGATAGCCCAGGCCCGCCGCCTCCGCCGCCGCGCGCTCGGCCGCCGCGCCGGGCTGGCCCGGCTCCTCGCCGTCGGGGCGGTTGTTGATGAGCAGGCGCACGCCCTCGGCTCCGAGCGCCTCGATCTCGGCGAGGCTCGGCTGATGCGCCACGGTGAGCTTGGAATCGATGGTCGTCCGCTTCATGCCGCCCGCTCCTGCTGCTCCTGGCCGATGCTGACCCCTCGCGCTCAGGGGTAGCCTGCGCTCTCCGCCGCAACAAGACATGGGCCGAGCCGTGGACGCATCCCCGAGGCGTCCGGCCGGTGGAGCGGCGCCGGTGACGCAGGGCGAGGGCGGGAGCCGCGCGGCCGTTCCGGCCGTTTCCCTCGTGCCCGGCGGGACCGGGGCGCTGAATGGAGTGACAAAGGTGGTCGGGCGGCGCGCCCGTCGCTGGCGCGACGCGGATCCGGAGACGCATGGGCCGAAGCCGGCAGCCCAACCGGTCTGCCCGCTCTGCGAGCGCCCGATCCCGCCGCATGCGCGCCAGAGCCTGCACCACCTCACGCCGAAGCTGAAAGGCGGCGCCCGCGGGGCGACCGTGCGGCTGCATCAGATCTGCCACTCGGCGATCCACGCCCGCTACAGCGAGGCCGAGATCGCCCGCAGGTTGGCCGAGGTCGAAGCGCTCCGCGCCGATCCCGAGATCGCCCGCTTCCTCGATTGGGTGCGCGGCAAGCCCGACGACTTCCACGCGCCCACGCGCATGACCCGCACGCGGCGCGGCGACGGCGGCCTGCGGCGGTCAGGGTGAAGGGCAGAAGGGCGGCTGACGGGCGTGTGGCAGGCGGATTGCATCACTCCTTGAGATGCGCCGCGAGAAGCCGCTCGATGAGCGCGGTCAGCGCGTCACGCTGAGGGCATTCTTCGTCGCGACGTAAGAACAAGGACACGCTCTCCCCAGCAGTGTTCTGATCCACATCTCCGGCAGTGCTGCACACGACGGGTTTGCCTTGCGCATCGAGCGTCAAGAGCCAGCGCTTGCCCTCCGCGTCTACATACAGGTGATGAAAATCCTTCGAAGCGCGGAACGCAGTGACTGGAACGCCAAGCACGTCTGCGAGTTCTCGCA
Source organism: Methylorubrum sp. B1-46 (assembly GCF_021117295.1). Lineage (NCBI taxonomy): Bacteria > Pseudomonadati > Pseudomonadota > Alphaproteobacteria > Hyphomicrobiales > Methylobacteriaceae > Methylorubrum > Methylorubrum sp. B1-46. The sequence goes on along the minus strand of NZ_CP088247.1, from coordinate 1,246,216 downwards.
GGCGATTCGATTTCGTCATGGAAACTGGCTAGCCTCGATCTGGGGAGGGAATGCGCTCATGTCCTTCACCCTCTCCCCGCTCTCCGGACACATGATCAGCAAGTTGATGCAGGCTTTTCGTTTGGTCGCCATCCTAGATTAACGTGCGTAGGGTGTCTGGGCATGCCATATGATACGGGTCGATACTGGCTGGGGTCTCTGCCTGACACGTCAATTGCCTCTCAAGTCGGGACTTGGGAAACAGACTTGAGAAACGACCGCACCGTTGCCGACCCAATCGCGGCCGGGTTGTTCAATCTCGATCCATGGCAAGCCGCAATCGGATTGCCGCTGGCGGATTACGCCGAGGCGATCCTGCCGGCCGACCGGGACGAGTTCTTCACCAATATCGATCGCGTGAGCGAGCATGGCGGGTTGTTCGTCGGCGAGTATCGCGTGTGCTCGGAAGCGAGCGGCGTACGGTGGGTGCTGGCGCGGGGGTACTATGAGCGCGATGACAGCACGGGCGACGTCGTCGGACGCGGCATTGTCGTCAACACCACCGAGAGCAAGCTGAAACGGCCCGTCGGCGATCGCGCCTTCTTCATCCTGCACCGGAATGAGCCGCCGCTCGAGCGCCTCGCATCCTGCGCGCTCCAGGCTCGGCGCACCATCGATGAAGTGGGCGAACACGAGCGGCCGGCGCTGCGTCCGGCGGTCGATGCCTTGCTGTGGGCGGTCGGGCGTGTGCTTGCCAAACGAGGGTGCTTCTAGGCACGGCATCCGGACCAGCACCTGTCTGGAGAGCCGGCGCGGTCCCTGCGAGAAATTCATCGATCGCCTTGGTGAGGCATTAACCGCACGGCGAAATCGCAGGGCATGGCTCGCGGGCGCTTAACCCACGGGTGCGAGGATGGGGGCTCGATCCCGTCCGGACGAGGTCCGCCCGCCATGACCGCAGCCTCCACCGCGGCCACCCGCCCCCTTCGCCCGCATCCCGAGGAGGCCGCCCGGCTCGCCTGGGTCGATGTCGCCAAGGGCCTGTGCATCATCCTCGTCGTGATGATGCACTCGACGCTCGGCACCGGCGAGGCTCTCGGCGGCGAGGGCTTCCTGCACGATGTCGTCGAATTCGCCCGGCCGTTCCGGATCCCCGACTTCTTCCTGCTCTCGGGGCTCTTCCTCGGCCGGGTGATCGATCGCGACTGGCGCCTGTTCGCGGACCGCCGGGTGGTCCACTTCGCCTATTTCTACGCGCTCTGGGTGGTGATCCAGTCGCTGTTCAAGGCTGGATCGATCGTCGGGGGGGCGGAGGGACCGGCGGACAAGCTCGCCGCGTTCGGCCTGCACCTCGCCGAGGCGCTGGTGGTGCCTTACTCGACGCTGTGGTTCGTCTACCTGCTTGCCGTGTTCTCGGTGGTGACGAAGTTGCTCCACCGCCGGGTTCCGCCGGCCGTGCTCCTCGTCGCTGCGGCCGCGCTGCAGATCCTGCCCACGCACGGCCTGCCCGAACTCCTCGACGAGTTCTGCGAGCGCTACGTCTACTTCCTCGGCGGCTACCTCTTCGCCGAGTGGATCTTCCGCTTCGCCGACCGGGTGCGTGAGCGGGCAGGGCTAGCGCTCGCGGGCCTCGCCTTGTGGGCGGCGCTGGAGGCCGTGTTCGTGTTCACGCCGACGGGGATCGAGGGCCTGCCGACCCTCGCGCGCCTGCCGGTGGTGAGCCTCGGGCTCGGCACGGTGGGTGCGCTCGCCATCGTCGCCTTCGCCGCGCTGATGACGCGGGCGGGCGGGCCGGTGACCGCGGCGCTGCGCGCCTGCGGCGAGCGCTCCATCGTGATCTATCTCGGCTTCTTCCTGCCGATGGCGCTCACCCGCACCGTGATCGCCCGGTTCAACGGGGCGCTGCCCGATCTCGCCCTTGATGTCGGTTTGGCGAGCCTCGTCGTCACCGTTGCGGCGGTGACGGTGCCGCTCGCCTTCGAGCGGCTGGTGCGCGGCACGCGCCTGGACTTCCTGTTCCGGCGCCCGGCCGCCTTCCACATCGCACCCGCCCCGGCCTCCCCGCCGCGCCTTCGGTCCGGGCCGGTGGCGCCGCGCGAGGCCTGAGCCGAAAGGCCCGGCATCCGGAACCTTCGAGCCCCGCTCGCCGGTTTGTCCCTGGTAGCCGCTCGCCGTTGCGGGCGCGATCGAAGGAGGCCGGAGGATGGTGCAGGAAGCGTCCGATGCGGGACATGGGGTGAGCGGCGATCCCGCCCAGGTGGTGCTCGAAGCGCCGCGCGACCGCGCCTACTGGGCGCGCCGGTTCGAAGTGTCGGCCGAGCAGGTGCAGGCGGCGGTCGAGGCGGTCGGCTCCGACGCGGCCCGGGTCGCCGCGCATCTCGGCAAGCCCTGGCCCTACGAGAAGAGCGGCATCGTCTGATCCGGCCGTCGCGCGGAGGTCCCCATCGCGCGAAGGGCGCCGCTCAGCCCTGCGGCGCGTCCGCCTCCTGGCTCGCCGCGAGATGGCCGAGGAGCTGGCGCTCGTAGGCGATCAGCTCGCGCCCGCGCTTGATCGCGCGGTGGTATTGGCTCGCCGAGAGTTCGTCCTGGATCGCGAGGATGTAGGGCGCCATACTGGGCGATGCCTTCATGATCTCGGTGGCTTGGCGCACGAACAGATCCTCGGCCTCCGGCGGGTTGTCGGCGAGGTAGATGAACTGGAGCGTCACGCAGAGCTGCTTGGCGGCGGTGTCGGCCTCGGATTCGGTGAGGATCTCGCTCTCGCGCAGGAACTTGCACTGGTTCTCGATCACGAAGGTCGAGCGCCGGTCGCCGTTGCGGATCAGCGCGCCGTTGATGATCAGCCGCTCCTGAGGCTTGAGTTCGATGCGCAGGGCCATGGTGAACAAATCCTTGATAGGTCGAGCCGAAGCAAAGGCGACGAAATTCTTTTAACCATGATCGCAGAGCTTTTCGCTCTGCTTGCGTTTGGCGGGCGAAAGCCCATGAATCCGGCGATCGGATTAAGGTCTCGGCAAGGCGCGGGGTGGAGGGTCCGGATGTCGCCAAAAGGGCGGCATCAAGACCCACAAGGATCGCCCCCATGTCTTCCGGCATCACGCTTTCGGCCGCCACTCGTCAGAACCTGCTCTCGCTGCAGGACACCTCGGCCCTGACGGCCACCACCCAGAACCGCCTCGCCACCGGCAAGAAGGTTTCCTCCGCCCTCGACAATCCCGTCAACTTCTTCACCGCTCAGAACCTGTCCAACCGCTCGACCGATCTTGGCGGCCTGCTCGACGGTATCTCGAACGGCATTCAGGCGATCCAGGCGGCCAACCAGGGCATCACCTCGATCCAGAAGCTGATCGACTCGGCCAAGTCCACCGCCAACCAGGCGCTCTCGACCCAGATCACCACGACCGGTACCGCGACAAACAACTACACCGCCCCTGCGTCCTCCGCCGCCACGGTCAACTTCTACATCAACGGCGCGAGCAAGTCGGCGATCATCCCCAGCGGCGCCACCATCGACGCGGCCATCACGGCGCTGAATTCGGCGGCCGGCACGAACGTGACGATGTTCTCGAAGGACACGACCGGCAAGAAGATTGTGCTGAACGCCAGTTCTGCGGTCGAGTTCGAGACCACGGCCGATCAGGACGCCCTCGGCTTCGCCCAGGGCACCAGCGCGCCCAACAAGTACGGTGCCAGCAATGACGCCGTCTCCGCCGGCTCGGACCTGACCGTGTCGGGCGTTGATGCCCGCAAGAAGCTTTCCGAGCAGTACAACAGCCTGCTGACTCAGATCACGCAGCTCGCCAAAGATTCGAGCTTCAACGGTACCAACCTGATCAGCAACGGCGATCCGACCAACAAGCTGCACATTGCCTTCAACGAAAAGGACAGCTCGAACCTCGACGTGCAGGGCCAAGATCTGACGGCGGACGGCCTGAAGCTGACCTCGATCACCGGCAATTCCGGATCGACCGTCGACGGCAAGGGCAACTTCCTGCTCGACACCAGCATCACGAGCACGTTGACCAACTTGACCAAGGCCTCGGATACTCTGCGCACGGCGAGTTCGACTTTCGGTTCGAACCTCTCCGTGGTGCAGAACCGGCAGGACTTCTCGAAGAACCTGATCAACGTGCTCGATACCGGTTCGGCGAACCTGACGAATGCCGATCTGAACCTCGAAGCGGCGAACTCCCAGGCGCTGTCGACGCGTCAGTCGCTGGGCATCTCGGCGCTCTCGCTCGCCAACCAGGCACAGCAGAGCATCCTCCAGCTCCTGCGCTGATCGCGTCATCTGAGACGCAAGGCGCCAGCAAAGAGACGGCCGGGACCTTGTTCCGGCCGCCTTCCCATTTCAAAATCGGGAAATTTGCGTGGTCAAGAAGGTTCGTTAACGCTACGGCAACCTGGAACGTGGTGAATTAACCCTAATGCAGGTTCGGTATCGATCTGAACGGGGTTGTTACCCATGTCTTCCAGCGTCACGCTTTCGGCCGCCACTCGTCAGAACCTGCTCTCGCTGCAGGACACCTCGGCCCTGACGGCCACCACCCAGGGGCGTCTGGCGACGGGCCTCAAGGTCTCCTCCGCCCTCGACAATCCCGTCAACTTCTTCACCGCACAGGCCTTCAACAGCCGCTCGGGCGACCTCGGTGCGCTGCTCGACTCGATTTCGAACGGCATCCAGACGATCCAGGCGGCCAACCAGGGCATCACCTCGATCCAGAAGCTGATCGACTCGGCCAAGTCCACCGCCAACCAGGCGCTCTCGACCCAGATCACCACGACCGGTACCGCGACAAACAACTACACCGCCCCTGCGTCCTCCGCCGCCACGGTCAACTTCTACATCAACGGCGCGAGCAAGTCGGCGATCATCCCCAGCGGCGCCACCATCGACGCGGCCATCACGGCGCTGAATTCGGCGGCCGGCACGAACGTGACGATGTTCTCGAAGGACACGACCGGCAAGAAGATTGTGCTGAACGCCAGTTCTGCGGTCGAGTTCGAGACCACGGCCGATCAGGACGCCCTCGGCTTCGCCCAGGGCACCAGCGCGCCCAACAAGTACGGTGCCAGCAATGACGCCGTCTCCGCCGGCTCGGACCTGACCGTGTCGGGTGTCGATGCACGCAACAAGCTTGCTCAACAGTACAACAGTCTGCTGATCCAGATCACGCAGCTCGCCAAGGATTCGAGCTTCAACGGTGTGAACCTGATCAGCAACGGCGATCCGACCAACAAACTGCATATCAGCTTCAACGAGCGGGACACCGCCAACCTCGACGTGCAGGGTCAGGATCTGACGGCGGACGGCCTCAAGCTGACCCCGATCACCGGCAATTCGGGCTCGACGGTGAATGGCCAGAGCAACTTCCTGCTCGACGCCGACATCAAGGGCACGCTCACCGGCCTGACCAAGTCCTCGGACACCCTGCGCGCAGCAAGCTCGACCTTCGGCTCGAACCTTTCCGTGGTGCAGAACCGGCAGGACTTCACCAAGCGGATCGTCAACATCCTCGATACCGGCGCGGCGAACCTCACCAACGCCGACCTCAACGAGGAGGCGGCGAACTCCCAGGCACTCTCGACGCGTCAGTCGCTGGGCATCTCGGCACTCTCGCTCGCCAACCAGGCGCAGCAGGGCATCCTCCAGCTCCTGCGCTGATCGGCCGATCGCCGCAAGACGTACGGGTTTGGGGGCGACCGCACGGAGCGGTCGCCCGTTTTCGTCGTCTGCGCTCTCGCTCACCCTCGCGGGGCGTATCTCCGCCCCGTGCCTGCCCCGTGGCGTTCGGGCAAGCGCGTCCATAAATCAGCCGCGTTGTGCGCCGCTTGATCGGCGCCGACACGCCGTCCGTGGCGTGCCGGTCGGAATCCTGACACGCTCGATGAACGTCATCCTGATCAAGCTGTTCGCGACCGCGCTGACCCTGTCCCAGGTCACGACGCGGCCGGACGCGGTGCGAACCCAGTTCGACCCCGCCAAAGACGGCCCGGAGGTCGTGACGATCCTGCGCGACGGCTGCGCCCACATGCGCAAATCCTTCGACATCGAGGACATCAACCTCGACGAGCTGATCTCCACCGCGATGGAAGATCCGAGCGCGGTCGCGGGCGACAACGCGCCCAAGATCCTGCACGGGCTCGATCTCAACGAACTGAACACGAGCTACAAGCAGTTCTGCAAGGGCGAGAACCCGGCCAACTCCCCCTTCGAGGCGGGGGCGGTGATCGCCTTCTACAACAACGCCGTGAAGGACCTGCCTTCGGCCGAGGCCCTGCGCGACATCAAGCTGCCCAGCGCCAGCGTGATCCTCGACGGGGCGGGCAAGCCCTTCTCCGAGACCTTCGAGTCCCGCGGCCGGCGCCTCCCGGTGCCGATCGGCACGGTGCCGGACCTCGTGCAGAAGGCCTTCGTCGCGGCCGAGGACAAGCGCTTCTACCAGCACCACGGCATCGACGAGCGCGGGGTGATCCGCGCCTTCGTCGGCAACCTCGCCTCGCCGGGGCGCCCGGCCGGCGGCTCGACCATCACGCAGCAGGTGGTCAAGAATCTCTCGGTCGGCGACGACGTCACCTACGAGCGCAAGATCCGCGAGATGATCGTGGCCTCGCGGTTGGAGAAGCTCCAGACCAAGCCGCAGATCCTCGGGCTCTACCTCAACGGGATCTATCTCGGCCGCGGCGCCTACGGCATCGAGATGGCGGCGCGAAGCTGGTTCGGGAAGTCGGTGGGCGCGCTGACGCTGCCCGAGGCCGCCCTGCTCGCCGGTCTGCCGAAGGGCCCGAACTACTACAGCCCCGACAAATATCCCGAGCGGGCGCGGGAGCGGCGCGCCTACGTGCTCAGCCGGATGAAGGAAGAGGGCACGATCACCGAGGCGCAGATGAATGCGGCGATGGTCTCCGATCTCGGCATCAAGCCGCCGGACGCTGCACGCCAGGATTCCGGCTTCTACCTCGTCGATCACGTGGCCCGCGAGGCGCGTAGCTTCGCCGGGCTCGAATCGCTCACCAGCGCGAGCTTCACCGTGCGTGCCACGGTGAATGCCGGCCTGCAGAGCGCACTGGAGAGCGCGCTGCAGGAAGGGCTCGCCACCTACGAGCGCGGCACCGGTCGCGCCCGCTACGAGGGGCCGGAGTTGAACCTCGCCGAGGCAGTCAAGCGTATCGAGGCCGCCGCGCCGGCGCCGGAACCCGCCGCCGAGCCGGCGCCCGCACCTGAGACGAAGAAGGGCACCAAGAAGGGGGCGGCGAAGGCGCCGGCCAAGCCTACGCTGCAGCCTGCTTGGCAGCGCGCACTCGTCTCCGCCCGGCCGCAGCTCTACGACGTGCGCTGGCCCCTCGCGGTGGTGCTCCAGACCGGCAAGAACGGCACGCGGGTCGGCCTGCCCGACGGCCGGGTCGCGAGCCTGGAGCCCGGCCCCGCGCGGGGAAAACTCCAGCTCTACGACGCCGTGCGGGTGCGCCTGCGCGAGGGCAAGGGCAGCCTGCGCGCCGACCTCCGGGTGCGCCCCGCCGTCCAGGGCGCCGCCATCGTCCTGGAGAACCGCACGGGCAAGATCCTGGCGATGAGCGGGGGCTTCTCCTACCCCCTGAGCCAGCTCAACCGGGTGACGCAGACCGTGCGCCAGCCGGGCTCGACCCTGAAGCCGCTGACCTACCTCGCCGCGCTGAATGCGGGCCTGCAGCCCAACACCCTGGTGATGGATTCCGCCGTGACCCTGCCGCCCATCGGCGGCATCGGCGATTCCTGGTCGCCCAAGAACTACGACGGCGGCGGCTCCGGCGCGACGACGATCCGGCGCGGGCTCGAATTCTCCAAGAACCTCGTCACCGCCCGCCTGCTCCAGGGCGGCATCGCCCCTAAGGCGCCCGACAGCCTGCAACGGGTCTGCGACATCGCGCTGGAGGCCCAGCTCTACGCCGAGTGCGAGCGCTACTACCCCTTCGTGCTCGGCGCGCAGCCGGTGCGGATGATCGATCTGGCAAGCTTCTACGCCGCCATCGCCAACGAGGGCGCGCGCCCGAGCGCCTACGCGCTGGAATCGGTCGAGCGCGACGGCAAGCCCGTCTACAGCCATCCCGACAAGCCGCCGGTGCGGATCGGCTCGGCCGACCGGGTCGCGTTCTACCAGCTCAAGACCATGCTCCAGGGCGTGACCCGTCACGGCACCGCCGCGGCGCTCTCCGGCATCTCGCAATACGTCGCCGGCAAGACCGGCACCTCGGAGAACGAGAACGACGCGTGGTTCGCCGGCTTCTCGAACGAGATCACCGTGGTGGTCTGGGCCGGCTACGACAATGCCGATGGCGTGCGCCGCACGCTCGGTCGCGGCCAGACCGGCGGCCACGTCTCGGTGCCGATCGCGCGGGCGATCTTCCAGGCGGCCTGGGCCAACGGTGTGCCGCGCACCCCGCTGGCGCCGCCCTCTCCGGAGGCGAAGGCTCTGATTGCCGACCTGCCGATCGAGCCGCGGAGCGGCCAGCGTGTCGCGGGCGGCGGCTTCATCGAGCATTTCCGCCTGAAAGGGGGCCAAGTCGCCGACACGCAATACGCGCTGGTGCCCCGCGACACGCTCTACGCCATGCGCCCCGACGCGGAGGACGGCGATTACGGCAATGCCGAGGACGGGGCGGATGTCGCCGGCGACCTCTTCGGCAACCTGCCGGGCGGGCGCCGAAGCACCGATGACCCGTTCGCGCAGCGCCGCAGCGCCGAGACGGAGGATCCCTGGGGCCTGCGCCGCGACCGGCGGGAGGAGCCGCAGGCCTGGCCCGGCCGCGACCGTTACGGGCAAGTCAACCCGGTGCCGTTCGGCTCGCCCTTCGACGACGACGGCGACAGCCGCGCCCGCCAGCGCCGCCGCGATCCCGACTACCTGTTCGGCGACGACCCCGGCTACTGACGCCGCCTTCTCCTCATCGACATCTCCGAGGTCCGCTTTGCCCAGGCTTTTTCCGGCCGCCCTCCTCGTCGCGCTCGCCCTGGCCGTGCCGGCCCGGGCGCAGGACGCGGCGAAGGATATTCCCAAAGATCCCCCTAAAGACCTGCCGAAGCCCGCAGCCCTGGTCTCCGACCGGGTCAAGGACGTGCCGGCCCTGACGCCCGGCGATGCCGCGAGCCTCAAGCCCGGCACGGTCCTGTTCAGCGATCGCCGCGAGGCTGCCTCGACCAACCCGGAGAGCGGGCTGATCGCGTTCGACGCGTGGCGGAAGAGCCGGCCACAGGAGGCCGCGGCGCTGAGCCCCTGGCCCGGCTATGCCGAGCCCGAATACACCCAGACGGTGAACGGCGTCGCCAAGCAGCGCCACGAGACCCTGAAGGTCTATGTCGCCGAAGGCCGCTTCGTCGTGGCCAAGCCGCCCTCCGCGATCGATCTCTCGGCCTTCGCCAATCTCGACTTCCTGGCCAGGATGGACCCGGTGATCCGCCACAAGCGGCTCGAACCATCGGAGGTGACGCCGACCAAGGACCCGGCCGCCGCCTTCGCCAAGCGCCCCGACCGGCCCTGGTGTGGCGCAGGCGGCGTCTGCATCGAGTCGCGCTACGATCTCGAAGGCAAGCTGCCGCTCGGCGTGAAGCTCGCCAACAAGCTCGAACTCGGCTCCTCGAAGAAGGTCGCGGAGTTCGTCTCGTTCCAGAGCGAGCTGCGGGTGCTGCCGCCGGCCGAGGCGGCGGGCCTCGCCGCGCTCACCAAGATCGACACGCCCGTGGCCGGCGGGCTCGAACAGACGATCTTCTGGGTCAATCAGATCCTGCGCTTCGGCAAGTTCCTGGCGGTGATGCAGGCCGCTCCCGACGATCCGAACCGGACCGTGGTGACGACCTACATGGCGCTCGCCATCAAGGCCGACGTGCTGGAGCGCAAGCAGGAATATGCCCGCGTGCCGGTGCTGAAGAACCTGCTGCCGGTGCAGGTGCTGATGGGCAATTCCTCGTTCAACACCGGCACCTCGATCAGCGCCGGCGTGCCGACCTACGCCCGCAACCGCATCGTCGCCTTCGCCGACGCCCTGGCGAAGCGATGACCCGAGCCAAGCGACCCGAGGTCGGACCACCTACGTTCGGCGGTGTCATCCATTCCTTACAAAACCGTGCGCAATGATACCGTTGTCGCCGCGGGGCTACTGACACCGGCTGGTATATTGGATAAAGTCGCCCGACTCGTTCCTGAGACCGCGAGTTACCTCAGCCGGCGCGCCCCATAGGCGCGCCGCTTTTTGTTGGGCCACCGCTCGGTACGACGGCTGCCGTCCCCGCCATCGCGACGAGGGCATCGTCCGGGATATCGGATCCAGGACGAGGTTCTATCCTCCTGTGTCCGCATCAACTTTTTCCGAAAGCCGGCGGCCACCTTTCGGGAGGATACTCTGGGCTGAAGTGTGAAACACCGTTCCGCAGGATGGCAGGCATAGCGCCCCAAGGGTCGGAGCTGTCCTCGATCGTCCTGGGAAACGTCGCAGTGAAATCGTGCGGACCTGTTTTGGCGCTCCTGACGCTGGCCATCATGTCCTATGGAGACAGCGCCGCAGGCGTGGCAGCCGCGAGCCGCTGCACGCTCGACTTCATCCTGCTGCCGGACGGTACGCCGACGCTGACGGGCGATCGTCTGCGCGATGCGGGAGGCATCGCGGCGGCCATCGCCCGTGCGCATGACACGCTCGAAGCCGCCGGAGACATCGCGCTCGGACGCACGACATTCGGTTCGGTCGGCGTGTTCGATCGCTGCGCTGTGATGGCACGCCTTGCCGACGATCCGCGCTGGACCGCATCGATCGACAGCCGTAGGGCCGGAGGGCCGCTCCACGACGCGCTGAAGGCTGACGTGCTGGCCCCGTCCATCGCCGCGGCGCTTGCCAAAGCGGGGCGCAAGCTGCGCGGCGTGAGCGTTGAAACGGTTTTGCTGTCCGAGGGCCCGGCCGAGGATTGCCCGAAGAGTCCTGCCAGAGCACCGATCGAGGCGCGGATGTGGCTGTTGCTGGAATAGGTGCCGTCTCCCTCCTCATGGGCTCCCCGGACCCCTGGCGAGGCCGGCGAGGGTGAACAGGTCCACCGAGAGCTTGGCGCCGACGACGAGGGTGTCGGGGATGTTCTTCGGGTAGTACGGGAAGCGGGTCTGATCCGGGTTGACGATGTATTGCAGGTTCGGCGTCAGCCGGATCGCGGGCGTGACCTGTAGCCCATAATTCAGCTCCATCATGATCTGCTGCTTCGGGATGGTGCGGAACAGGCCGAGCGAGGCCTGCGCCGCCGCGATGTTGCCGAGCGCCAGCGGGCTGAAGGCCTGCGTGTTGATGACGAAGCCGACCGTGTCGTAGGGCCGGCCGGCGAAGGTGCCGGTCTGCAGCGCGCCGATCTCCAGAAAGTAGTCCTCGACCAAGCGACCGCCGGTGCCGGCCATGGCGACGCCGAACAAGGTCAGCCCCCCGATGCCGTTCGGGTCGGGCCGCCAGACCATCTGGTCGAAGCGGGCATAGATCCCTGAGCGGCCGAAGCGCGTCGCGGGAGTCAGCCCCGTCAGCACGGCCGGCCCGCCCGCGACATCGCGCACCGGATCGGCGTAATCCGAGCGGTCGACCCAGCCGCCGATGCCGTAATTGCGGGGCAGTGCGTCGTTGGCGAACGTCGTCGCGTAGCCGAGTTCGAACGGGATGATCGCGCCGGTCGCGCCCTTGGTCGAGAAGTCGAGGCCGTTGTCGCCGGGCTGCTGGTGCAGCGGGTTCACCTCGTAGGCGCCGACATGGAAGAACACCCGGTCGGTCAGCCACGCCTTGGCATGCCCGCCCCAACTTGCCACCGGCCAGAAGGTGAAATTCGAGGTCTTGAACACGAAGGTTGGGTTGCCGCAGGCGGAGTTCGTCTGAAAGTTGCAGTAGATCGGCGAATTCAGGAAGTTGATGTTCGCCACCAAGCGCCCGACCTCGATGTCGAGCCGGTTGTCGAACAGCTTCTGCTGGTAGGAGAGCAGGGTCAGCCGCGTGGTCTGGCCGCCGCCGAAAATCTCCTGAACGCTGGTGTTGTTGCCGATGACATCGTTGGCGAGGCTGCGCCCGTGGCGGTTGGTGACCGCGACGTGGAACGAACCGCCCTCGATCCCGGCCAGCCGCTGCAGGTCGGCATCGATGCCGAAGAAGAGCTGGCCCGCCCAGGCCGCGCCCTGGCGGATGCCGCCGACGGGGTTGGTCGCGCCCTGTCCGGTATAGTTGAGCAGGAACGAGAGGCCGTTGCCGAGGTCGAACGTACCCGGCGGTAGGGCCGGGGGCGTGGCGCTCTGGCCGAGCACGTCGGCGGCGGCGGCCGCGCTGCCGTCGTCACCGAAGGTGCGGCGGGGCGGAGTGCGGCGGGCGATCCGACGCAGAGCCGGGCGGCGGATCGTGGCCGGCACGCCGATCCGAGATCCGGTGAGACCGGGGGGCGTGAGGGGCTCCCGCGCCTCGGCCCGCATCGTTCCGCCCGCCAGCGCCGTGCAGAGGCCGAGCGCCGTCCATGCTGCCTTTCCAGCCTTCATCTCGTTCCCCCCCCCCTCGACGTTCTCACGGCACGGTTGCTCGGAGGCGGTCGATGATTTGACCAGAAGTTGTATCTGTGTCCGCAGAGCGGGACGAGTCCCGTTCCGCGGCGCTTCGTGTTGGCGTCTCCGGCGCCCGCCGCCCGGTCAGGCCGCCCGCTTCTTGAGGAGGCCGACGAGAAGGCCGGTCACCAGCGTGCCGGCGGCGAGCGCGATCAGGGCGCCTGTCACGTTGGTCACGGCGTTCGGGATCGGCAGCACGAACAGGCCACCATGGGGCACCTTGAGGGTCACGCCCGAGGTGAGGGCGATGGCACCCGCGATGGCGGAGCCCGCCACCATGGACGGGATCACCCGCAGCGGGTCGGCGGCGGCAAACGGGATCGCGCCCTCGGTGATGAAGGCGGCGCCGAGCACGGCCGCCGCGCCGCCGGCCTCGCGCTCCGGCGCGGTGAAGCGCGACGGGAACAGCCGGGTGGCGAGCGCGATCCCGAGCGGGGGCGTCATGCCGCCGAGCATCACCGCCGCCATCGGCGCATCGACACCCGACGAGAGCAACGCGGCGGAGGAGGCATAGGCCGCCTTGTTGATCGGCCCGCCCATATCGACGGCCATCATCCCGCCGAGCACGAGGCCGAGCAGCAGGGCGCTCGCCCCTTGCATGCCCTTGAGCCACTCGGTGAGCGCGGCCAGCACGGCGGCCACCGGCACGCCGACGACGTAGACCATCAGGAGGCCGGTGATCGTGGTGGCGAGAAGCGGCAGGATCAGGACGGGCTTCAGGCCCTCCAGATTCTTGTGCAGGCGGATGTGCTTGTTGAGGAGAGCGGTCGTGGTGCCGGCGATGAAGCCCGCCGCGATACCGCCGAGAAAGCCCGCCTGGAGGTTGGCGGCGAGCATGCCGCCGATCATGCCCGGCGCGATGCCGGGCCGGTCGGCAATGGAATAGGCGATGTAGCCGGCGAGCGCCGGGACGATCAGGGCGAAGGCCGCCTTAGCGCCGATTTCTCCGAGCGCGTAGCCGAGCGTGCCGGCATTCTCCGGCTTCATCGCATCGATGCCGCCGACGGCGAAGGCCAGCGCGATCAAGAGGCCACCCGCCACCACGAAGGGCAGCATGAAGGAGACGCCGGTCATCAGGTGCTTGTAGGCGCCCGCTTGTCTCTCGGCCGCCGCCGGGCGGGCAGGGCCGTCGGCCTGCGCTTGGCCTCCGTCAGCCGCCTGCAGCTGCGCCTCAGCGAGCGCGGTTGCGATCAGGCCCTTGCCGTCGCGGATCGCCGCCTTGGTGTTGGTGGCGTAGACCCGCTTGCCGGCAAAGCGCGCGCGGTCGACGCCGGTATCGGCGGCGATGAGCACGATGTCGGCCGCGGCGATCTCGGCCGCGGTCAGCGCGTCGCGGGCGCCGACCGACCCTTGCGTCTCGACGCGGACCGTGTGGCCGAGCGCCTGGGCCGCGGCCTGGATGCCCTCGGCCGCCATGAAGGTGTGGGCGATGCCGGTGGGGCAGGACGTGATCGCCACGATTTTTTTGGGAGTCGCCGCGGTGGTTGCTGCGGGGGAGGGCGGCTCCGCGCCGACGCTCAGGCGGTCGAACACGGCGTTGACGTCGGTGAGCACGTCCCCGATCGCGGCGCGAGCCCGGTGCAGGGCGCCGAACCGGCCCTCGCCGAGATCGCCCTCGCCGACGAGCAGCACGGTTGTCGCTTCCGCGATCGCCGCCTCGGGGAGCGTGTTGCCGCTCGTGCCCTTGCCGCGGATCTCGAGGGCAATCGGCGTGTTTCGCCGTACGGCCGCCTTGCGCAGGGCCTCGGCGGCGAGGACGGCGTGGGTGGAGAGGTCTCCGCCTCCCACCACGGCCAGAAGCTGTGCCATGGGTTTCCTCCTCGGGGTTTTGCCCGTTCGTTCGCCGCTTATCCCTCGCTCCTCTGCAGGAGAGGGTGGCCCCCGAAGGGGGTCGGGTGAGGGGCTGGCTCCGCCTTGTCCGGAAGCGTCGCTCCCCTCTCCCGCCTCGCATCCGCGAGGCACCCTCCCCCGCAGAGGGGGGAGGGTTTCTCAGCCGAGCGGCTCGACCTGAATCTCGGTTGCGAGCGCCTCGACCTCAGCCCGCCCCGGCAGGTTCGCGCCCGTGCGGCTGAGCTTGCCCGCAGCGAAGGCGAGCGCCCGGCGGGCGAGATCGGGCAGAGCCAGGTGATCGTGCAGCCCGGCGACGAGGCCAGCGACGAGGGCGTCGCCCGCGCCGACCGTGCTTGCCACCCGCGTCGGCGGCGGCAGCGCCCGCAGCGCGCCCTCCGACGAGACGAGCAGGGCGCCCTCCGCACCCAGCGAGACGCAGACCAGGGCGATGCCGTCGCGCTGAAGCGTTCGCGCGGCGTCGAGCACGTCGGCGAGCGCGGGAAGCGGCCGTCCGGCCCATTCCTCCAACTCGTGCCGGTTCGGCTTGATCGCGTCGGGCAGGCTGTCCCGCCCCGCTGCCAGGGCCGCGGCGAGCGCCGGCCCGGAAGCGTCGAGGATGACGCGGGCGCCGCGCCGCTTCAGTTCGGCGGTGAGGCGGGCATAGGTGTCGGCGGGGGCCGAGCGCGGCAGGCTGCCGGCGAGCACCGCGAGGCTGCCGGAGCCGGTCAGGTCGGCGAGCACCGCCCGCACCGCCTCGATCGTCGAAGGGCCGATGTCGAGGCCCGGCAGGTTGATGTCCGTGGTCTCGCCGCTGCCGGCATCGAGCAGCTTGAGGTTGGTGCGCGTCTCGCCGGGGATCCAGACGAAGCGGTCGTCGATGCCCTTGGCCGCGAGAAGCTGCGCGAAGGGCGCCGCGTTGTCCTGGCCGAGCACGCCGGTGACGGCCACCGACAGACCCCAATCGGCGAGGCAGCAGGCGACGTTGACGCCCTTGCCGCCGGCATCCGACCAGACGGAGCGGGCGCGGTGGACGCTGCCGGGCGTCAGCGCGTCGAGGGTGACGGTCTGGTCGATCGCCGGGTTGAGGGTGAGGGTGACGAGGCGCATCGCTCAGGCTCCCGCGGCCGTGGTATCGAGGGTGCGCACGGCCGCCGCGTCCTCCTCGGCGCAGGCCTGCGCCGCCAGCGCCTTGAGTTCGGCCATGTCGCTGGCCCGCAGGCGCGCCTTCACGCCGGGCAGGTCACGGGGCGTCATCGAGAGTTCATGGACGCCGAGCCCCGCGAGCAGGCTGGCTCCGAACGGATCGCCGGCGATGCCGCCGCAGACGCCGACGAAGCGCCCGTGCCGAGCCGCGCCCTCGCAGGTGAGGCGGATCAGCCGCAGCACCGCCGGGTGGAGCGAGTCGGCCTCCGGCGCCAGCTCGGTGTTCTGGCGGTCGATGGCGAGCGTGTACTGGGTGAGATCGTTGGTGCCGATCGAGAAGAAGTCGCAGTGCCGGGCGAGCGCATCGGCCTGGATCGCGGCGGCCGGCACCTCGATCATGATGCCGAGCGGCACCGCCGGCGCGCCCACATCCTTGCGGATATGCTCGCAGATCGCGCGCAGCCGCAGCACTTCGGGGACCGAGGTGATCATCGGCATCATGATCGAGAGCGGTGCGTCCTTGCCCCGCGCTGCATCGGCCGGCACGTGGTCCTTGGCCGCCCGGTAGAGGGCGCGCAGTTGCGGCTCCATCAGGTCTGGCCGGCGCAGGAGCAGGCGGGCGCCGCGCACGCCGAGGAAGGGGTTTTCCTCCTTCGGCAGATGGAGGTGGGCAACCTGCTTGTCGCCGCCGATATCGAGGGTGCGCACGATGAGCGGGCGGCCCGCCAGCGCCTTCAGCATGGCCGAGTAGGTCGCGTACTGGTCGTCCTCGGACGGGGTGTCGCCGCGCTCCAGGAACAGGAACTCGGTGCGCATCAGGCCGACACCCTCCGCGCCCTGATCGAGCGCGAGCGGCACCTGCTCGGGATTGTTGACATTGGCGCCGATGGCGATGCGGTGGCCGTCGCGGGTCTCGGCGGGCCTCGCCCGCTCCCGTGCCTCGGCCTCGGCCTGTTCGCGCTGGCGGGCCTGCCACGCCCGCGCCGAGGCGATGTCGGCCTCGCTGGGGTCGAGGTAGAGCCGGCCGGTGGTGCCGTCGAGGATGGCGAGCGTGCGGTTGGCGAGCGCGAGCAGGCCGGGCCCACCCGCCACCGCCGCCGGGATGCCCAGGGTGCGGGCCAGGATCGCGGTGTGCGAGGTCGGGCCGCCCTGCGCGGTGGCGAGCCCGATGACGCGCGCCGGGTCGAGCCCCGCCGTGTCGGAGGGCGCGAGATCGGGGGCGATCAGGATGCAGGGCACGTCCGGCAGGTCGTGGCCGCTCTTCAGCGCCGGGTCGATCTGCGCCAGCACCCGGCGGCCGACATCGCGCAGGTCGGCGGCGCGAGCGGCCAGCACCGGGTTGCCGAGCGCCGAGAGCTGGCCCGCCATCCGCTCGACCGCGGCGTTCCAAGCAAACGCCACGCCGTGGCCCTCGACCATGAGCTGGCAGGTCAGCGTGATGAGGTCGGTGTCGGCAATCAACTCGGCCTGCGCCCGGAAGATGCCGGCATCGGCCTTGCCGAGGCGCCGCTCGGTGTCGTCGGCGAGCGCCTTGAGCTGGCCGCCGGTCGTCGCGAGCGCCCGGTGCAGGCGGTCGGCGCCGGAGGTCAGCGGCTCGGGCTCGTCGGGCACCGTGAGCTCGGCCGCGGCCAGCACGTGGATGGGGCCGATGGCGAGACCGGGGCTGGCACCGATACCGGCCATTACCCATGGGCCCTCAGTGGGGTTCCAGCCGGCCACCGGAGCGGCGGCCTTGGCCGCGGCCTCCGCCGCGCGCTGGGCGGCGGCCTTCTCGCCGGCACTTAAGGAGGTCACCGCGGCGCAGATCTTGGCCAGCGCCCCGGCTTCGTCGTCGCCCTCGGCCGAGATCGTCACCTCGTCGCCGCAGCGCAGGCCCAGTTGCAGCAGGGCGATCAGGTTCTTGGCATCGGCCACCGCATCGCCGTGGCGCACCTGGATGCGGGCGGGGAGCGCCCGGGCGGTCTCGACCCAGTGCGTGGCGGGACGCGCGTGCAGCCCGGTCGGGTAATCGACGGTCCAGTCGAAGCGCTGGCGCAGGTCGGTGGCCGGGCCGGTGGCGGACGGCGCGGCGGCGTCCTCGGTGAGCGCCGCGGCGATGTCCGCCTCGCTCCCCGTGGTACGGAGCTGTTCGAGCCGGGCCTCGTCCTGGATCAGGCGGGTGAGGCGGCGCAGCACCGTGATGTGCGTGTCCGATTGCGCGGCGATGGCGAACACGAGATGCGCAGTCTGGCCGTCGTGCCACGCGATGCCGCCGGGGATCTGCAGGACGGCAAGCCCGCTCTCGCGCACCAGATGCCGGTCGTCGACCATGCCGTGCGGGATGACGACGCCGTGGCCGAGATAGGTGTTCGCCACGCTCTCACGGCGCAGCATGCTCTCACCGTAGGCGCCGTCGATGCAGCCGGCGGCGGTGAGCAGCCCGGCGGCTTCTCGGATCGCGGCCTCCTTGCTCGCCGGGGCGGCGCCGAGGCGGACCAGCAGCCGCGGACCGGTACGATGGGGCGAAAACGACGGCGTCAGCGCGAGCATGGCGTGCTCTCCTCGACCTGGGTGATGCCCCGGATGGTCACCGAGTGCGGTGGTCGTCTCCGGTTCCCCGACGCGACCTGTTGTCTTTTATGAAAACGTTTTCACAACATGTGTCAAGAACTGACTTGCAACAAAGTGCAGCGTGCGCGCTTGCAGCTCTCCGAGCGGAGTGGCAGAACCGTTTCATGTCGATGAAAACGTTTCCTGCGTCATGAGTGTCGGAATCCGCGACGTGGCCCGCGCGGCGGGGGTTTCGACGGCGACGGTCTCGCGAGCGCTCGGCCGCGGCCCTGTGAGCGACGCCGTGCGTGAACAGGTCGAGGCGGCGGTGCGCGCCACCGGGTACCGACCGAACCTCTCGGCCCGGCGCCTGCGCTCGAAGGCGGCCCAGACCATCGGCCTGATCGTGGCCGACATCCGCAATCCGTTCTTCACCGCGGTGAGCCGGGCGGTGGAAGATGCCGCCTACGCCGCCGGGATGCGGGTGATCCTGTGCAACACCGACGAGGATCCGGCCCGCGAGGCGATGTATCTGCGCCTGATGGAGGAGGAGCGGGTCACGGGCGTGATCTTCGCGCCCACGCGGGTGACGGCGGATAGCCTCACAGCCGACAGCCTGTCCTTCCCCACGGTGTTCATCGACCGCTCGGGCCTGCCCGGCGCCCATGACAGCGTGGTGCTCGACAATGCGGCCGCCGCCGCGTCCCTGGTCGATCACCTCGTGGCGCAGGGCTTCCAGCGCATCGGCGGTCTGTTCGGCTCGACGAGTTCGACGGCGCGGGAGCGGCAGGCGGGCTACGCGGCGGCAATGCTCCGCTATGACCTTGCGCCGCTCGCCCGCTCCGCGGCGCCGAACGCGACCGCCGCGGAGGCCGAGGCCGCGCGCTGGCTGTCACAGCCCGACCGGCCCGAGGCGCTGATCCTCTCCAACGGCCTGATGCTGATGGGCGCGGTGCGCGCGGCGCGTACCCTCAGCCTCGCCGTGCCGCGGGATCTCGCGCTCGCGGGCTTCGACAACGAGCTCTGGACCGATCTGGTCGAGCCCGGCCTCACCGTGATCGAGCAGCCGGTGGCCGAGATCGGCGCCCAAGCGATGCGCCTCCTGTTCGAGCGCATCGAGCATCCGGGTCAGCCGGTGCGCAAGGTGACGCTGAGCGGGCGGACGGTGCTGCGGGGCTCGACGCGGCGGGGGTGAGGGGCGCTGACGCCCCTCAATGCGCTCCGGCATGCGCCTGCGCGGCGGCGACCCGGTCCGAGGCCTCCGAATGGACGGCGGGCTTGCGGCGCGAGAAGGTGAGGATCAGCACCGGCAGCACGAGCAGGATCAGCAGGGGCGCGAGCGCCATGCCGCCGACCACCACCAGCGCGAGCGGCTTCTGAACCTGCGAGCCGACGCCGGTGGAGAAGGCGGCCGGCAGAAGGCCGACGCCGGCCACGACGCAGGTCATCACCACGGGGCGCATCTGGGTGTAGCAGGTGCGCAGCATCGCCGGCACGCGCTGCACGCCCGCGGCCAGGAGGTCGTTGTAGAAGGACAGCACGATGATGCCGTCCATCACCGCGATGCCGAGGAGCGCGATGAAGCCGATCGCCGCCGAGACGGAAAACGAGGTGCCGGTGAGCGACAGTGCGAGGATGCCGCCGGCCATCGCCATCGGGATCACGCTCAGCGCCAGCAGCGAATCCACCACCGATGAGAAGTTCATGAACAGCAGGATCGCGATGATGCCGACCGCGATCGGGACGGTCACGGACAGGCGGGCGATCGCGCCCTTCATGTTGTTGAACTCGCCGACCAGTTCCAGCCGATAGCCCGGCGGCAGCTTCACCTCGTCGGCGACGCGGGCGCGCGCCTCCTCGATGGTGCTGCCGAGATCGCGCCCGCGCACCGAGAACTTCACCGGCAGGTAGCGCTCCTGCGCCTCGCGGTAGATGTAGGCCGGGCCGGAGACGAGTTGGACCTTCGCCACCGCGCTCAAGGGGAACTGCACGGGCGCTCCGTTGGCCGGGCTCTGGCCGGCGATGCGCAGGTTGGCGATCGCCTCGATGCTCTGGCGGAACTGGGGCTGGAGGCGCACCATGATCGGGTAGTGCCGCTCGGAGCCGGGATCGTAGAGGTCGCCGGCCGAGTCGCCGCCGATGGCGGTGCGCACGGTGGTGTTGATGTCGCCCGGCGTCAGGCCGTAGCGGGCGGCGCGCACCCGGTCCACGTCGATCTCGATGGTCGGCTGGCCGAGCGACTGGAACACGGCGAGATCCTCGACGCCGTGGATCGTCGAGAGCACCCGCTGCACTTGCTTGGCCGTGTCGGTCAGCGTCTGCAGGTCGGGCCCGAAGATCTTGAACGAGTTCTCGCCCTTAATGCCGGAGACCGCCTCGGCGACGTTGTCCTGAAGATATTGCGACAGGTTGAAATCGACGCCGGGGAAGGCCGCCTGGAGCTTGTGCAGCATTTCCTCGGTGAGCCGCTCCTTGTCCATGCCGGGGCGCCACTGGTCGAGCGGCTTCATCGGCGCGAAGAACTCGGCGTTGAAGAAGCCGGCCGCGTCGGTGCCGTCATCCGGACGCCCGTGCTGCGACACCACGCGCTCGACCTCCGGGATCTGAGCGATGATCTTGCGCATCGCGTTGACGTAGCCGTTGCTCTCCTGCAGCGAGATCGTCGCCGGCATGGTGGCGCGGACCCAGAGGTTGCCCTCTTCCAGCTTGGGCAGGAATTCCGAGCCGAGATGGCGGCCCGCCACGCCGACGCCGACGGCGATCAGCGCAACGCAGGCCATCGTGACGAGCCGGGCACCAAGGGCCGCGCGCACCGCCGGGCGGTAGATCCGGTCGAGGAAGCGGACCAGGATCGTCTCCTTCTCCTCGATATGGGCCGGCAGCAGGTAGGCGGCGAGCGCGGGCGTGACCGTGAAGGTGGCGATGAGGCCGCCAAGGAGTGCGTAGGCGTAGGTCGTCGCCATCGGGCCGAAGATGTGGCCCTCGACGCCGGTGAGCGTGAACAGCGGCAGGAAGCCGGTGACAATGATGGCCGCCGCGAAGAAGATCGAGCGGCTGACATCGCCCGCGGCCAGCGCGATGCGCCCGGATTTCGCATCGAGCCCCGGCGGCGGGTAGCCGGGGATGCCGTGGCCGGAGAGCCGCCGGAAGATCGCCTCGACCATGATGACGGTGCCGTCGACGATGAGGCCGAAATCGAGGGCGCCGACCGAGAGCAGGTTGGCGGATTCGTCGCGCGCCACGAGGATGAGGACGGCGAAGAACAGAGCGAAGGGGATCGTCGCCACAACGATGAGCGCCGAGCGAAGATTGCCGAGAAACAGCCACTGGATCGCGAGGATCAGCAGGATGCCGACCACCATGTTGTGCAGCACGGTGTGAGTGGTCACCGCGATCAGCTCGGCGCGGTCGTAGATCCGCTCGATCTTCACGCCCGGCGGCAGGATGCCGGCGGCCTCGATCTTGGCGACCTCCGCCTTCACGGCTTCGATCGACGGTGTGCTCTTCTCGCCGCGGCGCATCAGGACGATGCCCTGAACGATGTCGTTCTCGTCGTTCATGCCGGCGATGCCGAGTCGCGGCTGGTGGCCGATGGTGACGGTGGCGATATCCTTCACCAGCACCGGCGCACCGCCGACCTGGGTCAGCACGGTGCCGTTGATGTCGTCCACGTCGCGGATCAGGCCGACCGCGCGCACTACCGCCGATTGGCCGCCGATGGCGACGCGATTGCCGCCGACATTGAGGTTGCTGTCGTTGAGCGTCTTGACCACGTTCGAGAGCGTCAGGCCGTAGGCCATCAGCCGGTCGAGATCGACGGAGAGTTCGATGGTCTTTGTCTTGCCGCCCCAGCCGATGGCGTCGATCACGCCCGGCACCGCGCGGAAGCGCTTCTTCAGCACCCATTCCTGGAGCGTGCGCAGGTCCAGCACGCTGTAGCCGGGCGGGGCCGTGAGCTTGTAGCGGAAGATTTCGCCGATCGGGCTGATCGGCGAGATGGTGGGCTTGGCCCCCGCCGGCAGCGGATCGAGCTGCTGCAGGCGGTTCAGCACCTGCTGCTCGGCCTGGAGGTAGTCGAACTCGAAGCCGAATTGCAGCTTCACGTCGGACAGGCCGTAGAGCGAGATCGTGCGCACCTGCTTCAGGTTCGGCATGCCCGAGGTGATGCGCTCGATCGGGATCGTGACGTAGCGCTCGATTTCCTCCGCCGAGAGGCCGTCGGTCTGGGTCACGACATCGACCATCGGCGGGGTCGGATCGGGATAAGCCTCGATGTTGAGATTCTGGAAGGCGGCGAGCCCGCCGACCACGAACAGCACGAAGGCGAGAATGACGAGGGGGCGCTGCCGGAGCGCGAGCGCGACGATGCCGTTCATGGGGTCGATTCCAACCTCGCGCCGTCGGGCGCGGCCGGGGACGGCCCCGGCTCGGAAGATCTTTGCTTTTCGCGGGAGACGGCTGGCTATCAGCCCTGCTGATCGGTCATGCCGTCGATGAACAGGGCGCCCTTCGAGATCACCCGCTCGCCGACGGAGAGACCGTCCGTGACCTCGATGTTGTTGCCGTCGATGAAGCCGGTCTTCACCGGGCGGCTCTCCACGGCGTTGCCGGCGCCGAGCACCCAGACCCGCGCCTTGTCGCCCTCGAAGATCACCGCCTGCCGTGGCACGGCGCGGGAGACGGTCTCGCGCTCGTTGATGATGTGGACGCTGGCATACATCTCGGGCTTCAAGAGCCCCTTGGGATTGTCGACCTCCGCGCGCACGACGATGCGGCGCGTGGCGGGATCGACCGAGGCGCCGATATAATTGATCCGGCTCTCGAAGCTCTGGTTCGGATAGGCGAGCACCCGGAAGCGGATGCGCTCGCCGAGATCGACCTTGGCCGCATCGGTCTCGCGCAGCTGCGCGACGATCCAGACCCGGCCGAGATCGCCGATGACGTAGGAGGGATCGGAGCCGCCGGTGTTGATGTACTGGCCCGGGCCGATCTTGCGCTGGATCATGGTGCCGGAGAGCGGCGCGTAGATCGTCGTCTCGGGGTTGATCGCGCCCTTGGTCTGGAGCGCCTTCATGTCGTCGTCGGCCAGCCCGAGGATGCGCAGGCGGTTGCGCACCGCCTCCAGGCCGACCTCCGCCGTCTTGGCGTCGTTCTGCGCGGTGGCGAGATCGTTCTGTGCCGTCTGCAATTCCTTCAGCGTGGTGACGCGGGAATCGTAGAGGTCGTGCAGCCGCTTTTCCGTGTTCGTGGCGTAGGAGAGCTGCGAGCGCGACTTGTTGAGCACGTTCAGCGCTGCGAGGAAGTCGTTTTGCGCCTGGACCATCTCGTTGGCCTGGAGCGAGAACAGCTTGTCCCCCTGCTTCACCTGTTCGCCGGAGCGGGCGAAGATGGTGATGACCCGGCCGGCATAGGGCGAGAAGACGGGCGTCGCGCGGTACTCGTCGACGCTGATCTTCCCCTCAGTGGCGATGTCCTCGTAGAACAGCCGCTGCTCCACCGGCACGGTCGTGACCGTGGCGAGCTGGCTGTCGGTGAGCACGAAGCGTCCCTGCGTCGTCTGCGTGACCGCGGCCGGCGTCGGCACCGCGGCATCGACCTCCTTCGGCCGACCGTACCACAGGGCGGCGGCCGCCCCCGCTCCCAGCACGCAGGCGACGAGGAGTTGCGTGCGCAACCGCATCGTCCGCGGCGTCAGGTTTTCCTCGTGCGCCCCGCCCATCGTTGTCTCGTCCCGCTTCGACCCAGCGCCGCAATGTTACGACGGGCGCGCTGCGTGCCGGTTGATTCGGCTATCGCTTGCGCGCAACCGAAGCTCCCGAATTGCGCCGTTACCGTGGCGGCTTGACGGGGGTATGACGGGACCCGTTTCATTCAAATGAAATAAGGGCGCCGATTTGAAATCGGAGGCGGGAATTTTCTCGCGCGCCGTTCGTATCGCCCTTTCGCGGTGACGGACCGGTGAGCGAAACCGGGGCGCCAGCCTCGCCTCAATCGTCCATCTTCAGGGCGGCGATGAACGCCTCCTGCGGGATCTCCACGCGGCCGAACTGGCGCATACGCTTCTTGCCTTCCTTCTGCTTGTCCAGAAGCTTGCGCTTGCGCGAGATGTCGCCGCCGTAGCACTTGGCGGTTACGTCCTTCGACAGCGCCCGGATGGTCTCGCGGGCGATGATCTTGCCGCCGATCGCCGCCTGGACCGGGATCTGGAACAGGTGGCGCGGGATCAGATCCTTCAGCTTCTCGCACATCGCCCGGCCGCGCGACTCGGCGCGGGTGCGGTGGACGAGCATCGAGAGGGCATCGACCGGCTCGGCGTTGACGAGGATCGACATCTTCACGAGGTCGCCCTCGCGGTAGTCGGAGACGTGGTAGTCGAACGAGGCGTAGCCCTTCGAGATCGACTTCAGGCGGTCGTAGAAATCGAACACCACCTCGTTCAGCGGCAGGTCGTAGACGACCATGGCGCGCTTGCCGACGTAGTTCAGATCGATCTGGATGCCGCGCCGGTCCTGGCACAGCTTCAGCACGCCGCCGAGATACTCGTCGGGCGTGAGGATGGTGGCGCGGATCCACGGCTCCTCGACCGTCTCGATCTTCATCGGATCGGGCATGTCGGCCGGGTTGTGCAGTTCCTTGAGCTCGCCGTCGCGCATCATCAGCCGGTAGACGACCGACGGCGCGGTCGAGATCAGGTCGAGGTTAAACTCGCGCTCCAGACGCTCCTGGATGATCTCGAGGTGGAGAAGTCCCAAGAAACCGCAGCGGAAGCCGAAGCCGAGCGCCGCGCTCGTCTCCATCTCGTAGGAGAAGCTGGCGTCGTTCAGGCGCAGCTTGCCCATGGCGCCACGCAAATTCTCGAAGTCGGCGGCGTCCACGGGGAACAGGCCGCAGAACACCACCGCCTGGACTTCCTTGAAGCCCGGCAGCATCTGCGTGGTCTGGCGCTTGTCCTCGGTGATGGTGTCGCCGACGCGGGTATCGGCCACCTCCTTGATCGAGCCGGTGAAGAAGCCGACCTCGCCCGGCCCGAGTTCGCCGATATCGGCCATCTTCGGGCGGAACACGCCGATGCGGTCGACGCCGTAGGCGGCATCCGCCCCCATCATACGGATGGTCATGCCTTTTTTCAGCACGCCGTCGACGATGCGCACTAGCACGACGACGCCGAGATAGACATCGTACCAGGAATCGACCAGCAGCGCCTTCAGCGGCGCCTCGCGGTCCCCCTTCGGCGGGGGCAGGCGCTTGACGATGGCCTCCAGCACCGCCTCGATGTTGAGGCCGGTCTTGGCCGAGATCGGCACGGCCTCGGAGGCGTCGAGACCGATCACCTCCTCGATCTGCTCCTTCACCCGGTCGGGCTCGGCGGCCGGGAGATCGACCTTGTTGAGGACCGGCACGATCTCGTGGTTGGCGTCGAGCGCCTGGTAGACGTTGGCGAGCGTCTGCGCCTCGACGCCCTGCGAGGCATCGACCACCAGCAGCGAGCCCTCGCAGGCGGCGAGCGAACGCGACACCTCGTAGGCGAAGTCGACGTGGCCGGGCGTGTCCATCAGGTTGAGGACGTAATCCTGCCCGTCCTCCGCCTTGTATTCCAGGCGGACGGTGTTGGCCTTGATGGTGATGCCGCGTTCGCGCTCGATATCCATCGAGTCGAGCATCTGCTCGCTCATGTCGCGCAGGGCCACGGTGCCGGTCTGCTGGATCAGCCGGTCGGCGAGCGTCGACTTGCCGTGGTCGATATGCGCGACGATGGAGAAGTTGCGGATGTTGTCGATGGTGCGCGTGGTCATCAGGGTCTCCGGCACGGCGAACCCGTTGCGGGCTGGCGCGGCGCACGGCAGGTCTGTCGGGATTGGCCGGGGCGGGCATAGCAGCGGCGGGCACGCACGCCAAGGCGGGGCGAAGCCGCGGGGTGTGCGGCCCTCGCGAAGATCGGCGCTTGGACCTCTTCAGGCCTTGGGTCGAGGCGCGTCCGCGGCCCGCGCCGCGGCGGCCATCGCCACGAGGACTTTTCGCAAGCTCCCCATGTCGCGCACCGGCTCGGGGTAGGGCACCCGCGCCGTGCGCTCGCCGGCCATCAGGTCGAGCCCCTCCGGGTCGAGCCCGGTGAGGCGCCAGCCGGTGCCGGGCTCGCCGGTCCCCGCAGCGTAGAGGGCGAGCGCGTCGGCGTGGTCCGCGTTCATATGCTCGACGGCGCCGCGCTCGCCCGCCACCACCGCCTCGGCGCCGGTGAGGTCGAGGAGCAGCTCCTGCGGTGTCAGGGTCGCCGCCTTGGCAAATCCGCCGTTCAGGTGACCCGCGCTCGGCGCGAGGGTGAAGAAGCCGAAATCGGGAAAGTCGGCGTAGAGCTTGGCCTTGGGGTGGCGCGCCAGGAAGCGCTCGCGGATCCGCGGCTCGTCCGTGCGCGCGGCGCGGCCGGTCACGGTCAGGCGGGGATGGGCCAGCGGATCGCCCTTGCCGCCGACCGAGAACAGCAGCGAGGCGCGCGGGTCGTTGTCCAGGTTGCGCGTGTGCGCCGAGAGCCGCGAGAGCAGCATCAGGGGCGTGCCGTCGCTGTCCGTGGCGATGGTGACCAGGGAGGCGAAGGGCGTACCGTCGGCCGCATCGATCGTAGCGAGCGCCCCCGAGCGCACGCTGCGCAAAAGGTGCCGGGCAAGCCCGATCGCGTCGAAGGGGGCCTCGGATGCGGGCAGGGGTTCGGCCGGTCCGCGCCGTTCCTGTGCCGGCGGCGTCGCGTCGTTGGCCATGGAAACTGTTCTCCCAAATTTTCGGGGACAGCATAGCGCGGTGCGGGGCGCGCGCAGAAGAGCCGACAGCACCGTCGGGCGCGGCGCGTTGTCCGCCCTATTTTTCGTCTCGGGGACCCTCAGCCGAGCCGCCCGATACGGCCAAGCTTAGACTGCCGCTCGCTTTTTTCGAACGATGGTCGTAAAGGACGAGACCCTCCGCACGGTCGGCGGTCCCCGATTTGCGGGGGACTGCCCGTCCGTTGCGGGCCCGCAAAACGACGCGCCAGGGGCGGCGCGCGCGCCGTCAAGTCAGGGAAACTGCATGCCCACGATCGCCCTCGTCGACGACGACCGCAACATCCTGACCTCCGTCTCGATCGCGCTGGAGACCGAGGGTTACCGCATCCAGACCTACACCGACGGCGCCTCGGCGCTGGACGGTTTGCGTCACTCCCCGCCCGATCTCGCCATCTTCGACATCAAGATGCCGCGCATGGACGGAATGGAGCTTCTCAGACGCCTGCGGCAGAAATCGGACCTTCCCGTGATCTTTCTCACCTCGAAGGACGAGGAGATCGACGAGCTGTTCGGGCTCAAGATGGGTGCGGACGACTTCATCCATAAGCCGTTCTCGCAGCGCTTGCTGGTCGAGCGGGTCAAGGCGGTGCTGCGCCGCTTCGCTCCGAAGGACGCCGCCCCCGGCGGGGCCGCTCGCAGCGAGGCGGATGCCGCCGCCCGCTCGCTCGAGCGCGGGCAACTGATGATGGACCCCGAGCGCCACACCTGCACCTGGAAGGGCGAGCCGGTGACGCTCACCGTCACCGAATTCCTGATCCTCCAAGCGCTGGCGCAACGCCCCGGCGTCGTGAAGAGCCGCAACGCCCTGATGGACGCGGCCTACGACGATCAGGTCTATGTCGACGACCGCACCATCGACAGCCACATCAAGCGGCTGCGCAAGAAGTTCAAGGTGACCGATCAGAGCTTCGACATGATCGAGACGCTCTACGGCGTCGGCTACCGGTTCAAGGAGGGCTGAGGCGATTTTCCCGCGGTTCCGTCCGTCGATGCTCGCCCCCCTGTCCCGCCAGCCCGATTCCGATGAGGCCCACGCCCGCCGCGGCGTCCTCGCGCGGGTCCTCGGCTCCCTCACCCGCCCGCCCCTGACCTGGCCGCGCGACCTCTGGAACGCGGTCGGCCAGCGCGCCTCGTCGAGCCTGACGCGCCGCATCGTGGTGCTCAACCTCGTCGGGCTGATCGTTCTGCTGTTCGGCTTCCTCTACCTGAACCAGTTCCGCCAGGGGCTGATCCAGGCCCGCGTGCAGAGCCTGCTGATCCAGGGCGACATCATCGCCGGCGCCATCGCCGCCCAGGCCTCGGTCGATACCGACGCGATCCGGGTCGATCCCGACAAGCTCTTGCAGCAGCAGGCCGGCGAGGGTCGCGACTTCGAGGATGACCCCGCCTCGCTCGCCTTCTCGCTCAACCCCGAGAAGGTCGCCCCCCTGCTGCGCCGCCTCGTGACGCCGACCGGCAACCGCGCCCGGGTCTACGACCGCGAGGGCAGCCTGCTGTTCGACACCCGCTCGCTCTACGCCCGCGGCGACATTGCCCGCAGCGACACGGCTGTGAAGCCGCCCAAGCCCAACGTGCTGGAGCGGATCTGGGACTTCATCGGCAACCGCATCCTCGGGCTCGTCGTCAGCGAGCGCTCGGCCCAGGAGGAGGCGGGACCGCAGGACGGGCGCGCCTTCCGCGAGGTCCAGGCGGCGCTGAAGGGCTCGCGCGGCACGATCTCCCGGCGCAACGAGCGCGGCGAGACCATCGTCTCGGTGGCGGTGCCAATCCAGCGGGCGGGCTCGGTGCGCGGCGTGCTGATGGTCTCGACGCAAGGGGGCGACATCGACCGGGTGATCGCCTCCGAGCGCTTCGGCCTGCTCCAGGTGTTCCTCGTCGCCGCGGCCGTGATGCTGGTTCTGTCGATCCTGCTCGCCGGCGCCATCGCCGGGCCGGTGCGCCGCCTGGCGGACGCCGCCGAGCGGGTGCGGCGGGGCATCAAGTCGCGCCAGGAGATCCCCGACTTCACCAATCGCACCGACGAGATCGGCCATCTCTCGGGCGCGCTGCGCGACATGACCCAGGCGCTCTACCGGCGCCTCGACGCCATCGAGAGTTTTGCCGCCGATGTCAGCCACGAGCTGAAGAATCCGCTCACCTCCCTGCGCAGCGCCGTCGAGACCCTGCCGCTGGCCAAGACCGACGAATCGCGCAGCCGGCTGATGCAAATCATCCAACACGACGTGAAGCGCCTCGACCGCCTGATCTCGGACATCTCCGACGCCTCCCGCCTCGATGCGGAACTCGCCCGGGCCGAGGCGCGCCGGGTCGATCTCGGCAAGCTTCTCACCACGGTGACCTCGGTCGCCAACGAGCGGCGGCGCGGGAACGCGGCGCTGATCCAGTTCGACATCGAGCGCCCCGGTGCCGAGATCGAGGACCCATTCCGCATCATCGGCCACGACAGCCGGCTCGGGCAGGTCGTCAACAACCTGCTCGACAACGCGCGCTCGTTCTCGCCGCCCGGCGCCAAGGTGCGGGTGGCCCTGCGCCGCCTGAAGAACGAGGTCGAGTTCGTGGTCGAGGACGAGGGGCCGGGCATTCCCGAGCACGCCCTGGAGCGGATCTTCGAGCGCTTCTACACCGATCGGCCGGAACAGGGCTTCGGCCAGAATTCAGGGCTCGGGCTGTCGATCTCGCGGCAGATCATCCAGGCGCATCACGGCTCGATCCGGGCCGAGAACCGCCCGGGCCCGGCCGACGAGGAGGGGCATCCGACCGTGCGTGGCGCCCGCTTCATCGTGCGCCTGCCCGTGGCCCCCCGGGCCGACCGCTACGGCGAGGACGACCTCGCCGCATGAGCGGGGAGGGTGCCGCAGGGGAAGAGCGGCCACGAGAGACGGTGCATGCGAGCTGCGTGCTCCTCGACGAGGCCGGCGTGCTGATCCGAGGGCCGTCGGGGGCCGGCAAGTCCGCGCTCTGCCTCGCGCTTCTCGACCGCTTCTTCCTCGAAGGCCGCCACGCGCGTCTCGTCGGCGACGACCGCGTCCAGCTAGAGGCCCATCACGGCCGCCTCGTCGCCCGGCCCCACCCGGCGCTCGCCGGTCTGATCGAGATCCGCGGCCTCGGCCCGCGCCGCCTCGTAACCCATGCGCCGGCCGCGGTGGTGCGGCTCGTGGTCGATCTCGTCGCGGCGGTCGAGCGCCTACCGGAGGCCGCCGACACCGCCCGGCTCCTCGGCGTCGCAGTGCCGCGCCTCACCCTTGAACCGCGTCATCCCCGCGAATACCTGATTCGCGAGGCGCTTGGCGCCGGCGTGGCAATGCGGACGCACCCCGCCGCTCTCGTGCCCGGCGGCGCCCGCGATGTGTAGCGCGGTTGCCGCGGCCATGTCATGGTGAGGCTGTTGTGTCGCGCAAAACGACGCGACCCGCTTGCGCTTCACTTTGCGCTGCACAAGATGGCGTCTCCGCTCACAGGGCGTTGGAACACGCTTCGATGATTGGAATGGTGCTCGTCACCCACGGGCTGTTGGCGACCGAGTTCAAGGCCGCCCTGGAGCATGTCGTCGGCCCTCAGAAGCAGGTCGAGACGATCACGATCGGCCCGGAGGACGATATGGAGCTGCGCCGCGGCGACATCATGTCCGCCGTCGGCCGGGTCAACTCCGGTCAGGGCGTCGTGGTTCTCACCGACATGTTCGGCGGCACGCCGTCGAACCTCGCCCTGTCATGTATGAACGGCGGCCAAGTCGAGGTGGTCGCCGGAATCAACCTGCCGATGCTGATCAAGCTCGCCAGCGTGC
This sequence comes from Methylorubrum sp. B1-46, assembly GCF_021117295.1. Lineage (NCBI taxonomy): Bacteria > Pseudomonadati > Pseudomonadota > Alphaproteobacteria > Hyphomicrobiales > Methylobacteriaceae > Methylorubrum > Methylorubrum sp. B1-46. Next base: position 1,215,566 of record NZ_CP088247.1, on the reverse strand, counting down.
GTGAGGCCGAGAGCCTCGGCGACGCCGTGCTCCATGCGCAGGAGGCGGGCCGCAAATACATCAACGTCGCCTCGCGGGTTCTTGCGGGCAAGTAGTTTGCGGGCAAGTCGCCCGATCTCACCACCGCGCGGCCTTTCCTTCGCCCAGCTCCCGGCTTAACCACGTCGTCCCGCATCCGGAACGGCGCGCCTCGGCGTGCCGCGATCCGTATAGAAGCGGCGGGGGAGGGAGTGCCGGAGACGATGAGCGAGAGCGTGGACGGCGAGGTCGAGCCGCAGCCGGAGGTGCCCGAGGGCGGTCTCGTCCGGATCCTGCCGATCATCAACCGCCGCGGCCTGCACGCCCGCGCCTCGGCCAAGTTCGTGCAGACGGTGGAGCGCTTCACCGCTTGCGTGACCGTGACCCGCGGCGGCGAGACCGTCGGCGGGCGCTCGATCATGGGCCTGCTGACGCTGGGCGCGGCCAAGGGCACCACCATCGCCGTGGTCGCCGTGGGCGACGACGCCGCGCCGGCCCTCGACGCGATCGAGGCGCTGCTCGCCGGCCGGTTCGGCGAGGACGAGTAGTCTTTCATCTCGCCCGGCATCGCGAGGTCCGGTGCAAACGACCCGGGGCGCAACAATGGCCCGACGCGCGCAGGATATCAGGCGAGATCGGGATAAAGGTCGCGCCAATCGGGATTGAGTCGCTCGATCAGGGCCAGCTTCCTGCTTCGTGAACCGGCCTTGATCTGCTTCTCGCGGGAAATGGCCTCGATCGTCGTTTCGTGCGGCTCGTACCAGACCAAAAGCTTGCAGCCGTAGCGGGCTGTGAAGCCTTCCATCAGCTTGGCTCGATGTTCGTAGGCACGGCGCGGAAGGTTCGAAGTGACGCCGGTATAGAGCGTCCCGTTGCGAGCACTCGCCATGATGTAGACGACAGGGTGCCGCATCGATCGCGCCTCGGGGCCAGTCCGTTCCCGTTTTGGTGGAGCGATACAATCTGTGGATGTCGCGCCCTGGATTGCTTCGCTTCGCTCGCAATGACGATGTGAATCGACTTCGCCGTCATTGCGAGGCGGAGCCGAAGCAATCCAGGGCGCAACGAGAGCCGGAAGAGGCTGCCACTTCGTGACAGCCTTCTCGCCTGCGCGAACGCCTCCTACCCGCCTGGAATCGCCAACGGATTCTCCGTCAGCGCCGCGCGGTCCGGGGTGTCCACGGCCGGCTTGCCCAAAAAAGCGTCCCAGATCCGGCGGACGAAGGCTGGGTCGAGGTCGCGCACGATCAGCACCAGCCGCGAGCGGTGGTCCGCATCGGGCCAAGCGGGCAGCGTCACCGGTGCGTGGACGACGTGCTGCACGCCGTGCACCACGACCGGTCGCTCGGGATCGTCGGCGAGCGCGACGAGGCCCTTGAGGCGCAGGAGCTTGGGTCCGTGCGCCGAGCGCAGGAGATCCAGGAACATCTCGAAGGCCGGGCGCGGCACCGGCGCCTCGCTGGTGAGATGGAAGGCGCGGATCGCCGCGTCGTGCCGGTTCACATCGTGATGATGATGATGGCCGTGGTCGTGCCCATGGTGATGGCCGTGCGCTTGGTCTTCCGCGCCGAGCCAGGCGCGCACGTCGTCCTGTTTTCCGTCGAGGCCGAACAGCCCGCCGAGCAGGCGTTCGGCCGGCACGTCGGGACCGTGGATCCGCGCGCCGGGATTGAGCGCGGCGAGCCGTCGGGTGAGCGCCTCCGGCTCGGCGCCGGGCAGGTCGGCCTTGGTCACCACGAGGTGGTCGGCCACTGCCGCCTGCCGCAGGGCCTCGGGATGCGCGTCGAGGGTGCCGGCGCCGTTGACCGCATCGACGACAGTCACCACCCCCTGCAGCTGGAAGCGGATCGCGAGATAGGGGTGGTAGATCAGCGCGTGGAGGATCGGCGCCGGGTCGGCCAGCCCCGTGGTCTCGATCACGACCCGGCGGAACGGGTTGATGCGACCGTTGTCCCGGCGGCGCAGCAGGTCTTCGAGGGTCGAGATCAGATCGCCGCGCACGGTGCAGCACAGGCATCCCGCGCCGAGCAGGATCATCCCCTCGTCCACCGTCTCGATCAGCAGGTGGTCGAGCCCGACCTCGCCGAACTCGTTGACGATCACCACGGTGTCCGCGAGCGCCGGATCGCCGAGCAGGCGGTTCAGCAGGGTGGTCTTGCCCGCGCCGAGGAAGCCCGTGAGCACGGTGAGCGGGATCGGCTCGGGGCGGCCGGGTTGTTCGACGTGAGGCATGTGGGGTCGCAGTCTGTGTCTCGGCCCCGATATGATCGCGCCGGACGCCCGCGGAAACCCTTTAAGACTCGTCGTTCTTCGCTTTCTTGTCCGCCTTCTTGGCGGCAGGCTTCGCCTCGGGTTTCTTCGCCTCCGGCTTTTTCGCAGCGGACGCAGCGGGCTTGTGGGCCGGTTTCGCGGCCCCCTTCGGCGCGGCCTCGACCGAGGTGTAGGCGCTGGTCGCGGCCGGCACCCCCTTGTCCTTGCCGGCGGACTTCACGGCCGGCTTCGGCGCCGTCACCGCGGCGGCGCGGGCCTTGGCGGCCTTCTCGGAGGCCGCCTGCTTGGCCGCGTCCTTGGCGGCCTTGGCCTCGGCGCGCTTGCGCTGGGCCGCTTCCAGCGCGGCCTGCCGGGCCGCCTGCTTGGCGGCTTGCGCCTCCTGCTCCTCGCGGGCGAGCGCCATCGCGCCCTCGGTGGGGCTGCTGCCGATCCAGACCGGGATCGGCTGCAGCGGCGCCCGCGGTGGCAGGGTGCGCCCGCGGACATTGGCGTTGCCGAGTGCGGCGAAGGCGAGGTTGGCCGCGTCGGGCGTGGCCGAGCCGAGGAGCCGGGTCGCCGCGCTATCGGCGCCGGGTCCGCTCGCGGTCAGGGCGCCGGGCCCCTCGTCCACCGGCATCGGCTTGCGCTTGTCGCAGATGTAGGGGCGCATGTCCGGCGGGGTGGCGACGCTGGAGGCCGGCAGCGATTCGAGCGTCGGCGCGGTCCAGCCCGCCGTCTGGGCGAAGCCGTAATCGAACAGGTCGGCGGCCTTGATGTCGCGCTCGCGGGCGCTCGGCTGGCCCATCACCACGGCGATGATGCGCCGGCCGCCGCGGGTCGCGGTCGCCACCACATTGAAGCCGCCCGAGCAGATGAAGCCGGTCTTCATGCCGTCGGCGCCGGGATAACGCCCGAGCAGGCCGTTATGGTTGGCCATCACCGACTTGCCGAACTGGATCGCCGAGATCGAGAACAGGGCCTGCTGGTTGGGGAAGTCGCGCATCAGCGCGCGGGCGAGGATCGCCATGTCGCGGGCGCTGGTCCATTGCCGCGGCTCGGGCAGGCCATTGGGGTTGTACCAGCGGCTCTCGCGCATGCCGATCCGGTGCGCGGTCTCGTTCATCATGTCGGAAAAGCCCTCGACGGAGCCGCCGAGACCCTCGCCGATCGCCCAGGACACGTCGTTGGCCGACTTGACCATGATGATCTTGAGGGCGTTGTCGAGGGTGATCTGCGTGCCCGGCTTGAAGCCCATCTTCGAGGGCGGCTCGGCGGCGGCGGCCGGTGAGATCGTCAGCAGCGTGTCGAGGGAGACCTTGCCCTGGCGCACCATATCGAGGGCGACGTAGGCCGTCATCAGCTTGGTGACCGAGGCCGGATACCAGGGGTCGGTCGCGCCCTGGCTGTAGAGCACCTTGCCGGAATCGGCGTCGACGACGAGGATCGGCGCCGTCACCGCCGAGGCCGCCCCGGCCATCAGGCCGAGGGCGGTGAGCGAGCCGATCAGCCGTCCCCAAACACGGTTCACCATCGGGCCAATCTCGAAAGGGTGTGAGGGCGCAGGACGCCGCGGAACAGGATTTCCGTTGCCGGCCCCGGACGTTCGCGAGGGATGCGTCCGGAACGCGTCGGATCGAGGAGACCCGTTCATCAACGTGCCCTCCGTGGCGAGAGCATGGCAGACCAAGGGGTTTTGCCCACGGTTAAGCTGCTGGCCGGGGTTGCGTTCCGCGAAATCGTGCGCCGCTTGGTCTTCCGGGCCTCGCGAGGGTAAGGGCAAGCCCTGGCAGAAAAGCGCGACGATGTCCTACGCGGTCAAGGAACTGTTCCACACACTTCAGGGCGAGGGCGCCCAGGCCGGGCGCGCGGCGGTGTTCTGCCGGTTTTCCGGCTGCAATCTCTGGTCCGGCCGCGAGGAGGACCGGGCGGGCGCCGCCTGTCGCTTCTGCGACACCGATTTCGTCGGCATGGACGGGGAGGGCGGCGGACGCTTTGCCTCGGCGGAAGCCCTGGCGGAGGCCATCGCCGCGACTTGGGCCGGGGGGACGGCCAACCGCTACGTCGTCTTCACCGGCGGCGAGCCGTTGCTGCAGCTCGACGCGGCGTTGATTGCCGCTGCCCATGCCCGCGGCTTCGAGGTGGCGGTGGAGACCAACGGGACGCTGCCCGCCCCGCCCGGCATCGACTGGATCTGCGTGAGCCCCAAGGCCGGCAACCCGCTGGTCCAGACCTCGGGCGACGAGTTGAAGCTGGTCTTCCCGCAGGCGGAGGCCGAGGCCGCGCCGGAGCGTTTTTCGGATCTGCCCTTCCGGCATCATTTCCTGCAGCCGATGGACGGGCCGGAGGCCGCCGCCCACACCGCGGCGGCGGTGGCCTATTGCCGGGCGAATGCCCGCTGGCGGCTCTCGCTCCAGACGCACAAGATCATCGGGATTCCGTGACGGCCCCGTCCGGGTCGCGCAGACGATGATGGCGGACCGGCCGAGCCGATGCGGCCGGCGGTTGCATCTCTTCTCCGCCTCGACCACGTTCGCGCGCCAGCGCGGCCGGCCCCGGCCGGCGCCCCTACGGCCAAAGGACGCCCGATGACGCCTGATTCCACGCTGCCAAATTCCCCGGCGCTTGGGCTCGATCACTCCTCCGTCGAGGACCTCAACCTCGCCCTGCGCCACTATCGGCGCCTGATGATCCGCCTGCCCCTGATCCTCGTCCTCGGCTTCGCGGCGGCGATCGGCCTGTCGTATCTCGGAACCGCCCTGTCGCCGCCCTACGGCGTCTACATCCTCGGCTGGGATCTCACGACCTGGGGGCTGCTCGGACTCCTCGCCGTTCTCTTCGCCGAGCTTTGGTGGGAGGGGCGGCAGATCGGGCAGGCTCTCAACAGCGTCGAGATGCAGTCGGCGCCCATCGCCTCTCTGCTGGGCGGCCAAGCGCTGATCGGTGCGCGCGCCCGCGAACACGGCATGAAGCCGGGCCCCTTCAACGGTCCGCTGCGGCCGATCCGTGAACGGTAGGGGCAATCTCGCGCAGGCGGCGACGCGACGCTTGCTTTCGGCTCTTCTTCGATGCGTGGACGGTCCGCTTCCCGGCATCGTCCTCGTCATCGATCCGCGCCCCGAGCCCTCCGACGAATCGGGCGCCCCGTGCTCGGTGGGCGACGTGCGGCTGCGGTGCTCGACCGCAGGAGGCTCACCCTTCAGGGGCGGCCTGAAGCTCCGCCGTGCTTGCGAGAAGCGTCTCCTGCAGCGCCGTCGCGACGGCATGCTGACGGCCTGAGCCGAGCACCACGAACTCCACCTCGCCGATCGGCGGCAGGCCGGCCGCCTCCGGGATCGGCGCCAGTCCCGCCGGCATCACCCTGGCCGAGTGCGGCGCGATGCCCAGACCCGCCTCGACGGCCGCGCGCAGCCCCATCAGGCTGCCGCTGGTGCAGGCGATCCGCCAGGAACGGCCCGCAGCTTCGAGGGCATCGAGGGCCAGGGTGCGCGTGATCGAAGGCGGCGGATAGAGGACCAGGGGCAAGGCCAGCGACGGATCGGGAACCAAGCCCGGTCTGCCGGCCCAGATCAGCTCGTCCGCCCAGGCCAGTTCGCCGCGCGGATCGCCGCGTCGGCGCTTGCAGAAGATCACATCCAGTTCGCCCGCATCATAGCCCTGGTAGAGGGCCCGGCTGAGCCCGACCGTCAGCTGCAGGTCCACCGAAGGGTGGCGCTCGGCAAATCGCGCCAGAACCTGAGCCAGGGCCGAGAGCGTGTAGTCTTCGGAGACGCCGAGGCGGATGCGGCCGCGCAGGCCGCCCGGCGAGAAGAAGGCGCGAAGCCGATCGTGCGCTTCCACGACCTCGCGCGCGAAGCCGATCATGGCTTGGCCATCCGGGGTCGGCGCGACCCGATGGGTGTCGCGCATGAGGAGTGAACGGTCCAGCGCCTGTTCCAGCCGCGCGATATGCCCGCTGACCGTGGATTGCCGCACCCCGAGCATCTGCGCAGCGGCCGTGAAGCTCCCGCTCTCAACCACGGCCAGGAACGAGCGGATCTGATCGACGTTCAGGTTGCTTATCATGGTTCGTGATAGCCGATATCCCTATGGCTCTGGAGCCCGGCAGGCTTAAGGTCCAGATCGAACCGGCAGTCCATCATCAGCGCCAGGTTTCCTCCGATGACCGCTCCCCTTGCCATAACCATGATCTTCATCGGCGGATTCGTCGCGATCCCGGCCTTCGGCCGATGGGCGCATCAGGTCACGGAAGCGCTCGCCTTCCTTCTGGCGACCGTCCTGCTGGTGACTGTGATCATGGTCCTTTGCGATCGATGGCCGGATTACTTTGCCAATCCTCGGGCGCCGGTCACCGTGATCGTCGATTCGCCCCGGGATTAGAGCGCCCTCCGACGAAGCGGATGCCGGTTCGTCGAGAGCGCGCGCGACAACACAAGGATCGTGAGCGGCCAGCCTGACGCAATCGGGCGGGCACCGCTCTCGTGCGTCGAAACGCGTTCAACGCCGATCAATCCAGGAAGCTCTCGTGAAGTCGCAGATCTCGGGTGGCGGCACGTCCGCCGGAGCGGCCCTCGCCTTCGTGGCCGGCTTCATCGATGCCGCGGCCTTCATCGCGCTGGCGGGCCTGTTCACGGCCCATGTCACCGGAAACTTCGTCCTGATCGGCGCCGAGTTGGTCGCGAGTTCGGCCGGCGTGCTGGCGAAGGTCCTGGCCTTGCCCGTCTTCATGGGGGCGGTGGCGGCGACCCGCCTCCTCGCACTGTTCCTGGAGCGGCGCGGTACCGATCCGCTGCCCTGGCTGCTCGCCGCGGAGGCCGCCCTGCTCGCGGGCTTCGGCCTGTGCGGCACCTTGGCGTTGCCGCTCGACGCGCCGGACGGTGCCCCGGCCCTGATCGTGGGCATGCTCGCCGTCGCGGCCATGGGCGTGCAGAACGCGATCGGCCGGCTCTCGCTCGGCCATCTGGCTCCGACGACGGTGATGACCGTGAGCGTGAGTCAAGCCGTCATCGACGCAATGGATCTCGTTCTCAAACCGTCCGGAAACGCCGCCCCGGCGCGCGCGCGGTTGCTGCGGGTGCTGCCGGCCATCGTGACCTTCGCTGCGGGCGCCCTGTGCGGAGCCTTCGGGATCGCCCATCTCGCCTTCGGCTGCATCGCGTTGCCGATCATGGTTCTGATCGGTTTGATCGCCTTCGTCGCGATGGCGCCCGCCGAGGCGAATGTCGCGGCGTGAGCGACATCGCTCGCGCATCGTGCTGGATATCCGATCCCGCACGATGCTCCATCCTTTTGCACTTGCGGCGTCTTCTCCCGAAAGCCGGCGGCCACCTTTTGCGACGATGCTCTATCGCAACGCGAGGGACCGGATAGAGGGTGCATTTCGGCCGATGTGGTGACATATCCACGATCTCGGTGCGCCCACCGGCCGCCGTCAACCCGCTGCGCCGTCCGCGGCGGGACTGTTCCGGACCCCGTGAAGATCCCGCGATGAAGATCACCCAGGCCTTCACCTTCGAGGCGGCCCACCGCCTGCCGAACGTGCCCGAGACCCACCGCTGCCACCGCATGCACGGGCATTCCTACCGCGTGGAGCTGACGGTGGCGGGCGAGGTCGATCCGACGAGCGGCTGGGTAGTCGATTTCTACGACATCGAGAGCGCCTTCGCGCCCCTGCTGGACCGGCTCGACCACCACTGCCTCAACGAGATCGAGGGACTGGAGAACCCCACCGCCGAGCATATCGCAGCCTGGATCTGGCACCGCGCCAAGCCGTCGATTCCGGGGCTTGCCAGCGTGCGGATCTTCGAGACGCCCTATTCCTGGGCCGAGTACGAGGGCACGTGACGACGATGCCGGAGGCTGCGGACCCTGCGCCGACGGTGCAGGGGGAGGGTGCGCTGGTGCTGTTCTCCGGCGGCCAGGATTCGGCGACCTGTCTCGCCTGGGCCCTCGACCGCTTCCCGCAGGTGGAGACGCTCGGCTTCGATTACGGCCAGCGCCACCGGGTCGAACTCGACCGGCGCGAGGGCTTGCGCCAGGGTTTGGCCAGCCTCGATCCGGCCTGGGCCCGCCGGCTCGGGCCCGATCACACGCTCTCGCTCGCGGCGCTGGGCGACATCTCCGACACGGCGCTCACTCGCGACAGCGAAATCGCTCTGGCTCGGGACGGATTGCCCAACACCTTCGTTCCGGGCCGCAACCTCGTCTTCCTCACCTTCGCCGCCGCGCTCGCCTACCGTCGGGGCCTGCGCCACATCGTCGGCGGCATGTGCGAGACCGATTACTCGGGCTATCCCGATTGTCGCGACGATACGATCAAGGCGATGCAGGTCGCGCTCAATCTCGGGATGGAACGCCGCTTCGTGCTGCACACGCCCCTGATGTGGATCGACAAAGCGCAGACCTGGGCGCTCGCCGAAAGCCTCGGCGGGCGGGCGCTGGTGGATCTCGTCGTCGAGGAGAGCCACACCTGCTATCTCGGCGAGCGGGGCGCGCGCCATGAGTGGGGCTACGGCTGCGGCACCTGCCCGGCCTGCGACCTGCGCGCCAAGGGGTTTTCGCGGTATCTGGCCGCCCGCACGGAATGAGACCGGCCGGCGTCGGAGCCGCCGCCGTCCACTTGGCAGGCCGCTCCGTTACTCCGCGGGAACGAGCGGGCGCGGGGCTGGTCCGCGGGTGAGTGCGAAGAAGCCCAGCGCCGCCGCGACGATGACGGCGCCGAAACCCGCCGCGATCCCGAGCACCAGCCCGAACCCGCCGCGATCGTGCAGCACGGCGATCATCGGCACCACGAATCCGCTGACGGTGAAGCCGAGGAAGTAGCGCACGCTGTAGGCCCGGGCCCGGTAGGCGGCGGGCACGTAGCGAGCCACCATGGCGTCGTTGATGACGACCTGCCCGTAGAGCGCGGCCATCGTCAGCACGAGGCCGGCGAGCAGCGGCAGGCCCGTGCTCGCCGCCGCCAATCCCAGGCCGAGCGGCTGCAGGACGGAGAGGGACAGGAACAGGATCGGCAGGCTGTAGCGGTCGATCAGCCGCCCCATTGCGAGCTGAGTCAGGGCACCGAAGGCGAAGACGAGGGTCGCCACCGATCCGATCAGGGCGAGCGGGAGGCCTGCGCCGACCCGCTCATCCACGACCTTCGGCAGGGCGATGGTGGTGATGTTGAAGGTCATCCCGCCCGCGATGATGGCGAAGGCGAACACGACGAGGAGGGGACGCGGCCGCGCAACCGGGATGAGTGGGGCGCCCCCGGTCTTGCCGCCTCCGGCCTCGCCGTCGCCGGGCACCATGGCGAGGAAGGCGGCGCCCACAGTGAGGCAGAACAGGCCCGGCACGATGAAGGCCGCCTGCCAGCCGAGGCCGGCCGCGAGCAGGGCCGTGACACCTGAGGCGGTGGCCGCGCCGGCATTCCCCCACACCCCGTTCACGCCGAGGTCGCGCCCGAGGCGGCGGGCATGGGTGACCAGCATGGTCGAGCCGACCGGATGGTAGATCGCCGAGGCCAGCCCCAGCACGCAGAGCCAGACCGCGAAGCCGGTCGGGCTCGCCGCGCTCGCCACGCCGAGGCAGGACAGGCCGTAGCCGAAGAAGAAGACCGCCAGAAGGTTGCGCCGGCCGAACCGGTCGGCGAGCCAGCCCATCGGCAGCGAGCAGAGCCCGAAGGCGACGAAGGCGCCGGTCGCCAGCCCGATCAGCTCGCCGTAGCTCAGGCCCGTCTGCGCGGCGATGGCAAGGACGGCGGTCGGGTAGATCAGCAGCACGAAATGGTCGAGGCCGTGCGCCACGTTGACGAAGCGCAGGGTGCGGCGGGACAGGGTCTCGGCATCCATCGGGCGGGTATCTCCGGCATCCCCAGCGACGATGATGCCTCATCGCCGCTGGCCCGCGCGGCGGGCGTCCGCAGGGTTGCGTGCGGCTTGGTACAAGCCTGCCTCTCCTACCTGACCCGTTGCACGCCGTCGGGCCGAAGGTGTACGCAATCGGGCCAAAAGGGGCAGGGCGTCGGCATGCCTTCGATCATGCGTTCGATCCGGGCCGAGGATTATCAGGACGTTCCGCGTGCGGTCGCGGTGATGCCCAAGACCTTCGCCGCGAGCAGCCGCACGGAGCGGCATTTTCACCCGCGAGCGCAGCTCCTCTACGCCACCTCCGGCCTGATGATGGCGAGCGCCGAGGACGGGACCTGGGTCGTGCCGGAAGGGCATGCCCTCTGGATCCCGCCGCGGCTGCCCCACGCGGTGGCGATGCACGGCGCGGTCGCGATGTGCTCGGCCTATCTCGCGGTCGAGGCGATTGCCGGCTTTCCCGGCCGGGCCTGCGTCATCGAGGTCTCGCCCCTGCTCGCCGCCGCGCTCGCCGCCCTGACGCGCGAGCCCGTGCTCTACGACGAGGCCGGGCGCGGCGGCCACCTCGCCGCGCTCGTCCTCGACGAGATCCGCCGGGCGCCAGAGACCAAGCTCACCCTGCCGCTGCCCAGCGACGCGCGGCTGCGCCGGATCTGCCTCGGCCTCATCGACGCGCCCTCCACGGCCTTCGATCTCGACGCCTGGGCCGACCGCGCCGGCCTGAGCCGCCGCACCCTGACGCGCGGGTTCCGCCGCGAGACGGGCCTCACCTTTGGGCAGTGGCGGGCGAGGGCTCGCGTCGTGCGGGCCCTGGCGCTCGCCGCCGACGGCGTGCCCCCGCGCCAAGTGGCCGCCTCGGTCGGCTACCGCAGCATCCAGGCCCTGCGGGGCCGGACGGAGGCGCTGCTGCCGGAGCCGTGACAAGCTTACCGTGACCATGGCCTGCTTGCCGATTGCCGATTGCCGGTTGCTCCGGCGCGGTCGGGTCGATAGCGGTCGCCGACGCGATGAGCTTTCGAGCCCGTTCCACGTTTCGAACCCAGGAGCCGCCATGCGCGCCGACGCCTTCCTTGAGGCCGTGAAGGCCCTGCCCGTCGCCGACCTCGCGACCCTCGTGCCGGATGGGGGCGGCCTCGTCGTCGTCGCGCCGCATCCGGACGACGAGAGCCTCGGCTGCGGTGGGCTGATCGTGCAGGCCGTGAGAGAGGGACGCTCTGTCCGCGTCGTCATCGTCAGCAACGGCTGCGGTTCGCACCCGAACTCCAAGGCCTATCCGCACGACCGCCTGCGGAGCTTGCGCGAGGCCGAGACCGTGCGGGCCATGGCCGAACTCGGGCTCGGTGCGGAGCATGTCCACTTCCTGCGCCTGCCCGATGGCGGCGTGCCGAGCGAGGGCGCGGAGGCCGAGGTGGCAGCGGACAAGGTCGCCGAGATCGCTCGCGCGGCAGGCGCCCGCGCCCTGTTCGTGACGTGGCGGCACGATCCTCATTGCGACCATACGGCATCCGCCGCCATCGTCGATCTCGCCCGCGCCCGACTTCCCGGCATCGCCGCCTACGCCTACCCGGTCTGGGGCTGGACCCTACCGCCGGAGCGCGAGGTCGGGCCGGCGCCGGGAGGATTTCGGCTTGTCGTGGAGGCCGAGCGCGCGGCCAAGCGCCGGGCAGTGGAGGCGCATGCCTCTCAAGTCTCCGGCCTGATCGAGGACGATCCCTCCGGTTTCCAATTGCAGCCGGCAATGATCGACCGGCTCTGCGGCTCGCACGAGTGGTACATCGCTCTCGGCTGATTCCCTTCATCGGCGTTTCAGGTTGAGGCTGGCAGGACGGGCGCGACCTGACAGCTTGGCCGGACTGGAAACCCCGTGAGCACCACCAGCGTCGTCACGCTCAACAAGGGGCGCGATGCCCATCTCGCGCGCCTGATCGAGGGGCTCGCCCGCGGCCCGGCCCCGATGGAGTGCATCGTGGTCGAGATGGGTCGCGCGCCCGAGCCGCTGCCGGAGACGCCGTTTCCGCTGCGGCGAATCGGTTTCCCGAGCGCCGGCCTGCCGCTCGCCGCCGCGCGCAATGCCGGCCGGGCGGCGGCCTCCGGCGACATCCTCGTCTTCCTCGACGTCGACTGCATTCCCTCCCAGGGCCTCGTCCCGACCCTCGCCGCGGCAGCGGCGGCCCATGACGGCCTCGTCTGCGGGCCGATCCGCTACCTGCCTGCCGGGGCCGTCCGCGACGGCTGGCAGGAGGCCGACCTGTTGCGGGCCGGCATCCTTCACCCGGCGCGGGACTTTCCGGACAGCGGCGTGAGGGAAACCCGTAATCCCGGCCTGTTCTGGTCGCTTGCCTTCGCGGTGCGGGCCACGACCTACGACCGGCTCGGCGGCTTTGACGAGGGCTATGACGGCTACGGCGCCGAGGACACCGATCTCGCCTTCCGCGCCGCGGAGATCGGCGTGCCGGTGCTGCTGGCGGGCGCGCCGCCGGCCTTCCACCAGCACCACCTCTCCTGCGACCCGCCGCTGCAGCACTTCGCCGACATCGTCCGCAACGCCCGCCGCTTCCGCGCCCGGCACGGCCTCTGGCCGATGGACGGCTGGCTCGACGCCTTCGCGCGGCTCGGCCTGATCGGCGCAAGCTGCGAGCCCGACATCACCCTCCTGCGCGGCCCGAGCCCGGAAGAAATCGCCGCCGCCCGCGTCCCGTCGGATCGGCCGTTCTGAGCGCAGGAAAAGCGCCTCACCGGCTGCCGGAGGCCGGATCGGCCGGTACCGTCCCGCTCGCCTCGTCATTCTCGGTCGTCTCACTCCTGGCAGGCCGCGGCGATGTCCCGCCCGTCAGGCTGCGGTGGCTCGGGCTGCCGTCGCCGGCCTCCGCGTGGTCCGGGCTGCTCAGGCTCGGATGTCCGTGGGAGCCGGCCACGCTCTCCCCGGCAAATCCCTCGGCCCGGTCTTCGCCGTCTCGTGCCATAGCCATCTTCGGCTCCCTCCTCGCACCGACGGCCGTGCCGCCGGGTGTGCTGCGAAACCGATCGGATCGGCTCGCGGTTCAAGCCGGAGACGACGATCCGAGAGCAGCTGGCTCCGGCCGGTGCCGTCTCGCAGGTTTGGGGCTGTAGCTCTCTCGGGGACGATGTTCCTTGAAAGCACACGCAGTCACATCGAGAAGCATTTTCGTCCCGTGCGTGCGCATGGCGCATCGCCTATGTCTTGGAAATATCTGGTGTAACAGCGAAAGAGCCGAGGTCTTGATCGAAGGCTTGGCTGAAAAGTTTCAATGATCAATCCGAACTCTTCGGGCGCTGGCCGGTTCTTCAGGCATCGTCGCCGACACGCGAACCCCGGAGTTTCAATGAGCACCAAGCCTCCGCCCGTTCCGCCCGCCAACCGGTCAGACAAAGGGCCGGGCAGCGCGCCCGAGACCGCCCCTGTTCAGGGCCAGGCCTCTTCACAGACGAAGGATCCGGACAAGATCGGCCAGGCCGGCAACTCGAAGGTCAACACCACCCATCAGGGCTACCAGCAGGATCGCTGAATGAGCACTTCCTCGAAGCATCCCAACACCAACCGCCATCACGGCGGGCCGGGCAGCAGCCATCAGGACCGCTCGAAGCCCTATGTCGAGCCCGATCACGGGCCGACGCCGGGCAGCCCGACCAACCATTCCAAATCCGGCGTGTCCGGGGGCGGCGGCGAGCGCGATGCGCACCACACCCACAGCACCATGGGCAACGCCCCCGACCGCACCGACCGCTCCCATTGAGGCGGCGCGTCGAGCCGACATCGAGCGGACGGATCCGTTTCGCATCAGGAGAAAAGCCATGGACGAGAGCCGCGGCAAGCCCGATCGCCATTCCCTTCGCGAATTCAACGCTTACGCCGACCGCAACGGTCAGGATTTCGGGCAGGACAGCCCGCTCGACGTCGCTCGTCCTGCCGACCTGCAGCGCGTGCTGCAGGAGGACCCAGGTGGGCAGGCTCAAGCGGCACGCATCGCCTCCGATTTCGACCGGCTCGACGCCATCTCCGGCGGGAGCATCGAGTCGGTCGAAGCCGTCGAGGCAGCGACCCCGCCGGAAAATTTGCGCCGCATCAGCGATCCGACCTTCACGCCGAAGCGCTGACCGACTCGGCCGATCGAGAGCACCAACGAGGAGGATCGCGATGAACGGACGATGGCTCGGCACCGTCGTGCTCGGAGTCGTGATCCTCGCAGCCGGGCCGGTCGCAGCCCAGGATACGGGCGGCGGCGCCGGCCGGGCCGGCAGCTTCGGCAATGCCGGCGTCAACGATCAGACCGGCACGGCCAGGAGCAGCAATCCGAATCCGGGCAGCGGCGGCATCACCCGCGACGGCGCCGGCGTGCTGTCCGACAAGCCGCGCACGAGTGGCGCATCGGGCCCCGGCACCACGGGACGGGAGACCTCCCCGGGAACGACGAACGACAAATGAGAACGCATCGGCCCGCGCCGGTGCCTGGCGTTTTCGAGCCGATTCGGACGATCTGACGGGCGTGAGCGCCGCTCAGACCAAATCCGTTTAATCCCTTCGGGATGGCGGATTTGGGCTTCGCTCAAGCGCCGCGCGGGCTTGCTGATCCGCTCCCCGCTCTGATCGAGCGGAGACCGTATCAGCCGGCGTCCCGGCATAACGCCTCGATCGCGCCGGCCGTTTGCGCCAGCGCATCGGGCTCCGCGAGGCGCCGGACGATCTCCGGGTCGAGGCCAAGACCTCTGGTCACGAGATGCGGCCATGCCGTCGTTTCCGGCCAACCGCGATGGACGACCGCCGCGCCGAGCCGCTCCAGCGCCTGCGCCTTGGCCTCCTGCTCGTCGTAGGCGCGCGGCTCGGGCAGACAGAGGAAGCGCTTGCCCAGGGCCGCCACCGCGGTGACGAGCCCGTCGCCCGCACCCCCGACCACGAGGGCGGCGGGCGCGAGATGCGGGCGCACATCCGTGACCCAGCCGTGCAGGTTCAGGTTTTTCGGGGCTGTCCCCGTGCCGGTGACCGGCCCGAGCACGTGCCACGCGCGTTCCGGCACCGCCTCAGCGGCCTCGATCAGTGCCTCCAGCCGCCCGCCCTCGCCGCCGCGGCCGAACACCACCACGATGCGTCCGTCCTCCTCAGGCGCGAGCCGTGCGGGCGCGCCGCCGAGAAAGCCACTGTAGAGCGTCTTTTCGCGCACCCAATCCGGCACGTGCCCACCGTCGAGCGCCTCGGGGAACGGAGCGAGCAGGCGCGAAGCGGCCCGGAAGGCTTCCAGATGCGGCCGGTCGGTGCGAGTGCCGGACAGGCGCACGACGAGGCTCGGCACTGATAGCAGCCGGGCGAGCAAGGCCACCTCCGCCGAGACGTCGACGACGATCAGCGCCGGGTCGTTCTCCGCTGCCCAGGCCGCGATCCGGCCCATCCGTGCGCGGATGCCGGGATGGTTCAGCGGCACGTAGTGGAAGCATTCGGGGCGCTGGTCTGCGCCGTCCTGCCCGTCGAAGCTGCGATCCAGGCGGTCGTCGGGCAGGTCGAGCACGGGGCCGGGTGCGCCCGCGATGTCGAGTCCACTGAAGCTGCCCATCAGGGTGCAGGGCCGCCCCAGCGCGTCGAGCGCCCGCGCGAGCGCGATCGCCCGCTGAAGGTGCCCGGCCCCCTGATGGTGGACGTAGTAGCCGACCGGACGAGTCATGCCAGTTCCCCACGCGTCCCGCTCCAAGCGGCGGTCGCCTTACACAGATCCTGCCGATGATGCCGGAATTTGCCGGACCCCGTCATCGCAGGAGTCAGCGAAGCGCTCCAGGTCGCGCCCTCTCCGAAAAGGTCAGGGCCTGGATTGCTTCGGCTTCGCCTCGCAATGACGCGCGTCGGGACCGAGGCGATCTCGTGTCGGGCGCCGGCCGGCCTCACGCCGCCCGGTCGCGCCGCAGGGCCGCACAGAGAGAGTCGAGCGCTGTAAGCGCCTCGTCGAGGCCGCATTCCGGGGCGGGGCCGTCCCGCGCCTCGAGGCGCGCATGGGCGCGCTCCACGAAAGCGATGTCGTTAGGGCAGGCCGGCAGATCGATGGCGGCGAGGTCCTCCGCATCGAATCCGAGCGCGTGCAGGGCAGCGGGCGCGGTGCCCTCGCGATAGGCGCGGCGCAGAGCGGCCCGGCGCAGGATGATCCGCTCCCAATGAGCCGCCACAGGCAGGCGGTAGGCCTCGCCCTCGCGCACGACGCGAGCGCGGCGCAGCATCTCGGTCGCCATGCCGCCCTCGGCCCGGCCGGCGGTGCGGGCTGAGACGAGCACCGCCACGTCGGGGCAGTGGCGCAGACGCCCACCCGCCCGCTGCACGGCACCGACTAGGGCGTTGTCCTCGCCGCGGGGCAGGGCCGGCAGGCCGCCGACCGCGCGATAGAGCGAGGCGCAAAGTGCGAGGCTTCCCCCCGTGTGGTCGCCGTGGCGCGGCGAGGGGTCATGGGGCGGGGGATCGAGCGCGTCTTCGAGGGCGCGCACGCCCGACCAGTAGCGCTCGACCCGTGCGTGGAAGGCGGCGAGCGCGGGATCCGCGTTGCCCTCGTCGTCGATCACCAGCCGGCCGCCGACGATCTCCGCCTCCTCCAGGGCACGCAGATTCGCCGCGACCCAGCCGGGGACGAGCCGCGCATCGGCATCGGTGGTGAGGAGCACGCCATCGGGCGCCCCCTCGCTCTCCAGCCACTCGGCGCCCGCATCGAGGGCACGGCGGCGGGCGGTGCCGACATGGGCCTCGGCGGCCGGAAAGGTCGCCGCGATCAGGCGCAATGCCAGGGTGGAGAGCGCGCCCGAACCTTCGAGGGCGCGCACCGCCTCGACCGTGCCGTCGGTGCAGTTGTTCACCACGATCACGACCCTCAAGGGCGCGTCCGCCGAGAACCCGTCCTGCGCAGCGAGCGCCCGCAGCAGGCGCGGAAGGCGCTCAGCCTCGTTGCGGGCCGGGATGCAGACGACGGCCGGGCCGGGGCGTGCGGACATGGCGCTCAGGCCGCCGGGCGTTCGAACAGGGCGGTGCGGGTGCTGTTGGCCGGCGCGCCGGCCAGCACCTCGCGGTAGAGTTCCTCGTAGCCGTCGGTCATCACGTCGGCGTCGTAGAGCGTCTCGGCCCGGCGGCGGCAGGCGCGGCGTTCGAGGGTGACGGCGCGCTGGATCGCGCGGGCGAGCGCCGCCACGTCGTCGGCCGGGGCGAGAGCGCCGGAGAGGCGGTCGACGATATCGGGAATCGCGCCGCGGCCGAAGGCGGCGACCGGCGTGCCGCAGGCCAGCGCCTCGGCGACGACGAGGCCGAACGGCTCCTCCCAGCGCGGCGAGACGATGGCCGCCCGCGCGCCGCCGAGCTGATGCGCCAGCTCGCGATGAGAGAGATGACCGACATAGGTGACGTCCTCCCCGAGCCGCGGGGCGATCCATTCGTCCCAGTAGCGCGGGTTCGGCTTCGGGCCGGCAAAGCGCAGGCGCATCCCGGCCTCGCGGGCCGCGTCGATGGCCAGATGCGTGCCTTTCTCGGGCACGATCCGCCCGCTCCAGAACACGTAGGCGGCCGGGTCGGCGAACGGACTGAAGGCGAAGGTCGAGAGGTCGATGCCGTTGCCGATGACGCGGGCATCCGGCACGAGCGGCTGCCATTCCTGCGCCAGCGACGGCGAGACGGCGGCGAAGATCATGCCGGGCTTGGCCGCGCGGACGCCCTCGGCCAGCGATTCGAAGGGCGGCGTGTGGAGCGCCGTCGTCATCGGCACGGGGAGCGTGTGGCTCGCGCGCAGGGGCAGATCGTGCAGGCTGTTGTTGTGCACGATGTCGAACCCGCCGCGGGCGACCGCCTCCATGATGCGCTCGTAGGCCGCAAGCTCGGCCCGCTCGATCCGCTCGCAGGCCACCGGATCGCCCAGGGCGTCGCCGGTCGGCGGACAGACGGGGTTGGGAACCAGGGCCGGATCCGAGCCTTCGGAGGCGAACAGGGTCACCCTGTGACCGCGCGCCCGCAGCGCGCCGGCCAAGTGATGCGTGTGCATCTCGAGGCCGCCCAGATAGGGCTGTCCGATCGGGAACTTGAGATGGGCGATGACGGCGATCTTCAAGGGCGTTGTCCGAAGTCGGCGGCGTGGAGGACTTGAGGAACCAGTCCAATGGCTAGGCTTTCGCCCGCACCATCGCCCGTGCTCTAGGAACGCCCGATGAACGAACCCTTCAGGAAACGAAAAGGGGGAGGAATAAATGTGACGAAGGGGGAGATGCCGCCGCGTCGTCACGAGCCCGCGCAGAAAAGCGCGGCCGTCCGAGCCGGTCGACTGGCTTCGGCGGCCTCGGGGATCTGTATTCGCCTGATCAGGCGAGGCCGCAGCCGGCTTTTGCGGGCAGTTCTCAAGTGAGGCGCGCGGTCGATTGCGCGCGTTTCAGCGCTCTGGCGGATGAGTTTGGGCCGCGTCAGGCGTCGCGAAAGCCGCTGGCCTCGCCACGCCCACCGGGCCGGACAGAGCGCGGGAAGACCTCAGTCGAGATGATTGCCGTAGCGCTGGACGTGGTCGGCGAGGCCCAGGCCGTGGTCGCGCACGAGTCGTTCGGCGCGCTCCGCGTCGCGGGCCTCCAGCGCCTCGATGATCTGCACATGCTCCTCGATCGACTTCGAGGCGCGGTCGCCCTGTCGGAGCGCCGTATTGCGGATGCCGCGCACGTGCATCAGCAGATTGCTGGTCAGATCCTTGATCACCTCACTGTGGCCGAGCGAGATGATCTTCTGGTGAAAGCGGATGTTGGCTTCCGAGTATTCACCGAGATGCTCGTAGGGCTTGCCGTCGAAGAATTCGGGGAAGCAACGGCGCAGGGAGGCCAGATCCTCGTCCGAGGCGGCGGTGCAGGCGAGCCGGGCCGCCATGCTCTCCAGCGCCGCCCAGGCCTGGATCATGCCGACGATCTCGCGCTTCGTCTTCTTGACGACGAACACGCCGCGCCGGGGCTCGTTGCGCACGAACCCTTCCTGCTCCAGCACCGTCAGCGCCTCGCGGATCGGCGTGCGGCTCACGCCGAGCGTCTGCGAAAGGCCGCGTTCGTCCAGCCGCACATCTCCGGATTGGCCGTAGATGTCCATGTTGGTGATGGCGGATTTCAGCGCCTCGTAGGCGAGCGTTCTCAGGCTCGTCGCCGGGACGATCGGCTTGATCGAGAGATTTTCCATCGCTTCGGATCGACCTTGATGCCGATGGGGATGCGGGTCCGGAGATGGGGCATCGAGCCGTTCGAGCATGGCGCCTCGCCTCGGGGAAGACAAGCCGACCGCACCCATGCGCCCGGCTTATACCTCCGGATTCTGCTCACGAGCCCGCGCGGATCGAGATCCCGAAACTCGCAAACGTTGACGTCTGGCATCTGGTATGCCAGAAAGAAACCTTGAAGTCGAGAGCTTCGGCATTCGCTGGGCGCAGAGCAGCCTCCCCTCGGAGGTGGCTGGTGTGCACGGTGCTCAAGACCGGCCCGGCTTCTCGACATGCGCTCCCGCCGACGCCATCGGCTGACGGGCGCAGACCAAGTGGCTACTCTCCTGGGGAGGAGACCTGCGATGGGCAAGGCGCTCGAAGGCGTTCGGATCCTCGACTTCACCCACGTCCAGTCGGGGCCGACCTGCACGCAACTGCTCGCTTGGTTCGGAGCCGACGTGATCAAGGTCGAGCGGCCGGGCGCGGGCGATGCCACGCGCCAGCAACTGCAGGACCTTCCCGGTGTGGACAGCCTCTATTTCACGATGCTGAACCACAACAAGCGCTCGATCACGCTCGACGCCAAGAACCCGAAGGGTAATGCCATCCTTTGGCGTCTGATTGCCGAGTGCGACGTGCTGGTCGAGAACTTTGCCCCCGGTGCGCTCGACCGCATGGGGCTGACCTGGGAGAAGCTCCAGACCGCCAATCCGGGGCTGATCCTGGCCTCGGTGAAGGGCTTCGGCCCCGGTCGCTATCAAGATTGCAAGGTCTACGAGAACGTCGCCCAATGCGTCGGGGGCGCGGCCTCCACCACCGGCTGGCGCGACGGCGTGCCGATGGTCTCGGGCGCCCAGATCGGCGATTCCGGCACCGGCCTGCACCTTGCGCTCGGCATCGTCACGGCGCTCTACCAGCGCACCCAGACGGGGCAGGGGCAGCGGGTCGACTGCGCGATGCAGGACGGGGTGCTCAACCTCTGCCGGGTGAAGCTGCGCGACCAGCAGCGTCTCGGCCATGGCCCGCTGATGGAATACAGCCAGTACGGCGAGGGCGTCCCCTTCGGCGAGGCGGTGCCGCGGGCGGGCAACGATTCCGGCGGCGGCCAGCCCGGCCGCATCCTGAAGTGCAAGGGCTGGGAACAGGATCCCAACGCCTACATCTACTTCATCACGCAAGGGGCGGTCTGGGGCTCGATCTGCGACATCATCGGCGAGCCGGACTGGAAGGACGATCCGGCCTACGCCACGCCGAAGGCGAGGCTTCCGCATCTCAACGAGATCTTCACGCGCATCGAAGCCTGGACGATGAAGCACGACAAGTTCGAGGCGATGGAGATCCTCAACGCCTACGAGATTCCGTGCGGGCCGATCCTGTCGATGAAGGAGATCGCCGAGGATCCGATGCTGCGAGCGAACGGGACGGTGGTGGAAGTCGACCACCCGACGCGCGGCGCCTACCTGACGGTGGGCAATCCGATCAAACTCTCGGCGAGCCCGACCGAGGTCACCCGAGCGCCGCTCCTCGGCGAGCATACGGACGAGATCCTGCGCGAGGTGCTCGGCTGCACGGATGCCGAGATCGGCGACATCCTCGGTTCGGGCGCCGTCGGCGGCGTCCACCGCATCGCCGCAGAGTAGCGATCGGTCTTATTTTGCGATTGGGCGCGGGATCGGAACTTGATTTCCAAGCCTCTGGTATGCCAAATACCAAGGCGAACGTTTCGATCCTGAGCAGGGGATGTGATCTCTCTCCGGATCGGCATCCGGAGGATGCGGTGATGACCGAGAACGCTCTGGACGACGCCCTGGCCGATCTCGTGGAGGCGTTCGGACACGTTTCCGAGGCCGAGCTACAGGCGTTCCTTGATGGGACGCCGCGCTCGGATGCAGGCTTCGCCGTGACAGAGAGTGGTTCGGGCGTGTTCCCTTTGCCGACTCCTGCAAGCGTCGCTGCGCGTGACGTTTTCGGCGCGATTCAAGCCGCGTCGGCGTAGCGGCCGGCGGTCTGCCGCGCCTTGGCATCGCGGGCGGCCTGATTGTCCGGCGTTGCATCGGAGATGGTCAGACGGTCGGCCAGCTTGACGACGAGCAGCGCCTGCAGGGCACCGAAGAAGAGAAGCGCGGCGAGCCAAGTGGCGAGCATGATGGTCTCCGACAATGCGCGCTGGCAATGGGCTATGGTGCGGTGCACATAAGATAGCCCGACTCTTCGTGATATGAAGTACAAAATACCAGATTCGGGCCGACGTCACCTGCCCGCGAACGCCGCCATGGGATCTGGTGCGATGGGCAGGGTCGAGCAGCCCCGGTGAGGGAGTTTGCCTGACAGCGATCCGAGGATGTCGCGACAGACCGGGCGCGGCGGTCAGCGGATCGTCTGAACGACGTCGCGACCCCAGGCACCGAGCGTCGATGTCTCGGTTGGGGAAAGCCTCTCGTCGAGCGGCGGAGCTTCACCGGTCCGTTCCCGTAGGCCAACCGCCGAGAGCGCCTGCGCCGTCCCGTCCTCGTTGAGGGCGGCTGCCAGCCCCGCCCGGTCGAGACCGAGAAGCCGACCTTGCTCGAAACGCGCGAAGACCCGGCCCGTCTCGCGGTCGGCGAAGCGCACGACGGCAAGCCGCCGCAACACCTCCCGCAGGAAGCCCGCATCCGCCTCAGGCGTCTCTTCGACGCCGCGATAGACCTCGGCCGCGCTGCGGGCGCGAATGTCGATCCGCCGGTAGCGCTCGATCGCCAGCAGGGCTCTCGCGTCGAGGATCGTCATCGTGTCGTTCGTGCCGAAGGCGATGGTGAGCGGACGGGCGCCCTTGGGCACGCTGTTGTCGAGAAATTCGAAGAAGACCGGCCGGTCGCGGCGCAGGACCCAGTTGAAGAACAGCCGCGGCATGCCGGTATAGGCCTCGACATTGTGCGCGAGCAGATCCTCCACCGCCTTGTAGCGTCCGAACTCCTCGCCCCGCTTCCAGGCCCGCTCCACGGTTTCCTCGGGCGGCGTGACCATGAACTGCAGGAAGACCCGGTGGCCGAACCGGGTCAGGAGCTGGCCGGCGCCGTCGCTGCCGGCCTCCGTCGAGAAGCTGTCGAAGCGGAAGCGGTCGATCAGCAGGTGCGAGAGGCGGCCGTCGGCTGCCTTGCGGGTGATGTAGCGGTCGAGCTTGGCATCGACGATCTCGACCTCGTGGCCGGTCAGCGGGCCGGCGTAGCGGCGGGCGGTGCCGAGGCTGTCGTAGTCGAGCAGGAACTTGCGCCAGACGTCGGGGGTGATGACGGCGAAATCCTGCCAGGAGGCACCGATCCGTTCCGCAAGACCGCGCTGGTAGGGCCGGATCGTGCTCTTGCCCGAGGCCGAGGCACCCTTGACGGTCATCACCACCGGCTGCGCCTGGGGCTCTGGCCGATGGTAGCCCTGCGCCTCGGCGACGGCCTCGATCCATGGCGCGATCAGCGTGCCGATCCGGTCACTGCCGCAGCGGTTGGTGACGAGGATCCCGGCGAGCCGCCGCAGCAGCGCCCGATCACGGATCAGCATGCCCTGGCGGGCGATGACGTGGCCGAACACCGTGCGGAGCGCCTCGCGGACGGAGCTCTCCAGGGTGTCGGCTTCACCGGCGGCGGCGCACCGCGCGTCGAGGCGAGCAAGGAGACTGGCTTGGCCATCGCTGGCCGGTGGGGCACTCCGGGAAGAGGGGCGTTCGCGTGCACCGAGGCGGGCAAGCCACCGCCCCCAGCCGGACGCCGGCTCGGGCACCGGCGCGGGCGCCTCGTCGAGCAGGGCTGAGAGCTCGCGGTCCAGGATCGTGTCGGCCTCAACGCGGACGGCCTCGTACGCGGCCGCGACCGCATCGAAGCGCTGTGCCACGCCTTCGTGTAGGAGGGTGGTGACGATGTGCCGGAAGTTCAGGCCGAGATCGGCATAGACCTCGCCGACCGGCACCGAGATGTCGGCCATCACCCGGATCAGCACTTCGTGGACGGCGAGACGCTCGGGCCGGAAGGGCGCGATCTGGGTCGCGGGCAGGCCGCTCAAGTCGGAGAGTTCGAGAATCTCAGGGTAACTGACGGAGACGTTTTCCGGACGGAACAGCGTGGCGAACGGGCGCATCGCCCGCGGCAGGCCGGGTTCGAGCCCCGGATTCCAGGCATCGAAGGCCGGCGCATCCGCGGGCGCCGCCAGCGAGGCGATGTCTGCGAGGGCCGACGCCGCTTCGTTCATCGCGCCGGCCCTCCCTGCCGCGGCCCGTCTGTGCCGATCAGGCGGCGGAGGCGTTCTCGATCGCCTCGAACCGGATCTGGTAGGCCTCGCCCCAGAGGGTCGCGGCCCGCTCGTGCCAGGCGGCATCGAAGAACAGCTTGGCGCAGAACGAGCTGCGCCAGATACACACGGCGATGATGCGCTCGTCGAGAACGCGGATGTGGCGGCTCTCTAGTCCGCCGGCGATACCGAGGCGCGGCAGCATGTCGATGCTCGACACGCCGAATTCGTTCTCGCCCGGAAAGACGATCGGACACTCGACGACGGTCAGATGTTTCATCGGGGTTTCCATGGCGGGCGCCTTTTCTCGGAGATGTTGTCCGACCGGTTCCGGTTCATTCTCGCACAACGCCCGATGCCTTGTGCCCGCTCCATCGGATGCGGTCTACGGTGTCGATGCGTCGTGCGCGGCGACCATCGCATGCAAGCGGGGCCTTGCGCCTTCACGGATGCGGTGATGCCTGTGGAGTCGCCGCGGCCCGCGCCTGGCCGATGTTGGCGCCGATGTCTTTGCCAAATTCTTGGCCGGCACAATCCCAGATGCTCAGGATCGCGCGGATGCGGCAGGACTCCATCAGGGCGATGTGGTCGACCCTCCGCTCGCAGAAGGTCTTCAGGCGCTCCTGCGCCGAGGCCCCGATATCGACGGCGGGAAAATCGGGGTCGGTGATGAGCCAGACGCTGCGGCTGTAGATCTCGGGACCGTCGGCCGCCACCGCACGGAAGATGTCGCGCTGCGTGAGAAGACCTGTCACCGTCCCGTCGGCCTCGCCCTCGACGACGACGAGGGCACCCGTTCCCGGCTGGGCGAGAAGCTGCGCCGCCTCGGCCACCGAGCGGTCTCTGTGAATGGTGCGGACACCCGCGGCATCCGGCTCACGGCGCATCGTTCCAAACACGGCGCTCCTCCATCGGCATGCCTCTCGACCGGGGCCGCCTTGGAATGCAGGCTGGTATACAGCATACCTATTGTCAATCCGACATTTTGAATTATGGTGCCGCCGCGTCCGGACCGGCTGGCAAGATCGAGCCACCGGCCTTCACGCCATGGGGCAGAGCAGCAAGCTCGGCAGCACGTCCCTTCTCGGTACGGGGCCCGCAGAGCCCCCGGCCCTCGTTCGCGCAAGACCATCGTCCAGAATTCGGCAGAGCCCGTTGGCGGAGGTGTCACACGAAAACATTTCGGCCTTTCAAGAAGATCATTGCGGCGCTGACCGAGTGTTCGCGCTTTCTGCCTGCATCAAGCAATAATACTTCTATTTTTACAAAAATATTTTAGGACTAAAACTGACCAAAAAGCTCGGAAAATCGAGCGTACACTGGAGATACGTCCATGACCGATCTATCCACGACAGGCGCTTCAGCGCCTACGAACCGTTGGCTGCAATTGCTGTTCGGCATCGTCTGCATGTGCATGATCGCCAACATGCAGTACGGGTGGACGTTCTTCGTCAACCCGATCCAAGAGCGGCACGGCTGGGACCGCGCCGCGATCCAAGTCGCCTTCACCCTCTTCGTCGTCACCGAGACCTGGCTCGTCCCGATCGAGGGCTGGTTCGTCGACAAGTACGGCCCGCGGGTCGTGACACTCGTCGGCGGCCTGATGTGCGGGCTCGCCTGGGTGGTCAACGCCTACGCCGACTCGCTGACGATGCTCTATATCGGCGCCGTCATCGGCGGCACGGGAGCGGGCGCGGTCTACGGCACCTGCGTCGGCAACTCGCTCAAGTGGTTTCCCGACCGTCGCGGCCTCGCCGCCGGCCTCACTGCGATGGGCTTCGGCGCGGGCTCCGCGCTCACCGTGGTGCCGATCCAGGCCGTGATCCACCATTACAGCTACGAGTCGGCCTTCCTCTGGTTCGGCCTCGGCCAGGGCCTCGTGGTGATGCTGATCGCCCTGTTCCTGGTGGCGCCGAAGAAGGGGCAGGTGCCCGAAATCGCCCGCGTCAGCCAGAGCCGGCGCGACTTCTCGCCGGGTGAGATGGTCCGCACCCCGATCTTCTGGGTGATGTACGCGATGTTCGTGATGATGGCCGCCGGCGGCCTGATGGCGACCGCGCAGCTCGGCCCGATCGCCAAGGACTTCCACATCGCCGACGTGCCCGTCAGCCTGTTCGGCATCACCCTGCCGGCCCTGACTTTCGCCGCCACCATCGATCGGGTGCTCAACGGCGTGACCCGACCGCTCTTCGGCTGGATCTCCGATCATATCGGCCGCGAGAACACGATGTTCCTGTCCTTCGGCATCGAGGGCGTGGGCATCTACATGCTGAGCCAGTTCGGCCAGGACCCGATCATGTTCGTGATCCTGACCGGCCTCGTGTTCTTCGCCTGGGGTGAGATCTACTCGCTGTTCCCTGCCACCTGCGGCGACACCTTCGGCTCGAAATACGCCGCCACCAATGCCGGCCTGCTCTACACCGCCAAGGGCACGGCGGCGCTGATCGTGCCCTATACCAGCATCCTCACCACCATGACCGGGAGCTGGCACGCGGTGTTCCTGGCGGCGGCCGCGCTCAACATCCTCGCGGCCCTGATGGCGATCTTCGTCCTCAAGCCGATGCGGCAGGCCTATACGCGCGATGCGGCGGCGGCGACCGAGCCGAAGACGGCCACGGCGCACTGAACGGCGCCTCCGGACCGTTCGTCCGGCTGACCACGATCATCGACGCGCACCGGGCCTGACTGCCCGGCGCGCGCCGACGGGTCCTCACCGCGGACCTTCGGCCGTCGATCGAACGAGACGCGCCGAAATCGGCGCCCTCGTCGGCCTGCCGGAGTGCCGCAGCCTTCCCGCCTGACCTCCATCCCCCTCGGCAGAGTGTCTGCCCGGCATCGTCATGCTCAATGCGGCGCCCGGGGGAACATCGGAAATCTAAAAGGAGATACCGGATGGTTTTCCAACCGGCAGAGCAGCACGCGCGTCAACAGACGCCTTCGGATGCGCCGTCCGCCAAGTGGTGGCAGCTTGCCTTCGGCGTGCTGTGCATGGCGATGATCGCCAACCTTCAGTACGGCTGGACCCTGTTCGTCGATCCGATCGACGCGCAGCACCAATGGGGCCGCACGGCGATCCAGTTCGCCTTCACCATCTTCGTTGCCACCGAGACCTGGCTGGTGCCGATCGAGACGTGGTTCGTCGATCGCTACGGCCCGACCCTCGTGGTCGGCTTCGGCGGGCTCATGATCGCCCTGTCCTGGACGCTCAACGCCTACGCCGACTCGCTCTTCCTGCTCTACACGGCGGCCGTGATCGGCGGCATCGGGGCGGGCTCTGTTTACGGCACCTGCGTCGGCAACGCCCTGAAATGGTTTCCCGACCGGCGCGGCCTCGCCGCGGGGGCAACCGCGGCAGGCTTCGGCGCGGGCGCGGCCATCACCGTGATCCCGATCGCGAACATGATCGCCGCGAGCGGCTACCAGAGGGCGTTTCTCGTCTTCGGGCTCGGCCAGGGCGCCATCGTCCTCCTGCTGTCGCTCTTCCTGCGCAAGCCGTCGGTCGCCGTGCCGATCCAGCGCAAGAACCTGCGCCTGCCCCAGACCAAGATCGACCGCAGCCCGAAGGAGGCAGTGCGCACGCCCGTCTTCTGGACGATGTACGCGATGTTCGTGATGGTCGCCTCCGGCGGCCTGATGGCGGCGGCGCAGATCGCTCCGATCGCCCACGACTTCAAGGTCGCGGGTGTGACGATGAACCTGTTCGGCCTGCAGATGGCCGCGCTCACCCTGGCCATCTCACTCGACCGCATCTTCGACGGGTTCGGCCGGCCGTTCTTCGGCTGGGTGTCCGACAATATCGGCCGCGAGAACACGATGTTCATCGCCTTCGTCATCGCCGCGACGGCCTGCATTCTGCTGCTGGGCTACGGCCGCAACCCGATCATCTTCGTTCTGTGCACGGCGATGTATTTCGGGGTGTTCGGGGAGATCTACTCGCTGTTCCCCGCGACCTGCGGTGATACCTTCGGCTCGAAGTATGCAGCCAGCAATGCCGGTCTGCTCTACACCGCCAAGGGCACCGCGGCCTTCCTCGTTCCCTTCGCCAGCGTCCTGTCGGCGCATTACGGCTGGTCGGCGGTGTTCGGCCTCATCATCGGGCTGAACATCCTGGCCGCCGCGCTCGCGGTCTTCGTTCTGAAGCCGATGCGGCGGCGCTACCTCGCGGCGGAAGCGGAAATCGCCGGAGCGGACGAGGCGCGGGCAGTCAAGCTCGCCTGAGGGCATCGGTGGCCGGCCGCCCCGATTGATACGGTCTCCGCTTGATCAGGTCGGAGACCGTATCAGCAAGCCTATATGGCGGTTGAGCGAAGTCCAAATCCGCCATCCCGAAGGGATCGGCCGGATTGGGTATGACGAGACACGCGCCGCGGCGATGATGCTCGGCGTGTGTCTTCATGGAGGGCCAGCGTCCCGTCCGCGCCGCTGCCGGAGGGGGCAACGGAAGAGCCAGCCGGGCGCCCGCAACACGCGGGAGAAAAGGCGCTGGTTCCGTTTGACCGGCCATTTGGTATTTGGTATGCCAGATCTGTCGCAACAAGACCGGCCGTCCGCTGCACGGTCCGCACGCCGGGAGAGGCGTTGCGCAAGGCGCCGGCCAAGACACCGGCTAAGGCACCGCGCCGCATCGGCCCGACGCCATCGGGCCCCGAGCGGGACACGACATCCAATCATCAGGGAGAACGCCGCATGACCGTCCAGGCCCAGAACATCGACGCGATCACCGCGGGCGCCGTGCCCCACGAGGAGGCGGAGCTGACGGACGGCTTCCACCTCGTCATCGACGCGCTCAAGCTCAACGGGATCGAGACGATCTACAACGTGCCCGGCATCCCGATCACCGATCTCGGGCGTCTCGCCCAGGCCGAGGGCATGCGGGTCATCTCCTTCCGCCACGAGCAGAACGCGGGCAACGCCGCCGCGATCGCCGGCTTCCTCACCAAGAAGCCCGGCATCTGCCTCACGGTCTCCGCGCCGGGCTTCCTCAACGGCCTGACCGCGCTGGCCAACGCCACCACCAACTGCTTCCCGATGATCCTGATCTCCGGCTCCTCCGAGCGTGAGATCGTCGATCTGCAGCAGGGCGACTACGAGGAGATGGACCAGCTCGCCATCGCCAAGCCGCTGTGCAAAGCCGCCTTCCGCGTGCTGCACGCCGCCGATATCGGCATCGGTGTCGCCCGCGCCATCCGAGCCGCGGTGTCCGGCCGCCCCGGCGGCGTCTATCTCGATCTGCCCGCCAAGCTCTTCTCGCAGGTCATCGACGCCGATCTCGGCGCGCGCTCGCTGGTGAAGGTGATCGATCCGGCTCCGGCCCAGATCCCGGCCCCGGCCTCGGTGACCCGCGCCCTCGATCTCCTGAAGTCGGCCGAGCGTCCGCTGATCATCCTCGGCAAGGGCGCGGCCTACGCCCAGGCCGACGAGGCGGTGCGTGCGCTCGTCGAGGAGAGCGGCATCCCCTACGTGCCGATGAGCATGGCCAAGGGCCTCCTGCCCGACACCCACCCGCTCTCGGCGGGCGCGGCGCGCTCCACCGCGCTCAAGGATTCCGACGTCGTCGTGCTGGTGGGCGCCCGCCTCAACTGGCTGCTCTCCCACGGTAAGGGCAAGACCTGGGGTGAGCCGGGCTCCAAGCGCTTCATCCAGATCGACATTGAGCCGCGCGAGATGGACTCGAACGTCGAGATCGCCGCCCCCCTCGTCGGCGATATCGGCTCCTGCGTCGAGGCGCTGCTCGACGGCATCCGCAAGGATTGGAAGGGCGCGCCCCAGAACTGGCTCGAGACCATCCGCTCCAAGCGCGAGGCCAACATCGCCAAGATGGCCCCGAAGCTGATGAAGAACTCGTCGCCGATGTGCTTCCACTCGGCGCTCGGCGCGCTGCGCACTGTCATCAAGGAGCGGCCCGACGCGATCCTCGTCAATGAGGGCGCCAACACCCTCGACCTCGCCCGCGGCATCATCGACATGTACCAGCCGCGCAAGCGTCTGGACGTCGGCACCTGGGGCGTGATGGGCATCGGCATGGGCTTCGCGGTCGCCGCAGCCGTCGAGACCGGCAAGCCGGTGCTGGCGGTCGAGGGCGACTCGGCCTTCGGCTTCTCCGGCATGGAGGTGGAGACCATCTGCCGCTACGAGCTGCCGGTCTGCATCGTGATCTTCAACAACAACGGCATCTATCGCGGCACGGACATCGACCCGACCGGGCGCGACCCCGGCACGACGGTGTTCGTGAAGGACTCCCGCTACGATAAGATGATGGAAGCCTTCGGCGGCATCGGCGTGAACGTCACCACGCCGGACGAGCTGAAGCGGGCCGTGGACGAGGCGATGGATTCCGGCAAGCCGACCCTCATCAACGCGGTCATCGACCCGGAGGCCGGCAGCGAGAGCGGCAACATCGGCAGCCTCAACCCGCAGAGCACGCTGAAAAAGAAGAAGTAAGGCGAGGCCCTCGCGCCTTGAAAGGACCGCGGTGCCCCCGGCACCGCGGTCTTCCTCGTTTCACGGCCAGAGCTGCCGATCGGCGCTCCGGCCCCGGTAACCACCCACCTCCCTGATGCTGAGGGCGCAGCGAAGCGGAGCCTCGCAGCACGCACGGACGCTGCCACAACCCTGACCCGACGCGCGCCCGCCGAGGCGTCCGGGATCTCGGTTCAGGCGTGCTTCGAGGGCGGCTCTCGCGGGTACCTCAGCATGAGGAGCGGGGTGGGCTCCCTCAGCGAGATGTCCCATGGCCTCCGGGATCGACCCGACTGCTCCCATCGATCCGCGCCTGACCGGCCGGCTCGCCTTCCTGCCGCGCCTGCCGAGCAAGCCGCCGCTTCCCCCCGGCCGCCACGCACTCGGCCTGTTCGAGACCCGCGACGCCGTCCTCTGCGTGCCCGAACACATCGATGCGCGTCTGCCGACGCCTCTCGTGGTCCTGTTCCACGGCGGCGGCGGGCATGCCGAAAAGATCCTGCCGATGCTGGAGGGTCATGCCAAGTCGCGCGGCTTCCTGCTGCTCGCACCGCAATCGCTCCATCCGACCTGGGATCTGGTGATTGCCGGCAACGGCCCCGACCGGGAGCGGCTCGACCGGGCGCTTGCCGAGGTCGCCGACCGCTTCCTGATCGATCCCGGCCATCTCGCCTTCGCGGGGCACTCGGACGGGGGCAGCTACGCGCTCTCGCTCGGCCTCACCAACGGCGACCGGGTCAGCCACATCATCGTGTCCTCGGCGGGCTTCCTGTCCGTGCAGGTGCAGGCGGGCGCGCCGAAAATCTTCATGTCGCACGGGACGCGCGACGAGCAGATCGGCATCGACCGCAGCGCCCGGACTCACGCCCGGCTGCTGCGGGGGGCGGGCTACGATCTGACCTATGTCGAGTATGACGGGCCGCACGCCTACAATCCGGACGTGGTGGCCCAGGCCGTCGATTTCTTCCTCGGCGACTTCTTCGCCTGAGCCGCGGGCCTGCCTCGATCACTCTCCCGGATATCCGATCCGGGCGCGTGATCGATCCTCTTGTCTGGACATCGTGTTTTCCGACAGCCGGCGGCCGCCTTTCAGGACGTTGCGCCGGCAGCGGCTCCGGGTTCTTCGACGCCGACGTCCTCCGGCTCGACCACGGGTAGAGTGGGGTGGCCGCTCCGGGCCATGCGCACCGCGATCTGGGCGTGCGACATCTCCGGGTGCAGACTCTCGACCTCGGTGGTCATCGCGTCCGCGGCGCAGCCGTGCGGGGCCTCGCCCAACCTCACTTGTCAGCGCCGGGCGAGGCCTGTGGGCATGCGGGAGCCGCGAAGAGCAGGTCGGCGGAGGCGCCCTTCGGTGCGATCGGCGACGGCAGCCCGGTTCTGGTCTCAAGTGCGGCACGGCCGCATGGCGAGGGGAAGGCGCGTCGCGGCAGCCGGGGCCGCGAGACGGAAAAACCGGACCGACAGGGTCGGCCCGGGAAAGTCATCGGAGGAGGAAAAAACCCGGGCACCGTGCCCGGTCAAGCGCTCCCGGGGCGATGCCCCGTCCCGGGAGATTCATGGCCGAAGGGGGCCGGCCATCCAGTGTCTCTCACGAAACTCCCGCTGCGCCGCCATCGCCAGAGCGAGAGCTGTTCGCGACCGGGAGTCTTGTGAGGCACTCTCCGTACGGGCAGTCCGGGGGGACTGCCCGCCGTTACCCGTCAGACCGCGCGAGCCTCGTGCATCGCGGCGATCTGCTCAGGCGAGTAGCCGAGGCCGGCGAGGACCTCGTCGGTGTGCTCGCCGAGCAGGGGCGAAGCCTTGATGTCGACCTTCAGGTCCGAGAACTTGATCGGGCTTCCGACGGTCAGGTACGAGCCGAGCTTCGGATGCGGGACCTCGACGATGGTGCCGCTGGCGCGCAGCGACGGATCGGCGGCGATCTCCTTCATCGACAGCACCGGCGAGCACGGGATGTCGAACTTGCGCAGGATGTCGACGGCCTCGAACTTGGTCTTGTCGGCCAGCCAATCCTCGATGATCGCGAAGATCTCGAAGATCTTGTCCTGGCGGGCGCGGGGCGTGTTGTAGGCCGGATCGTCGATCCACTCCTCACGGCCGAGCGCCTTGCAGATCGGCGCCCAGGCGTGACCCTGGATGGTGAAGTAGATGTAGGCGTTCGGATCGGTCTGCCAGCCCTTGCACTTGAGCACCCAGCCCGGCTGGCCGCCGCCGCCCGCGTTGCCGCCGCGCGGCACCACGTCCGAGAACTCGCCGTGCGGGTATTGCGGGTACTCTTCGAGGTAGCCGATGGCGTCGAGGCGCTGCTGGTCGCGCAGCTTCACGCGGCAGAGGTTGATCACCGAGTCCTGCATCGACACGGCGACCTTCTGGCCCTTGCCGGTCTTGTTCTTGGCGTGCAGCGCCGTGAGGATGCCGATGGCCAGGTGCATGCCGGTGTTCGAGTCGCCGAGCGCGGCGGCCGACACGGTGGGCGGGCCATCCCAGAAGCCGGTGGTCGAGGCGGCACCGCCCGCGCACTGCGCCACGTTCTCGTAGACCTTCAGATCCTCGTAGTGGTGGCCGTCCGAGAAGCCCTTCACCGAGGCGAGGATCATGCCCGGGTTGAGCTCCTGGATGCGGGCCCAGGTGAAGCCCATGCGATCGAGCGCGCCGGGGCCGAAATTCTCGACCATCACGTCGGACTCTTGGATCAGCTTCTCGAGGACTTCCTTGCCCTGCTGGGTCTTGGTGTCCAGCGTCAGCGAGCGCTTGTTGGAGTTCAGCATCGTGAAGTAGAGCGCGTCCGCGTCCTCGACGTGGCGGAGCTGGGTGCGCGTCACGTCGCCGGAGCCCGGACGCTCGACCTTGATCACGTCGGCTCCGAACCACGCAAGGAGCTGGGTGCAGGCGGGGCCGGCCTGGACGTGCGTGAAATCGATGATTCTGATCCCGTCGAGCGGCTGGGTCATCTTGGTTTTCTCCCTCTTTCGACTTCGTTGTGAGTTGGCGTTGTTGAAAAGTTGGAAAACAATGCTTTAGGCAATATCTCTGAATGACTTAGGTCTGCTGTGTGCTGTGTCCGCTTCAGGCGCAGACCAGTGTGCCCAGAGCGTCCTCCAATTCCGCGACGCGGCGGCGTAAGGCGCGCTCCTCCTGGAAGCGCTCGGTCTCGTCGCGGATGATCGCGGCGATGCCGGTCACCTCGCCCTCCGCGCCGTGCAGCAGCGCGACGGTGAAGGCGATGGAGAGCGCCCGTCCGTCCTTATGCAGGGCCGGAACCTTGAGCAGCGATGTGCCGTAGCGGGTCTCGCCTGTGCGCATCGTCTTGGCGTAGCCGTCCCAGTGGCGCTTGCGGTGGCGCTCTGGGGTGATGAGATCGAGCGTCTCGCCCAGCGCCTCGGCCTCCGAGAAGCCGAAGATCCGCTCGGCAGCCGGATTCCAGGTGACGATCCGTCCGTCTGCGTCCGAGATCACCACCGCATCGCCGATCGCCGCGACCAGCCCGGATGTGTCGAAGGTCTGCGATGGAGCCATCCGTCGCCTCCTTTGTGCCGCCGCTAGCCCAGAGGCCGCACGGCGAGCGGAGAGGAACAATGGCTGTCGAGGATGCCGCGTTCGGTCATGGCAGGCGTTGCCTCCTTGGCTTCCCAGGTCTCCCGAATTCCGGGTGTCCCAGATCGAGGCCGCTCTTTGCGGTGGCTCATCGATTGGCATCTGGTATACCAGATACGAATAGCAGGTCAAGGCGCACCGCGCGGCTCGAACGAGATCGCGGCGGGGCGGTTGATAGGGAGGCAAGGAGGCCGGAATGTCGGGCAAGCACAGCATCAAGATCCGGCAGATCGAGGCCTACGCGTTCCGGATCGAGTTCGGCGAAGCCTTCGTGCCGCTCATGACCGACGAGCCGGAGCCGATCGGCGGCGGCACCGGTCCCTCGCCGGAGCAGGTGCTGATCGCTGCCGTCAGCAATTGCCTGTGCGCGAGCCTCGCCTTCGCGCTCGGCAAGTACCGGCAGGAGGGCGGCGGCGTGAGCGCCGAGGCGATCGGGCGGGTGGCCCGCAACGCGGAAGGTCGCCTGCGCCTCGTCGGGATCGAGGTCGACATCGCCCTTGGCGCATCGGCCGAGTCGATGGACCGGCTCGACCGGGTTCTCGCTCAGTTCGAGCAGTTCTGCACCGTATCCGAGAGCGTCAAGGCCGGGGTTCCGGTGGCGGTCGCGGTGCGGGACGGGCAGGGTAACCGCCTGAAATAGACACGTCTCACGAATAGGGAGGAGCAACGATGAGCGAGAACGAGAGGGACGTGGCGCGCGAGCCCGAGGATCTGGCCCGGCTCTTCCACGAGCGGGCCAATGCCGGCGATGCCGAGGGGCTGGTCGCCCTGTACGAGCCGCAGGCTGTGGTCGCCGCGGGCGACATCGTGGCGAGTGGGCACGACGAGATCCGCCGCTTCTACACGGATCTGCTGGCCCGCAAGTCGGACTTTCCCGAGCCCGAGACGCTGCCGGCGATCCGCAACGGCGACCTCGCGCTCACCTTCGCGCGGCTGCCGAACGGTGCGCTCTCGGTCGAGTCGGCCCGCCGGCAGCCGGACGGCACGTGGCGCTGGGCGATCGACCAGCTCAAGATCAAGCCGGTCACGAAGGGCTGACGTCAGGGGTTTCGAAAGGACGGCTCCTTTTCATAAGTTCCAGGCCAGAGCCCTGGTTGAAGGGAGGCCGGGGTTCCACCCCGGCGCTCAGCCAAAGGAATGATCCCCTTGGGATCCTTCAATCCGCGGAGGCCGAACGGCGCGGCGTGGTGCTGCGCCGGTTGGCGAAGACGCCGGGGGCGGTGCCGGGCACCACGACCATGCGCCGAACCTCGCCGCGCAGGTAGGCCTGGAGGAAGCGGGTGTAGTTCTTGAACACGACGCAGCCGTTCGAGGCGCCGCTCGGGCCCAGCATGTAGGTGTGAGCGAGGATGCCATCGCGGCCGTGGATGGCGGCCGAACCGCCGACCGGGTTGAGGCGGATCGCCCGCACCCCGTGGAACAGGGCCTCGCGCTCCCGCAGGTCGTAGACGCCGGGCGGGGTGGCGCCGCGCATCCGGACGTGGACGTAGTCCGGGTTGTCCTGAGCGACGCCGAGGCCGGAATGGGCCTCCAGCACCTCGCCGTTCGGCAGGGTCACGGTCGCGGCGCTGATGTCGTAGACGGCCACGCCCGGCTCGGAGACCGGACCCGGCACGACCCGCCGCCGTGCGGCCGAATCGACCGCGCCGCTGTCGAGCCCGGCATAGGCCATCGCCTTGTTCGAGGCCGGTGCGGGCGACGAGGAGCCGGGCAGGTCGAACATCTTCTCGAAGAACGAGCGGTCGTCGGTCACCGCGGCGCTGAACACGCTGCGGGTCGGCTCGGTGGAGGCACGCGCCGTCGAGGCCATCCAGTTCGAGGCGGCGCGGGCAGTCTGCATCCGCGGTTCGTAGCGGAACTCCTCAGGGCGCCGCACCGGCAGGGGCACGGTGAGCGCGACGCGGGCCACCGGCGCGGCCGGGCGCGGTGCGGCGGCGGGCGGCACCTCGGCCATCGCAGCCGCGGGGAGGGCGGCCAGGGTCACGGCCGGCTCGGGCGCCGCCGGCGTCCGGACGGCGATTGCCTTCGGGGCCTGTGGGACGAAACCCCGAGTGGCGGTGTCGAGAACCGGCGCGGGGTCGAACATCGAGGCCAGGGCGCTCGGTGCGGCCGGCGCCTTCTCCGCCTGTCCGGCGTCATCGGACACCTGCACGGTCTCCGTCGGCAAGGGCTCCTCGGCATTCTGCGGCTGCAGCAGGCCGGCCAGCGCCAGGCCGCCGAGGGCGGTGAGCGCGAGGGCGGCAAGGGGCTGCCCGCGTCGACGGCGGACGACGGGCCGGGCGGAGCGACTCTGGACGAGCTCGGCGATGTCCATGCGGGCGGTACTCGACAACGCGGATCCCACACGGCCTCCCGCCGTCGTTTCCGGCTTAACTGTGCCAGAATGACGATCGAGATGGCTTTGCCGATTAGGGAATGATCAACCTTAAGCCTTTCCGTATTGAACGGGATCTTGGTTAATCTTGCCTAAACCGTAGCCCTGCCCGCTAAAAAACGCTCGATCACGATTTTTAGGGTCGAGTGGTGTCGCGGGGCATCGATGCACCGGCGTTCCGGTTTGCCGCGCAGGGCAGTGTGCCTCATGGGTCACAAGTTGTGTAATGTTGTTACATCTCATCGGGCGGCCTGTTGACCCTGCATCGCGGCGCAGCGAAGTTGCTGCGGTCAAGGTTCCCCCGGATGCAGGTTCGGGGGCTAAGAGGGAATTCGGTAAGCCCGTCCGGGCGAAGCCGAAGCTGCCCCCGCAACTGTGAGCGGTGAGCCCCGTCAGGAATGGTCATTGGTGCACCGCACCGGGAAGGCTGGGACGGAGGCGCGGACCCGTGAGCCAGGAGACCTGCCTTGGCGTGACGATGTCCCCCGGGCGGGGTGTTCCGGCGGCGTGCCTGAGCGGCGAGCGCGTATCCATGCGCTCGCAGTTCGGCATCCGCTCCGGCTCGCGCCCGCACAGCCAGAGCGCGCCCTGTGAGAGTTCGGACGAGCCTGAATGCCACCGATGTTGCGAGGCCGGTCCGGCGCCCGCACTGGATGCTGGCCGCCCTGCTCTGCGCCGGCCTGCCCGGCCCGCAGGCGCGGGCGCAGGAAGCGGTGACCCTGGAGGAATTGGCGGTCGAGGGGGAGGGGCGTGGCCAGGGCGTCGGGAACGGCGCGCCCGACGGCCGGACGGCGGCGGCCGGCACGGTCGGCCTGATCGGTCCGACACCGGGCTACCGCGCCGACCGCGCGGTGAGCAGCACGAAGACCGACACGCCCCAGCGCGACGTGCCCCAGGTCGTCACCGTGGCGCCGCGTGAGGTCATCACGGATCTGACCGCCACCCGCGTCGACCGTGTCTTCAACTACACGCCGGGCGTGGCGCAGCAGAACAATTTCGGCGGCCTCTCGGTGTTCAGCTACGCCATCCGCGGCGTCACCACCTCCGAGATCTACAAGAACGGCTTTCCCCTGAACCGCGGCACGCCGCCCCCGCCGGATACGCAGAACGTCGAGCGCATCGAGGTTCTGAAGGGCCCCGGCGGCGGCTTGTTCGGGCGCAGCGATCCGGGCGGGCTCGTCAACATCATCACCAAGCAGCCCACCGTCGAGCGCTTCGTCGAGATGGGTGGGCTGTGGGGCTCGTTCGGGCAGTTCCGCGGCACGGTCGATTCCGGCGGCGCGCTGAACGAGGAGGGCACGGTCCTCTACCGCTTCAACCTCGCCGCCGGTGCCCAGGGGAGTTTTCGCGATTTCGTGGACAGCGACCGATTGCTCGTCGCGCCCGTCCTGAGCTGGCAGATCACGCCGGACACCCGGATCACCGTCGAGACCGAGTTCCTGCGCAACCGCATCGTGTTCGATCGCGGCGTCATCGCCCTCAACGGGCGGCTCGGAATCCTGCCGATCTCGCGCTTCCTCGGCGAACCGGGCCAAAGCACCTACCAGACCAACAACACCATGCAGGTGCGGGTCGATCACCGCTTCAACGCCGACTGGCAGATGCGGCTCGCCACCCACTTCAACACCGGTACGCTGGAGGGCGAATCCGCCGAGATCCGCGCCATCGCCGCCGATAACCGCACCGTCTCGCGGGACCGCAACTTCCGCGACTACCGCTGGGACACGGCGATCGGCCAAGCGGAGGTGGTCGGGCGCTTCGACACCGCCGGCATCGGCCACACGATGCTGCTCGGCTTCGAGCGCGAGAGCACCGACAGCCGCGTGCTCTACCTGCGCTCGAACTTCCGCACGAGCCCCTACGCCATCGACATCTACGATCCGCGCTACGGCCAGCCGCTGCCGCCGCTCACCATCCCGCGCAACAACTTGGAGCGGATCACCAACACCGCCCTCTACGCGCAGGACCAGATCGCCTTGAGCCCGGAATGGAAGGCGCTCGTCGGGGTGCGCTTCGACTTCTTCGAGCAGTCGTTCCGTGAGCGCACTGAGCGCTCCCAGGTCGATCAAACCTACTTCGCGGCGACCCCGCGAGCGGGCCTCGTCTACCAGCCGACCCCGGAACTCGCGCTCTTCGCCAATGTCGGCACGAGCTTCCGGCCCAATATCGGGCCCGATGCCGCCGCCGTGGCGCTTTCCGGGCCATTCGCGCCGGAGACCGGCATCGGCTACGAGGTCGGGAGCAAGATCGACCTCTACGGCGGCGCCCTGGCGCTGACCGCCACCGCCTTCCGGGTCGACCGGGAGAACGTGCTGACGCCCGACCCCAACAACACGGCCTTCTCGCTCGCTGCCGGCGGAGTGCGCAGCGAGGGCTTCGAGTTGACGGCCGCCGGCCAGATCACGCCGGAGATCAAGATTCTCGCGGGCTACGTCTATGCCGACGCGGTCGTGACCAAGGACAACGTGCTGCCGGTGGGCTCGCCGCTCATCAACGTGCCGCGGCACTCGGGCAGTCTGCTCGCGGTCCACGAAGTGCAGACCGGTCCGTGGAAGGGGCTCGGCCTCGGCGGCGGCGTGCGCGGCGTCGGCGACCGGCCGGCGGACGCGGTCAACAGCTTCGCGCTGCCGGCCTACATCGCCGTCGATGCCCTGGCCTATTACCGTTACGAGAACTTCCGCTTCGGGCTGAACGTCGAGAACGTGTTCGACACCGAGTATTACGAGAGTTCGCTCAACCGCTTCCGGGTCTATCCCGGCTCGCCGCGCCGCTTCACCGGCACGCTGAGCGTGCGGTTCTGATGGTCTCTCCGTCGGGCGCAACTCCGGTTCCGCGCACTCGCATCGGCGCCATCGATGCCCTGCGTGGGCTCGTGATGCTCCTGATGCTCGTCGATCATGTGCGCGAGTTCTTCTACCTGCACGCCCAGGTGAGCGACCCGGTCAACCTCGCAGCGACACCGCCGGACCTGTTCCTGACGCGGGCCGCCTCACATTTCTGTGCACCGGTCTTCCTGCTGCTGACGGGGCTCGCGGCGAGCCTCTACGGGCAGAAGCACGGCAGCCGGGCGGCGACCTCCGCCTTTCTGATCAAGCGCGGGCTGTTCCTGATCGTCCTCGAAGTGACGCTCGTGAACCTCGCCTGGACCCTCAACCCGCTGCCGCCGATCCTCTACCTGCAGGTGATCTGGGCGATCGGCCTCAGCATGGTGGCGCTTGGCCTCCTGCTCTGGCTGCCGCGGCCGGTTCTGATCGGCGTCGCGCTGGCGATCATGCTCGGCCACAACGCCCTCGACGGCGTCGTGCTCGCGCCCGATCAACCGGGCTACGCGCTGTGGGCCGTGCTGCACCAGCGCGGGATGATCCCGCTGCCCTGGGGCGCGGCACGCACCTCCTATCCGGTCTTGCCCTGGATCGGCGTCATCGCGGCGGGCTACGCGCTCGGGCCACTCTACGCATCCGGTATCGACCCAGCCCGGCGCCGCCGACGCCTCGTCACCCTTGGGCTCGCGAGCCTGACGGCGTTCCTGATCCTGCGCGGCCTCAACGGTTACGGCGACCCGCATCCCTGGCAGGCGGGCAAGGACGGGATCGCGCGCGCGCTGTCCTTCATCAACCTCACCAAGTATCCGCCCTCGGCCGATTTCCTGCTCGCCACCCTCGGCCCCGGCCTGCTGCTGCTCGCGCTGTTCGAGCGCCTGCCGGATCGGCGCCTGCGCTGGCTCGCCGTGTTCGGCGGGGCGCCGCTGTTCTTCTATCTCGCCCATCTCTGGGCCCTGCGTCTCGTCTATGGCGGCCTCACCGCCCTCGACCTCGCCGGCGCCTCCGGCCGGATCGAGGCCGGTGCGCCGTGGCAGATCTGGCCGATCGCGGCGGCCTTCGCGCTCGCCCTCTACCCGGCCTGTCTCTGGATGGTGCGGCTGAAGCGGCGCAGCGCGTGGCCGGGGTTGAGCTACTTGTAAAGGCCGAGATCCGGGGAGCGACCGCGTTGCGCGCATCCCCTCGCCCCGCCTGCGGGGAGAGGGGACAGGTTGAGGTTACTGATACCCCTTCGGGAAGGGGTTCGGCTCGATCAGCTCCGGGCTTTCGTAGACCACGTCGAACTGGCCGTCTGCGCGCGCCCGCGCCACACGGGTCTTCGACCAGAGATGGTGGTTCTCGTGGATCTTCACGAAGCCCTCCGGCGCATCCTTCATCTCGATGCCGGGCGAGGCCTCGATCACCCGGTCGATCTCGAAGCTGCCGGCCTTCTCCACCGCTGCCTTCCACAGGAAGGGACTCAAGTAAGCCGCCTGGGTCGCATCGCCGATCACCGTCTTCTCGCCCCAGCGCTTCTTGAAGGCGGCGACAAACTTCTCGTTGGCCGGGTTCTTCAATGACTGGAAGTACTTCATGCAGGTATAAGCGTCGGCGATGTTCTCGCCGCCGATGCCGTCCACTTCGTCCTCGGTGACGGAGACGGTGACGAGGATCTGCTTCTTCAGATCGATGCCGGCCGCCTTGAGCTGCTTGTAGAACGCCACGTTCGAGCCGCCGACGACGGTCGAGAAGATCACGTCCGGCTTCTTCAGCTTGATCTTGTTGATGACCGAGTTGAACTGGGTGTGGCCGAGCGGGAAGTATTCCTCGCCCGCCACCGTGCCCTTCAGCACGCTGGTGATGTGCCGGGTGGCGATCTTGTTGGTGGTGCGTGGCCAGATGTAGTCCGAGCCGACCAGGAAGAAGGATTTGGCAGCCTTCTCCTTGCCGACCCAGTCGAGGCCCGCCAGCGTCTGCTGCGTCGCCTCCTGGCCGGTATAGATCACGTTCTTGGACTGCTCCAGGCCCTCGTAATAGGTCGGATAGTACAGCAGGCCGTTATACTGCTCGAAGACCGGCAGCACCGCCTTGCGCGAGGCCGATGTCATGCAGCCGAACACGGCTGCGCAGTGATCGTTGACGACGAGCTTGCGCGCCTTCTCGGCGAAGGTCGGCCAGTCGGAGGCGCCGTCCTCCTGGATGATCTTGATCTGCCGGCCGAGCACGCCGCCGGCCGCGTTGATCTCCTCGATGGCGAGTTTCTCGCCCTGCGTCGTCCCGGTCTCGGAGATCGCCATGGTACCGGTGAGCGAATGCAGGATGCCGACAGTCACCTCCTTGTCGGTCACGGCGAGCGCGCCCGCGCCGGTCTGCGCGAAGGCGCGCCCCGGCAGGGCGCCGAGCAGCGGCGAGGCGGCAAGGCCGAGGAGAAGGCGACGGCGGAGATGGAAGTGGGCGTCGTTTCGGTCACGCGAGCGCATGTTGTCTCGAAATCCTTTGAACGTCATCCAGCCGATCGACCCGAATGACGGCCATATGGCCGCCAGACGAGGCCGATACCCCCGCTCGTATTTCGTCTCAGGAAACCGATTCGCATCAAGGAGAATTGCTGTGCGGCCTGCCCATATTTCTCGCCATGTGCCGCCCGGCTGATCGTTTCGAGACAATCTCTACTTCCGGCGCCGGCCGGGTGCGCACCCGCTCAAGGCCTCGAACACGATCCGGAACACCGCCTCCATGCCGGCCGAGAGGGTGCCGCCGTCCGGCGCGAGCAGGCGCAGGCCGAGGCCGGCCCCGTTGGGCAGCGGGCTCACGCCGGTCAGGCAACCGGCGGCATCGCCTGCCTGCCGCAGGCGAAGGCCGGCCAAGCGCGCGTCGTCGGGGGCGCCGAGCACGACCATCGTGCCGTAGGCGCGATGAGGCCCCATCGGCGAGGCCGCTCCCGCGAACGCGGCGCCGTCGATCCGGCCGCGCTCCCGCACCAGCGGACGGCCCTCGGGCGTCCGGATCGTCAGGCCGAGGTCGAGCCGGTCGAACGGGCGGCCCTCGCCGAGGGGATCGTGGCAGGCCACGCTCTCGGTGACGATGGCGCGGGCGCCCGGCTCGGCGGTGATCTCGGTCGAGACCGCGAGATGCGCGCCGGGAAACAGGATGAGCGGATCGGGATTGAGCGCGAGGAAGGCGCCGTCCGAGATCGTCAGCCGCGTCTCCTGGCGCGTCGGCTCCGGGCCGCCGCGATGCACTACGGTGCCGGCCTGCGTCGTGACGTGGGCCCGCGCGCCGGGGCGCGCCGCGATGTCGAGGGTGAGGTGGTCGGCGGCGTAGAGGCCGCCCGAGGCCGATTGCAGGTATAGGGTGGCGAGATCCGGGTTCTCCGGATGCATCCGGAAGGCACGGGTGATGTGGAACGGGTAGGGCACGCGCTGCCGCGACAACACCGTGGTGCCACCGCCGCGGGCGAAGATCAGCGCCGCCTGCACCCTCCGCCCGATCGCGGCGTGGGGCGGGGCGGGTGCCTCGGAAACGTCGTCCAGCGACAGTGCCATCAGGGCGCGAACAGGACGGCGCGGCAGATCGCGTCGGCCACCGCCTCGACGCCCTCGCCGGAGCGGGCATTGGTGGCGGCCACCGGTTTCGTACCCCGGACGCGTGCGGCCTCCGCCAGCATGCCGGGGAGATCGACGCCGACATGGGGTGCGAGATCGGTCTTGTTGATGACGAGGAGGTCGCAGCGCAGCACGCCGGGGCCGCGCTTCCTCGGGATGTCGTCCCCGCCCGCTACGTCGATGACGAAGATCCACCAATCGACCAGATCGAGGGAGAAGGTCGAGGCGAGGTTGTCGCCGCCCGATTCGAAGATCAGGAGCTGGAGCCCCGGAAACTTCGCCTCCAGATCGTCGCCCGCGGCGATGTTGAGAGTCGGGTCCTCGCGGATCACGGTGTGGGGGCAGGCGCCGGCCTCCACCGCCTCCACGCGCGCCGGGTCGATCAGCCCGGAGCGGCGCAAGCGCTCGGCATCCTCCTTGGTGACGAGATCGTTGGTGACGACCGCGAGATCGACCCCGCGGGCCTGAAGCGCCGGGATCAGCCGCTCGATCAGCGCGGTCTTTCCCGAACCAACGGGACCGCCGATGCCGATGCGGGCGGCGGTGACGGTATCGGGCAGGGCAGGGGAGGGGGAAGCGGTCATCGCAGCATGTAGCGTTGGGCGAGCGGGAGGACGGTGGCGGGCTCGCAGGTGGCGAGTTCCCCATCCACGAAGACCTCGAAGGTCTGCGGATCGACCCGGATCTCCGGGCAAGCGTCGTTCCACAGCATGTCGGCTTTGGTCAGCGTGCGGGTGCCGCGGGCCGGCAGCAGGCCTTTGCGAAGGCCCAGGCTCTCGCGGAGCCCGCCTTGAATCGCGAGCGGGTGGACGAAGCAGGCCGACAGCCCCTGCTTGGCGAGGCCGAAGGCACCCCATTGCGGGCGCATCAGCATCGGTTCGCAGGTCATCAGGGACGCCGCGGAATCGCCCATGGCGCCCCAGGCGATGAAGCCGCCCTTGATCACCAGTTCCGGCTTGATGCCGAAGAAGGCCGGGCGCCAGATCACGATGTCGGCCATCTTGCCGGGCTCCAGCGAGCCGATATGCGCGTCGATGCCGAAGGTACGCGCGGCGTTGATCGTGTACTTGGCGATGTAGCGCTTGATCCGGGCATTGTCGCCGAAGCCCGGCCGCTCCTCGGGGAGGCTCCCGCGCTGGTCCTTCATCTTGGAGGCGAGCTGCCACGTCCGGCAGATCACCTCGTGGATGCGGCCCATGCCCTGGCTGTCAGAGCCGAGCATCGAGATCGCGCCGATATCGTGCAGCACGTCCTCGGCCGCGATGGTCTGCGCCCGGATGCGGCTCTCGGCAAACGCCACGTCCTCCGGCAAAGCCGGATTGAGGTGGTGGCATACCATCGTCATGTCGAGGTGCTCGTCGAACGTGTTGACCGTGTAGGGATTGGTCGGGTTCGTCGAGGAGGGCAGGCAGTGGGGCAGTCCCGCCACGCGGATGATGTCGGGCGCGTGCCCGCCGCCCGCACCCTCCGTGTGATACATGTGGATGGTGCGTCCGCCGATCGCCGCCAGCGTATCCTCGACGAAGCCGGATTCGTTGAGCGTGTCGGTGTGGAGCTGAACCTGGAAGTCGTGCTCGTCGGCGAAGGCGAGGCAGGAATCGATCGCCGCCGGCATCGCCCCCCAATCCTCATGGATCTTCAAGCCGAGCACGCCGGTCTCGAGCTGCTCCTTGAGAGCGGCGGGCTTATGCGTGTTGCCCCGGCCCAGAAAACCGAAATTGACGGGCCAGGCTTCCGCCGCCTGGAGCATTTTTCCCGTGTTGAACGGCCCGCCGGAATCGATGCCGACCGTGATCGGCCCGAGCGAACCGCCGAGAAGCGTGGTGATGCCGGAGGCGATGGCGTGGTCGGGCAGCCCCGCAGAATCGAAGTGGACGTGGACGTCGATGGCGCCGGGCGTGGCGATCAGCCCCTCGCAGTCGCGCACCGTGGTGCCGGCCGAGACGATCAGGCGCGGATCGACCCCGTCCATGATCGCCGGGTTGCCGGCCTTGCCCAAGCCCACGATGCGCCCGTCCTTGATGCCGAGGTCGCCCTTCACGATGCCGATGACGGGATCGATGACGAGGACATTGCACAGGAGGAAGTCGAGAGCTCCTTCAGCCGCCGTGACGCCGGGCGCGAGCCCGATGCCATCCCGAAGAGTCTTGCCGCCA
This sequence comes from Methylorubrum sp. B1-46, assembly GCF_021117295.1. Lineage (NCBI taxonomy): Bacteria > Pseudomonadati > Pseudomonadota > Alphaproteobacteria > Hyphomicrobiales > Methylobacteriaceae > Methylorubrum > Methylorubrum sp. B1-46. Next base: position 1,171,023 of record NZ_CP088247.1, on the reverse strand, counting down.
CCATGCAGGCATTCGTCGCCGTAGACCGCGTGGTCGTGCTCGACCACCGCGACGAGGGAGGTGTCGGCGAGCCGCACGCCGTCGCCGGTGGTGGGGCCGTAGAGGGCGGCGTAGTCGCGCCGGGGAATCGTGACCATGTTTCTCAGTCTCCCTCAGGCGCCCTTGAAGCCGCGGGCCTTGGCGCGAGCCAGCGCGTCGGCGCGGGCGGACTCGGAGTCGAGCTTGCCCTGCGTCAGGTTGTTGAGACCGGTGAGTTCCTTGGCGCCGCCGAAGCCCGTGAGCGTTACTGTCTTGCGCTGGCCCGGTTCGAACCGCACCGCCGTGCCTGCCGGGATGTCGAGGCGGAAACCGAGCGCCTTGGCCCGGTCGAAATCGAGCGCCCGGTTGACCTCGAAGAAGTGGTAGTGCGAGCCGATCTGCACCGGCCGGTCGCCGGTGTTGACGACCTCGATCGTGACCCGCGGGCGGCCGGCGGCGAGTTCGATCTCACCCTCGGCCGGCAGGATCGCGCCGGGCTCCAGCGTGTCGGGCTCCGCGCCTTCGGCCGCACGGATCGGTTCATGCACGGTGACGAGCTTGGTGCCGTCGGGGAAGACGCACTCGACCTGCAGGATCGGCATCATGGAGGCGACGCCCGGCATCACGTCACCGGTGGTGAGGATGGTCGAGCCCCAGCCGATCAGGTCGGCGACCGAGCGTCCGTCGCGGGCGCCCTCCAGGATCTCGTCGGTGATGATCGCCACCGCTTCCGGGTAGTTCAGCTTCAGCCCCCGTGCCCGCCGCTTGCGGGCGAGTTCGGCGGCGGTGAAGATCGTGAGCCGTTCCATCTCGGTCGGCGTCAGCAGCATCGGCTCGGCTCCTTCAATTGGCGAACAGGCGGAGTTCGGCCTGGGCTTGTCGCATCGCGGCGATCTCGATCAGCGGGGTGAAGCCGGTGAGCTCGACCGCGCCCGTCGGTTCGGGCACGGGCTCCTCCAGCAGTTCGGCGATGATCGGCAGCGCGCCGCCTAACGTGCGCTGCGCCTCGATCGCCCCGATGGCGCCGAGCCGCACCGCGGCCGAGGTCAGCCCGCTAGCGAAGAGATAGCCGGAGACGGAGGCGGCGGTGCGCTCGTCGAGGCCGAGTCCCGGCCATAGGGCGCCCTGCACCGTGGGAAGATGCCCGATGAGCGTCCCTGCGCGCACCGCGGCGCGCAAGGAGGCGGCGCCCGGCGTGCCGAGGCGGGCGTGCGAAGCGAGCAGCGAGGCGCCGTTGCGGCGGCTGCCGACCCGCATCGGCTCGGACAGCGAGGCGGCCTCGACCGCCGCGTCGATGGCTGCGAGCCGCTCGATCGCCGGGCCCGCGCGGTGGGCGAGGATCAGCGCGACCCGGTCGGTCCCGGCCCAGCGAAAGCGCAGGGCGGCGGCGATCGTGCGGGCCAGTGCCGCCTCGTCGAAGGCAGGATTGTCCGCAATCAAGCCTTCGAGGCCGTTGGAGAAGGCGAAGCTGCCGCTCGGGAAGGCGGTGTCGGCCTGCTGGAGCGCGGTGAGGGCGGCCAGCAACGCCTTAGCCCTCCTCGCCTGCATCGACGGCATGGGTGACGCGGCCCTCCGTGACCAGCGCGCCGAGCCGGACGAGGTAATCCTCCGCCGGCCCCTCCAGCGCGACGAGGAGGGCCCCGCCGTCGAAGCGGACCCGCCAGTGCAGGTTGCCGGCGTGGTAGCCGAGTTCGAGCGCGTCGGCGGCGCTCGCCGGCACGAGCCGCAGCCAGCGCTCGGTGCCGACGCGGGCGACCAAGGCATGACCGTCGTCGAGGACGAGCACGGCCCCGTCGAACAGGGCCTGATCCCGCGGCAGGGCCAGCGCGATCTCCTCGCCGGCCATCGTCGTCGCCCTCAGGCGCCGCCGGGCCACATCGGCGCTCGGCACCCGCAGGATGTCCACCGCGCCGTGATGCTCGAGGTGATGCAGGCGCTCGGCCAGCCCAGCCTCCGACCGGCTGCCCAGAACGCGTTGGATCACACGCATACGCCACGACTCCGATGCACAGGCTGCCCCGCCCGGCGCGCGGGCGGATTGGTCCTCGGGGTGCCGGAACCGCGGGACGGCTTCCGATCACCCACCGGACCTTATGCGAAGATCGGGCCAGGATCGAGCGTAAAGAGAATGAATTTTTCTCTCAAAGAATAACAGAGCGGGTCCGGCGCATCTTCAGCGTGACGCAACCAGAGCGTTCGGGTCGCGGCCGCGACCCGCGACGACGACGACACGGCGGATCTCGCCGCGCAGGTAAGCCTGCAGGAACTTGTCGTAATCCTTGAACGAGATGCAGCCGTTCGAGGCGCCGTTGGGGCCGAGCAGGTAGGTGTGGGTGAGCAGGCCGACGCGGCCGTAGATCGCCTCGCTGCCGCCGACCGGCGTGAGGCGGAGCGCCCGCACCCCGTGGAACGGCGCCTCGCGCTCGGTCAGGTCGTAGGTGCCCGGCGGCGTCGGCCCGCGCATCTTGAGGTGGACGAAGCGCGGGTCGTCCATGCTCTCGCCGAGGCCGGAATGCGCCTCCAGCCGCTCGCCGTTCGGCAGGACCACGCTCTGGGCGCTGATGTCGTAGACCGCGATGCCGCCTTCGCCCGGCGGCCGTGAGGCCGGAGCCGGCGACGTGAGCGGCCGGCGGGCGGCCGATTCGGCCGCGCCGTTCTCCAGCGCGGCGTAGGCGAGGGCGGGCGCGGGGGAGGCGGGTCGCTCGACGCCGAGCAGCCGCTCGAAGAAGCTGCGGGTGTCCTCCGCCTCGGCCGGCGCGGCCGCCATCGTGGGTCGGCGGGCGGCGAGCCGCTCGGCCCGGCGCAGGGCCGCCGCGGCTCCGAGAGCCGTCAGCTCGGGCGGCCGCCGGACCGGCAGGGGCACGAGCTGGGCGACGGCGGTCTCCTGCGGCGCGTCCGGAAGCCAGAACAGGGCCGCCATGCCGAACCGGGCATCGGTCGGAGCGGTCAGGGCCTGCGGCGCCCATTCGGCGAGCGCGGCCTCCTGTGGTTCCGTGGCCTCCGGCACGGACGCCTGCGTCTCGGTCGGCACCTGAAGCGGTCCCTCGACCGGCGCCTGGGCAACCGTTTCGACCGCCGCTTCCGTAAGAGCTTCCGGCACCGGCTCCACCGCAGGCGGCACCACGACAGCCTGCCGGGGCGGCAGACCGAGCGACACGAACGGGGCGGAGGAGGCCAGGATCAGCGCCGCGCTCAGATAGGCGGCCGTGGGCAGAGCCCACGAGAAGAGAGGATGTGCCATGCTGCGCCGCCCGAAATCTCGTCCCGGAGCGGCCTCCGCCCCTGAACCGCCCTGTCGGCACGGGGGCAAAGGCTGCCCCAGCCGATCAATCTATCGTTAACCAAGTGTGCGGCGGCACTCGGCGATTCTGGGGCGAGATCGTGGTCGGGCGGGGGTAAAACCGGAGCGGACTCTGGGCTGGGCGGGCCGTGGATGCCTCCGGAAGCGCATCGTCAACGGCGAGGATCGGTCGGGTCACACCGTTTCTGGCAAATTGCCTCGGCTTCGCCTCGCAATGACGAAGAGAGACTATATCAGTGATTTAATGGACGTTTTTGGTTTAGCTGATTTGGAAGTGGGATTTTGATGCCTGGAAATATTTATATCATGTTCATCGGGCTGCTTCGATGGACCCGCATCAGGCAGGAGGTGTGACGTCCTGCCGTCGCAAGGCGCCGGGATCACTTCTGTGATCGAATATGCCCGCGAATCTGTTCGATCGAGGCGCCGATGGCGGTCAGAGCCTGCCGTCTCTTGCTGAGCAGATGCCGCATTTCCAGCTGAGCCGATCCGCGGGGCGGCCCTTCGAGCTCCGGCAGGGGCGGTAGGATATGGGCGTAGTAGGTTCGCCCGAGCAAGCGATGCAGCAGGCGTTCGCCGGGGAAGGGCTCGTTGTTGTTCAAGGCGCGCGCCGCCTTGAGCAGGTTGCGGATGTCGTACTGGACCGGGCTGATATCCGGCACCTGCTTCTTCAAATCGAGCAGCGTATAGACGGCCACGCGGGCGGTGCGGATCGAACTGTCCATCGTGAAGATGATGTCGTTCGCGGTTTCGACGAACTGGCCCATCAGGCCGAGATTCGTGCAGCCCTTCGGCACCACATGCGGCCGGTCGCCCGCGGCGCGCGGCATGAACATCGCCGTGATGTAGGGCATGAGTGCGAGGCGCACCTTCGTCTTGGCCGCCACCGCCTCGCTCTGATCGGCAATCCCGAGATGGAAGCAGAGTTCGCTCAGGATCTCCCGGCCGGTACAGGCCGGCATCGGCTTGCGGACATGGTTCCCGTCCTTGTCCATCAGCAGCGCGTAGGCCCAGAGGACCAGCACGTCCTTGGGCTGTCCTGGGAAATGCGGCTGACGGTTGCAGGTGACGCTCAGGACCCAGTTCGAGTCCGTGAAGGTGATGATCCCGCCTGTCACGGTCTTGCCTGAATAGGGATCGTTGACCGCCAGCTCCTTCAAGCGCTCGACGAGGGGCGACGGTTCGCAGGTCAGCGTCACCGATTCCCACATCGATTTCTCGGTATCGCCGTAGAACTTCGCGGGCTTTCCGAAGACTGGGGATTTTTCCGCCAGATTCTTCCACAGCGTCCAATCGCTGTCCTCGCCCGGATCGTGCTGGCCGCGTTCGAGGACCGGTGCATGGTCCATGTCACCGTAGGCCGTGCCCTCGGTCATCGAGCCCGTCAGGGCAAAGACCACATCCCCGGCCGCGACCGGGATGACCTCGTTCTTGCCGTCCGCCCGGATGTGGATGCCCGTGACGCTCCGCGTCTCGCCCTCGACGCGCATCGCAAGGTCGGTGGCCCGCGCGCCGAACCGCACCTTCACGCCGCGGGCCTGAAGGTGGTTCACCAGTGGACGGACGAAGCTGTCGTACTGATTGTATTTCGGGAAGACGAGCGCCGACATGTCCGTCAATCCGTCGATCGAGTCGAGGAAGCGATGCATGTAGAGCTTCATTTCAAGCAGGCTTTGCCAGTTCTCGAATGCGAACATGGAGCGCCAGAGAAACCAGAAATTGGTCTCGAGAAAGCCTGAGCTGAAATATTGCTCAATCGTAATGTCGTCGAGATCTTCCTTGCGCTTGAGCAGCAGCCGGATCAGCTCCCATTGCTGGGATTTCGTGAGGCCAAATCTCGAGAAGTCGCGGATCTGCCCCTGCTGGTGCATGAGCCGCGCCTTGGAGTAATTGGGGTCACGGTCGTTGACGAGCCGGTACTCGTCGAGGACGCTGTAGCCCTCCGGCAGTTCCAGCGCCTGAACATCCTGGAACATGTCCCAGAGGTTGTCGTAATTCCAGTTCATCTCGCGGCCGCCGCGGATGATGTAGCCGTCCTGCGGATTGCCGGCGCCGTCGAGGGAGCCGCCCTCGACGCTCAAGGCGTCGAGGATGGTGATGTCCTCGCCCTTCATGCCGCCGTCGCGGATCATGTAGAAGGCGGCGGCGAGGCCTGCGATGCCGCTGCCGATGATCCATGCCCTGCGCTCCTCCACCCGTTGGTCCGGCACGGGACGGTTTCGCATGTAGGCGCCCATCATGTCCGGGGGCGGAAGCGTGTTGTCCGGCCGATGGTGCCAATAGGCGGCCGATGCATCCGCCTCGACGGTGAAATCGCGGCCTTCTTCGCCTGGATGGGCCCCAGCCATTGCGCGTCTCCGAGGAAAGCGGACGGTGTCGTTGTTCCGGCGCGACGGATCAGGCTGTCATCGGTTCGCCGTTGCGGGCATGGCTTTCGGACGAATGCCTGCTCGACGCACGGTTGAAAGCTCGGTTGCCGGCCGGAGCCTCATCTCGGCCCGTGGGCTGCGCCTTCCAATGAGGCAGATCAATTGAAGCGACCGATTTGTGGGGTAGGGTTAGGCATCGTCTTTCTGGGATTGGCGAAGAGATGGCCTGTTGTTAATGAAAGACATGCTTCATAATTAAATATTGCCGGTAGATCTGTTGCAGTGATTGGGGAGTTTTGCCGGTCGCAGCCTTGTTAAGTGACCATGAGCTGCCATCGCTTCGGCGGCCTGTCCCCGGCGGATGTGCTGCGCCGGAAGACGGTCAGATTCCACAGCGTGCCCGCCATTCTCCCGCGCCTGGCGAGAACCGGCGGGCACGGTTCGCCACCCTGACCGTGCCAGGGCCGACAACACCCGTCGCACCGTCTTCATCGAGGAGGAATGAATGGCCGAGCTTGTGGTGATTGGATTCGAGGATCCGCAACAGGCGGACAGTGCCCTGAACGAGCTGGCACGCCTGCAGGGCGAGTACCTGATCGATCTGGAGGATGCGGTCGTCGCCGTGCGGAGCCCGGACGGCAAGCTGCGGCTCAAGCAGAGCGTCGATCTGATCGGGGCGGGAGCGGCCTCCGGCGGCATCTGGGGCGCGATGTGGGGCTCGCTGGTCGGCCTCCTCTTCCTGAACCCGCTGCTCGGCCTCGCCACGGGGGCGGCGCTCGGGGCGGGAGCGGGGGCGCTGTCGGGCAAGCTCGCCGATTACGGCATCAACGACGATTTCATCCGCTCCGTGGCCGAGGCCGTGCAGCCGAACACCTCGGCCCTGTTCATCCTCGTGCGCAAGGCGCAGCCGGAGAAGGTCCTCGCGGAGATGAAGCAGTTCCGGGGGCGCGTGATCCGCTCCTCACTCTCGCCGGAGCAGGAAAGCCGGCTCCAGGCGGCTTTGTCGGGACCGGAGGTGTCGATGCCCGGAAGCGCCGAGCCGGCCGCGTCGGACGGCACGGCGGCGCCGGGAGTCGGCAGCAGCCCGCAGCCTCCCGGTGGGGCCACCGGTCCGACGGGCGCCTGATCCCGGCAGACCGCCGGTCGATCGGGGGGTATGAACCGGCGGAGGGCGGCGGCCGCCCTGTGCCCCGCTTCAGGCCGGGGTCGGCCGGTGGCCGGGGGCGCCCGCCGGCCGGGGACGCCGGTTCAGGACGTTGCGCAGCGCGCGCGCGACCTGCTCGGCCGAGTAGGGCTTGCGGACGAGGTCGAAGCCGTGCGTGTCGTCCTGGGCCAGCACGTCGCTGTAGCCGGTGGTCAGGATGATCGGCAGGTTCGGGTGGCCGGCCTTCAGCCGCCGTGCGAGTTCGACCCCGCCCATGCCCGGCATCACCACGTCCGAGAAGACCGCGTCGAACCGGAACGGCACCCGCTCGAATTCGACGAGCGCCGTCTCGGCATCGTGCGCCCAGACGATCGAGTGGCCGAGATCCTCCAGAAGCTGGGTGCAGAAGCGTCCGACATCGAGATTGTCCTCGACCACGAGCACGCAGAGCGCCCGCTCCTCGGTCGCGGGCTCGGCCGTGTCGTCCCCCTGCTGCGTCTCCGGCGCGGGCGCATCGACCTCGGGCAGGTAGAGCGTGAAGGTGGTGCCGTGTCCCGGTTCGCTCGCCACGTCGATGTCGCCGCCCGATTGCTTGGCGAAGCCGATGACCTGAGAGAGGCCGAGCCCGGTCCCCTTGCCTACCGCCTTGGTGGTGTAGAACGGCTCGAAGATGCGCGTCAGATGCTCCGGGGCGATGCCGGTGCCGTCGTCGCGGACCGAGAGGGCGGCGAAGGGCCCGGCCGCGCCGGCATGGCCGCGGATCGAGGGCAGCGCCGTCCCGCAGGCGAGCCCGAGCGTCAGCGTGCCCTCGCCGGCCATCGCGTCGCGGGCATTGACCGCGAGGTTGACCAGCGCGGTCTCGAACTGGCTCGGATCGACCCGCACGTGGCAGGGCAGGTCGGGCACCTCCGCGACGATGCGGATGCGGGCGCCGGTCACCGCGTTCAGCATGTCGGCCACGCCGCGAAGCCGCCCGCCGAGGTCGAACACCTCGGGCTTGAGGGGCTGCCGCCGGGCGAAGGACAGGAGCTGGCTCGTCAGCTTGGCGGCGCGATCGACCGTGTCCGAGACCGCCTCCAGGTAGCGGCTGCGCCGGTCCTCGGGCAGATTCGGCCGGCGCAGGAACTCGACGGACGAGCGGATGATGGTCAGAAGGTTGTTGAAGTCGTGCGCCACGCCGCCGGTGAGCTGGCCGACGGCCTCCATCTTCTGGGCATGGCGCAGCGCTTCCTCGGCTCGGGCGAGTTGCTCCTGGCCGCGCAGCCGCTCGGAGACGTCCTGGGCATACTGGAACGCGCCGATCCGGCGTCCCTGCGCGTCCCGCAGCGCCGTGAACCGCAGCTCGTAGGAGGGCCGCTTGCGTTCCGGGGCGCCGAACGCCTCGATGAGGGTGAATTCCTCGCCGGCAAGGGCACGGGACCAGACCGCCTTCACCGCGGCGCGGTCGTCGGGATGACCGGCCAGCAGGTCGAGGAGGTTGTCGCCGACGCCGGGCCGGACGCCGTAGATGCTCTCGAACTCGTCGACATAGGCGCGGTTCACCGCGAGCACGCGGTAATCGTCGTCGAGCGCGGCCACGAGAGCGTCGGTGGTCTCGAACACGTCGGCCCAGAGCTTGCGCTGGGCGAGCGCGTCCGCCACGCGCCGCTCCAGCGTGGCGTTCAGGTCCTGCAGGCGCTCCTCGGCGAGCTTGCGGTCGTGGATATCCTCGACGACGCCGTACCAGCGGATGATCGCGCCGCCCTCGTTGCGCCGCGGCCGGGCGCGCGCGCGCATCCAGCGGTACGCGCCGGTGCGGGCGATGCGGATGCGGTAATTCACATCGACCGGCTCGCCCGAGGCGAGGCAGCCCGCGAACACGGTCATGGTCCAAGGCACGTCGTCGGGATGAAGCGCCTTGGCCCAGCCGGCGCCCTCCGGTTCGCCCGGCGCCTGCCCGGTCAGTTCGAGCCAGCGGTTCGAGTAGGAGGTGATGTTGCCGTGCGGGTCGCAGGTCCACGGCACCTGCGGATTGAGTTCGACCGTGTGCCGGTAATGGTCCTCGCTCTCGCGCAGGCGCCGCTCGCCGAGGACGCGGGCCGTCGTCTCGGCGGTGACGCAGAACAGGCCGGCGACGGCGCCGGCCTCGTCGTAGGCGGGCGAGTAGGTGAAGGACCACCAACCCTGCTCGGGCTTCCCCTCGCGCGAGAGGTCCAGCATGACGTCGGTGAGGGTCTGGCTCTCACCTGCGAGGGTCGCATCCACCAGCGGACCGATCTCGTCCCAGATGCTGGCCCAGACCGCGCGGAAGGGTTGGCCCAGCGCGCCGGAGAGCCGGTAGCCGAGCATCGGGCGGTAGGCGTCGTTGTAGAAGCACAGCAGGTCCGGTCCCCAAGCGAGGAACATCGCCGTGGGGCAGGACAGCATCAGCGACAGCGTGCTGCGCAGCGATTGCGGCCATCGCTCCGGCGGCCCGAGTGAACTCGCCGACCAGTCGTGGGCGCGGATCTCGGCGCCGGTCTCTCCTCCGGGCGGCAGGAATGCGAAGGCATCAGCCATGACGCGCGACGCCTGCGGCCCGGACATCTCCGCGCGCCGACACATCGGCCGCCTTGCACCCGACGATGGCCCTCCGCCCGGTCACGGTCGGTCGAACCGCGCCCGTCGGGTGCCGCAGGTCTCGAGAGGGAAGGCCAAGCATGGCGGTGGGATAACCTGTCGATTCATTGCGGGCGAGCCTCTCGGCCTGCGCCGTTTCAGCACCTCGCCGATTGTAACCGGGGTGGCCGGTCACCGGTTGCCACTCAATGCAGCAAGAGAGTTGGCCGCGAGAGAGGTGTGACGGCAGAGTGGACGTCCTCGACGCCCTCCATCCATCGACGCGCCGCCATCGCCGTCCGATCGGCCTCACTTTCGCCTGAGCCGGCCCCGCATGGTGGAACAATCCGGTGCCACCAAGCCTGTCTGCACGATGAACCCCGCCCCGACGAGCGAGCGAGAGGCCGCGCGCCTTCAAGCCCTGGACCGTTACCGGTTGCTCGATACGCCGCGCGAGCGGGATTTCGACGAAATCGCGGAAGCCGCCGCCGAGCTGTGCGAGGCACCGATCGCCGTGGTCAACCTCGTCGGCGACGGGCGTCAGTTCTTCAAGGCGGAGGTCGGCCTCGGCGTGCGCGAGACGCCGCTTGAAACCTCGTTCTGCCGGCAGGCCATCCTGCACAACGACTTCCTCTATGTGCCGGACACGGTGCGCGACCCGCGCTTCGGCGGCAATCCCTTGGTCAGCGGCGAGCCCGGCCTGCGCTTCTACGCCGGAGCCTTGCTGAAGACCGCCGAGGGGCAGCCGATCGGAACGGTCTGCGTCCTCGACACCCGGCCGCGCAAACTTTCGGAGCGGCAGCGCCGCGGCCTGATGCGGCTCGCCCGCCAAGCCATGGCGCAGATGGAACTGCGCCGCGCGCTGCGGGAGCAGGCGGAGCAGCGCCTGCTGCACGAGCGCATCCTCGACAGCGCCACCGACTACGCGATCGTGGCGACCGATCCGGATGGTCGCGTCACCCGCTGGAACACCGGCGCCGAGCGCATCCTCGGCTGGACCGAGGCCGAGATGCTGGGGCAGGCGATCGACGCGTTCTTCACGCCCGAGGATCGCGCGGAGGGCCGGCCCGAAGTCGAGATGCGCCTGGCGAGGGAGAACGGCAGCGCCCCGAACGAGCGCTGGCACATCCGCCGGGACGGAACCCGCTTCTGGGCCTCGGGCGAGATGATGCCGCTGACCGCCGAGGGCGGCGCCCTCATCGGCTACCTCAAGATCCTGCGCGACCGCACCGGGCCGCGCGCCTCGGAGGCGGCGCTGCGGGACAGCGAGATGCGCTACCGCTCCCTGGTCGAGGTCAGCCCGCAGGTGGTGTGGTTCGGCGACGAGGCCGGCAACATCACCTACTGCAACGCCTACTGGTACGATTACACGGGGCTGCCCCCCGGCGAGACCGGCGAGGCGAGCTGGATGGGGGTGATCCACCCCGATCACCGCGAGCGCGTCCGCGACGCGTGGCTCGCGGCGGCGCGGAGCAAGAGCCCTTACGAGGTCGAGTTCCCGCTTCGCCGGGCCGACGGGCAGTATCGCTGGTTCCTCTCGCGGGCGCGGCCCGTGCGCGACGAGGCGGGCCAGCTCAGGAGCTGGATCGGCACCACCCTCGACATCCACGAGCGCAAGGTGGCCGAGGAGCGCTTCGAGGCGCTCACCGAACTCGCTCCGGCGATCATCTGGTTCGGCAATCCGGACGGCAGCCTCAGCTACCTGAACGACCGCTGGTACGCCTATACCGGCCAGACGCCGGAACAGGCGCTGCCGCTCGGCTGGGGCGAGGCGATCCACCCGGACGATCTTGATGGTCTGCTCCGGGCCTGGGACACGGCGCGACACCGCGAGATCGTCTACGATACCGAGGCGCGCCTGCGGCGCCGGGACGGGACCTACCGCTGGTTCCTGATCCGCGCCGAGCCGCTGCGGGACGCGGGCGGCGCGGTGGTCGGCTGGCTCGGCAGCAACAGCGAGATCCACGACCGCCGCCAGGCCGAGGAGGATCTGCGCAAGGCGCAGGAGCAACTCTACCTCGCCGTCGAGGCCACCGGGACCGGCATCTTCGACTACGACCTCGTCACCGACACGCTCGAATGGGACGCGCGGACCCGCGCCCTGTTCGGCCTGAGGCCGGAGGCGCCCGTCAGCTACGCGGTCTTCCTGGCGGGGCTGCATCTGGACGATCGGGATTGGGTCCATGCGGCGGTTCAGGCCGCCCTCGATCCGGCCGGCAGCGGCCGCTACGACATCGCCTTCCGGACCGTCGGCCTGGAGGACGGCGTCGAGCGCTGGGTGGCGGCCAAGGGGCAGGCCTTCTCCGCCGAAGGCCGCGCCGTGCGCTTCATCGGCACCGCGCGCGACGTCACGCAGAGCCGGCGCGCCGAGCAGGTTCTGCGCGAAACCGAGGAGCGCTACCGCCTCGCGGCGCGCGCCACCAACGACGCGATCTGGGACTGGAACCTCGCCACGAACCACGTCCTCTGGAACGAAGCGCTGACGGTCGCCCACGGCTATGCGCCGGAGGCGGTCGATCCGACCGGCGATTGGTGGATCGCCCACATCCACCCCGACGACCGGGCGCGGATCGACGCCTCGATCCACGCCGTCATCGACGGGACCGGCACCGCCTGGAGCGACGAGTACCGCTTCCTGCGCGCGGATGGCACCTACGCCGACATCCTCGACCGGGGCTACGTCATCCGGGACGGGCAGGGACAGGGAACGGCGGTGCGGATGATCGGGGCGATGCTCGACATCAGCGAGCGCAAGCGGGCCGAGGAGCACCAGCGCCTGCTTACCGGCGAGCTGCAGCACCGGGTCAAGAACACGCTCGCCCTCGTCCAGGCGATCGCCAGCCAGACCTTCCGTAACGCCTCGGACCCGGAGGCCGCGCGCGAAGCCTTCGCCGCGCGCCTGATCTCGCTCGGCCGCGCGCACGACATCCTGACCCGATCGAGCTGGACCGAGGCGCCGATCCTCGAGGTCGTCGAGGGGGCTCTGGCGGTCCATCGGGGGGCCGCCGCGGCGCGCATCCGCGCGAGCGGGCCGGGGGTGCTCCTCGGGGCCAGGGCGGCGCTCTCGCTGGCGCTCGCCCTGCACGAGCTGGCCACCAACGCGGCCAAGTACGGCGCCCTCTCGAACGAGGCGGGATGTGTCGATCTGCGCTGGCACGTCGTGCACGAGGGCGAGACACCCCGCTTCTGCCTGACATGGTCCGAGCAGGGCGGGCCGCCGATCCTGACCCAGCCCTCGCGCCGCGGCTTCGGCTCGCGCCTGATCGAGCGCAGCTTCGCCGCCGAGGTCGGCGGCGAGGTCAAGCTCACCTATGCGCCGGCTGGCCTGATCTGCCGCCTGGAGGCGCCGCTCGCATCGATGCAGGAGCCGCGCAACGAGGCCGCGGCCTGAGGCGATGAGACGGCAACGTCCGGTTCGTGAAGCGGACCGATCATCGCGTCGGTCTTCATAAGCAGGGACAGGCGTCCTCGTCGTCGGTTCTCGACCAGCAATTGTTAGATCGAAATTCGCTCCGGCGAAGCGTGGGTATGAAAAACTTCTGACTTGTGCATACCGACTATTTGCGATCTAGTACGGCCCGGATGACTTGAGCCCTGGGTTGCGCGATGTCGCCGCTCCTGACGCGCCTGCTCGCATCGGCCGGCGCCCTCGGCTGCACCACGCTCCCCGGTCACGCGCTCGATCCGGCCGCGGTGGAGCTGGAGGAATTGCAAGTCACGGCGCAATCCGCATCGACGAGTCCGGTGACGACGATCTCCGGCCCGCCCCCGAACCTGAAGGCCGCCCTGTCCCCCTCGGTCTCGGCCCTGCCGGGCAACACCACGGTGATCGATGCCGCAGAGATCGCCCGTCTGCCGGTGCAGAGCTACGGCGACCTTTTCCGCCCCGTGGCCGGTTTTGATGTCTCGAATTACGGCCAGGGCGGCGTCGGCTACGGCATCGCTTTGCGCGGCTTCAGCGACGCCGAGCACGGCCGCGACGTGGCTGTCTTGATCGACGGCGTGCCGATCAACGAGGTCTCCTCGATCCACACCCCGAACTACGTCGATCTCAATCCGCTGATCCCCGAGACGATCGCCTCCATCAGCATCGTGCGCGGGCCGTTCTCGGTCGAGGCGGGCGATGCCAATCTCGGCGGCGCGATCTTCATCGACACCAAGCGGGCGGAGCCGTTCTCGACGCTGGGCGTGTCGGGCGGCTCCTTCGGCACGGCGCGCGGGCTCGCCACCTTCAGCCAAGTCGGCCCCGGCCTCCAGCCCTTCCTCGCCTACGAGGGCTACGGCACGGGCGGCTATCGCGACAATGGTGATCTCGGGCGCTACAACGCCTTCAACAAGGTCACGATTCCCCTCGATCTCGGCTCCAGCTTGTCGCTGCGGGTGCAGATGTACGGCACGGGTTTCGGGCAGCCGGGCTATCTGGAGCGCGACCGCGTGCGGGCCGGCCTCGTCTCGCCGCGCGCGGCGACCAACCTCACCGATGGCGGCGGCAAGACCCTGCAGACCTTCGTGGCCAACTACGTCAACGGATCGCCGGACGATGCGCTGTCGGCGCTTCTTTATGCCAGCCACGACGTGTTCAGCCGCTTCTCGGATTTCGGTGCCGGCCAGCGCGGACAGGTCGAGGAGCGCGAGACCGCGGGCGGGCGCATCCGCAAGGTCTGGACGACGCGCCTGTTCGACGCCCTGCCGGCCCAGATTCTCGTCGGCGGCGATTGGCGCACCGACGCGCTCGACGTGAACACCGGCCCCTCGGTGGCGCGCAGCTTCACCGCGCGCAGCCTCGATCTCGACATCCTCCAGCATAACCTCGCGGCCTATGCGCAGGTGCAGGCCAAGCCGGCGCCCTGGCTGAAGCTGACCGGCGGCGCCCGCTTCGACCAGTTCTTCTACGACGTGCGCAACAATCTCGATCCCGCCCTCTCGCCCAAGGTCAGCCCCAACGTGGTCTCGCCCAAAGGTGGGGCGGCGCTCACGCCCTTCGACTGGCTGGAGCTGTTCGCCAATTACGGCCAGGGCTTCCGCAGCCCGTCCGCGTCGAGCGAATTGACCGGCAACCCCCGCCTCACCCCGTTGACGATCGAGAGCACGGAGGGCGGCGGCCGGCTCGTGTTCGACCGCCTCAGCCTCCTCGGCACCGTGTTCTTCACCGACATCGCCAACGAGGTGTTCCAGCCCGCGCCCGGACTGCCGGTGCAGAACCTCGGCAAGTCGCGCCGCGACGGCTTCGAGATCGAAGCGAAGGTGCTCGCCTACCGCGAGGGCCTCGACCGGGTCGCCGTCTTCGCCAACTATTCGGGCGTCTCCGCCCGGCTGCTCAACGGGGCGCCGTCGATCTTCGTCCCCAACGTGCCGGCCTTCCTCGCCACCGTAGGCGCCGAGTTCGACGTCGGCGCCCCGGCCGCGCTCGGCCCCGGCCGCCTGACCGGCGCGGCCTACCTGTCCTACACGGGAGCCAAGCCGCTGACCGAGGACGGGGGCTTGCGCTCATCGCCCTATCCGCGGGTGAGCGGCCGGATCGCCTACATCCACGAGAGCGGCTGGACCACCTACGGGCAGGCCACTTGGTATCCGGGCGACCGCACCAGCGAGAGCATCTTCAATTTCGGTTCGTCGGTCTCCGCCGTGGCCGCGGACATCTTCACCAGCCCGCAGCCGCGCCTGACGCTGCTGGCCGGCATCACCTACGGCTTTGCAACGGGAGTACCAACACAATGAAACGCATCGCCCTCTTGGCCGCCGCCTTCCTCGCCCTCGGCGCACCGGCCTCCGCCCACGACATCTGGCTCGACCCGACCGGCAGCGGTGTGCAGGTCCTCTACGGACATCCCCACGAGCCGGAACTGCCGAGCGCGGGCAAGCTGATGAGCCTGACCGCCTACGAGCCGTCCGGCGCGGTGGTGTTGAAGGCCAAGCTGGAATCCGGCCCGGCGCTCAGGGCCGCGCATCAGGGCGACGCGCTGTTCGCGGCCGCCTACGACAACGGCTACTGGGTGCGCCTGCCCGACGGCAGCTACCGCAATGCCAGCAAGCGGATGCTGCCGCAGGCCGACAAGAGCCTGTGGTCGGTCAAGTTCGCCAAGGCGGTCTCCGGCCCGGCGGCACCGTGGGACAAGATCGTCGGCCAACCGCTGGAGATCGTTCCGCTGGAACCGCCGACTTCGGCCTCGGGTCAGATCCGGGTGCGGGTGCTGTTCGAGGGCCGTCCGCTCAACGGGGCCAGCGTGGTCGCCACCGACGGCGTGACCTTCAAGAGCGATGCGGATCAGGCCCGCGCCACGACGGATGCCGAAGGCGTGGCGGTCGTCGCGCTGCGCCGCGCCGGCCCGCAGGTTCTCGGCGTCAGCCACCGCGTCACCCCTTCGCAAACCCCGGCGCTCGCCGATTCGGACAGCTACGGCGCGACCCTCGCCTTCACCGTGACCGACCCGAAGACCAACTGAGCGAGGGGGGATCGCGGGGGCATCGACCCCGATCGACCGCCGCACCAGTCCATGAAAGTTGGGGCGCATCGGTTTTCCGATGCGCCCCTTCGATTGTCCCGGCGAGACGGCGCTCGCGCTCGGAGATGTCGACGGCAGCGACATCTCCGATGCGGACTCACGGTTCAGGAGCAGCCCGTCGTCGAGCGCCCTGTACAATATGGTGTAGGACGCATCTGTGTGTATGTAGAATGGGTTAGCTTACGGCATATGCTGCCGACTTATGCCGAAGCTGCCGTCTAGCGCCTATCAAATCCCCGACTGTGAGCCCGCTGCCGCGGCATCGAGCCACGCCTGCTGCAAAAGGGACTTTCCAGTGTTCTCCGAAGCAGATCACCGGAATGCAGTTGGCAGTGTGCTACCAACCCCGCACTCCGGTTGGTGTCCGACGACACCGAGCCGAACTTTTGCAAGTCCGGAACTTTCATTCTCCTACGCCTGAGGAGGTGCCGTACTGGTTCCTTGCCCAGGGGAGGGGCCAGCCATCCGGGACGACCTCAAGGCACGCTCCGCTCTACGGCCTTGACCCCGACCCGGACGGCCGGCGTAGAACTGTCATCGCCTTCGACGCCCCAGAGGGCGTGGAAGGCCGCATCTTACGACACTCAGGCCTTCCAGCGTGTCCGCGCAAAAGGGAACCCTTTTGAGCGTCGCGCCGGTTCGGGGGTCCTCTTACGCCGTGCGCTTCTTGGTCCGCTGTATCATCGAGATGTCGACCGCGTAGCTGTGGGTTAGGCCGGTGAGGGCTTTCTCGTCTGTGAAACGCTGCCGCGCGTCGACCTGCTGTGCGAGGGTCAACCGGCCGAACGACCTGTGTGCGCGCCGTGCCTTGGCGCGACTGTCCGCCGTCAGCACTCCTGAGACATACTGAGGGTCTTCACGAACGGAGGATGGCTGGTTCATCGTCGCCTCCAGGAGCGAAGATGAAACAGACGTCCGGGCCGGTACGGAAGCCGGCAGAAGCCGTGATCAAGGACATCCGCCGCGCGACACGCCGGCAGTTCTCGGCCGAGGAGAAGATCCGCATCGTGCTGGAAGGCCTGCGCGGTGAAGACAGCATCGCCGAGCTGTGCCGGCGTGAGGGCATCGCCAGCTCGATGTACTACGGCTGGTCCAAGGAGTTCTTGGAGGCCGGCAAGAAGCGGCTGGCCGGCGACACGGCCCGCGCCGCGACCGCTGATGAGGTCCAAGATCTGCGCCGCGAGGCGGGTGCGCTGAAGGAAGTCGTGGCCGACCTCGTCCTGGAGAACCGCCTGCTGAAAAAAAGCATGACCGCGGCTGGGGGCGACGAGGCATGAGGTACCCGGCCTCTGAGAAGCTGGAGATCATCCAGTTGGTCGAGCAGTCTCACCTGCCGGTGCGCGCTACCCTGGAGAAGCTCGCCATCCCGCGCGCCACCTTCTACCGCTGGTATGACGCCTTCCAGTGCGGCGGCCCCGAGGCATTGGCGGATCGTCCCTCGCGGCCCAGCCGGGTCTGGAACCGTCTGCCGACAGAGATCCGCGAGCAGATCGTCGCCCTCGCACTGGAGGAGCCAGAGCTCAGCCCGCGCGAGCTGGCGGTGCGCTTCACCGACGAGCGGCGCTACTTCGTCTCGGAGGCAACCGTCTACCGCCTGCTCAAAGCCCAGGACCTGATCACCAGCCCGGCCTACATCGTCGTCAAAGCCGCCGATGCGTTCCACGACAAGACGACCGCACCCAACCAGCTCTGGCAGACGGACTTCACCTACCTGAAGGTCGTGGGATGGGGGTGGTACTACCTCTCGACCGTGCTCGACGACTTCTCGCGCTACATCGTGGCGTGGAAGCTGTGCACGACGATGCAGGTTGGCGACGTCACCGCCACGCTCGACCTTGCGCTGGCGGCGGCCGGGCTCGACCATGTGCAGGTGGCGCATCGGCCACGGCTGCTCACCGACAACGGATCGAGCTACGTCGCGGGTGATCTGGCCGACTGGCTCGGCAGTCAGGGTATGACCCACATCCGCGGTGCCCCGCGCCATCCGCAGACGCAGGGCAAGATCGAGCGCTGGCACCAGACGCTCAAGAACCGCATTCTACTCGAACACGCTTACCTGCCCGGCGAACTCGAGGCGCGTGTGGCCGCCTTCGTCGAGCACTATAACCATCTCCGGGCTCACGAGAGCCTGGGCAACCTCACCCCTGCCGACGTCTACTTCGGCCGCGGCGAGACGATCTTGCGTGAACGGGCGCGGATCAAGCGTCA
This sequence comes from Methylorubrum sp. B1-46, assembly GCF_021117295.1. Lineage (NCBI taxonomy): Bacteria > Pseudomonadati > Pseudomonadota > Alphaproteobacteria > Hyphomicrobiales > Methylobacteriaceae > Methylorubrum > Methylorubrum sp. B1-46. Next base: position 1,152,903 of record NZ_CP088247.1, on the reverse strand, counting down.
GACCCTCATGGATCGCCGCTTGCGCCATTACGCGCAGGCTGCCTAACCTCTCAACCCAGGTGGACCAGAGCCTCCGTTCCTGAGCACCTCAAAGCGTCTCAAATCATCTGACAACGGACAATACCCTGATCGAGACGGCCAAGCTGAACCGGCTCGATCCCGAGGCCTACCTGCGCGACGTGCTCACGCGCATCGCCGATCACCCGGCCAAGCGGCTGGCCGATCTGCTGCCCTGGAACTGGACGCCCGCCCTGCCGGCTGCGCACGCTGCCTGACCGGTCCGCCCATCACCGAGCGCTTACACGCGAAACAGCGGCAAGGAACCATCTATGAAACTCTAGCTTGAACTGAAAAGCTTCACCCGCGGACTCGATCGCGGCCCCGCAATGGAGACTGCCATGCCCAGCCGCCGTGACGTTGTCAGAGGTATGAGCCAGGTGAGCGCGGCTTTCTTCGTAGGGGGAAGAGCTTTTGCGGCACCAGTTGATGAGGAGATTGCCTGGATACCGGCGACGAGTCTGATCCCGGCCTTCCGTTCGGGCGAGATATCTCCCGTCGCGGTGCTAGAGGCGCAGATCCGGCGGATCAATCGCCTGAACGGTAAGGTGAACTGTATTACCTACCAGCATTTTGATGAGGCGCTCGCCGCTGCTCGAGAGTCGGAGCGCCGCTACCGCTCCGGCATCCCGCGCCCGCTAGAAGGCATCACCGTAGCGGTGAAGGACGAGTATGCCGTTAAGGGATGGGTGACCACGATGGGCACCCTGCTCCGGAGGAATGCTCCGCCCGAGCAGGCCGACGGCCCGGTGATTGAGCGGCTGCGCGCGGCCGGGGCCCTGTTCCCGATCCAGACGACAGTTCCAGAGTTCTACTCGTGGGTGACGACGGCGACTCGATTGTGGGGGATCACGCGTAATCCGTGGAACTTGCAATACACGCCGGGCGGTTCATCCGGCGGCTCCGGCGCCGCGCTAGCGGCTGGGTTCGCGACTTTGGCTCTCGGGTCAGACATGGGCGGATCGATCCGCATTCCTGCCTCCCAATGTGGGTTGTACGGCTTCAAGCCGCCCTTCGGCCGCGTTCCGACGAGCGAGATCGTGTACGAAACGCAGGGTCCGCTCGCTCGGACTTTCGACGACCTCAATTTATTCACTCAAGCCATGGTCGGCCCCCACCCCATGGTGCATTCGTCGCTCGCGCCGCGCCTCGACTTTCCGAAGACCTACGGTCCGATCGAGGGTTGGAGGATCGCCTTCGATCCAGCTTCTGGGTTGGCGCCGTTGGACCCGTCGGTCCGCGATGCCTTGGACCGCGGTCTCGCGCAGCTGCGCGCGCTTGGCGCAAGCATCGAGCAAGTGGATCTCGAGTTCCGTGCGTCAGACTTCCAGACCTTCAACTTTGGCTTGTTCTCGACCGCAATGGGCGCGCTGATATCCCAGGCGAGGCGCGACCCAGAGAAGCTGACACCGTATGTGCGCGAAGGGATAGAAAAGGCCAGTCATCTAGGGCCCGATGAGCAGGCGGCAGCCGAGACGCTTCTCGCGCGCTATAATCGCCGTGTGCAGGAGCAGGTTTTCCAGCGCGGTTGCCGGGCGCTGATCATGCCGACGCTAGCGACGTCCCTTATTCCGGCCGAACATGGTCTGAATCCCGCGAACGACAGCGTCACCGTCGACGGCAATCAGGTGCGCGGTCTGACCTTCCTATTCACTTGGCCATGGAACTTGCTGAGTCGTTATCCAGTCGTTGCTGTTCCACTTGGTCTCGGCCCTTACAACATGCCCATCGGCATGCAGATTATTGGCGACCGGTTCGACGATCTTGGTGCCTTCCAGGTTGCCTCTGCATATTCGCGCGCGGCTCCGCCGCTTTATGCCGGCCAGGAGTTTCCCAAATTTGAGGGCTGAGTGAGGGCTAACGCCAGGATGGGACGACGGTCGAGCGCGTCGGTGCCTTTGCCGGTCTCGACCTCGGTCAGTTCACGAGCGAGGGTGAAACCTTCGGTCTCGCAGAACCGGAGCACCGCTGCGCGCTGCGCTTCAAGGCCGAGACCGGAACGACCCTGCCGAGCGGTGCTCAACCCGGTAGTAGGCGACGACCTTCGCGGTGCCGAGCATCGCGTCAAATCCTTGGTGATGTCCGATACCTCGGACGATACAGCCGTAAGCGCCGCCACCGAGCGCTTACTGTTGATCAGCTATGCGCGCGTTTCCACCGAAGACCAAGACCCGCAATATCAGCTAGACGTTCTGAAGGCGGCCGGCTGCGTCCAGGTGTTCCAGGATCGCGCCAGTGGGGCGACGTTGAGCCGTGCCGCCCTCGACCAAGCGCTTGCCGCCCGGCTGCACGCTCGTCGCCTGGAAGCTGGATCGCGTCGGCCGCACTGGCTCGAAACCGTACGGACCATTGTCGACCTCGACCGGCGCGGTATCGAGTTCCGATCGCTCACCGAGTCGTTCGACAGGATGGCCGTGCCGATGGAGTGTGAGCTCCTGGTCCTTGTAGGAGAGGGTGCCGCTGGAGAGCCCGACCCGCATCACGTTGTCGTTGAAGGCGGCGACCTCGGGCCAGCCCTCCCGCACCTTGGAGCCGACCAGTTCGGGATGCCGGCCGGCCGCGAAGACGGAGTAGGCGACGTTGTAGAGCATGATGCCGTCCTCGCCCCACAGCATCACCATGGGCACGGGGGAGCGGAGCAGAGTCGAGGTCGCGGTCCTGAGGCTTTGCGGCCAAGCGTCGATGGGGCCGAGCGAGGTCTGGGACCAGTCCCGCGCCGCGATAAGTTGGCCGCAGCTGCCGCTGGCGAGCAGAGTGTCGCGAAAAGCATCGGCCCGGGCGTCGGCCAAGGTCGTCCTCTTGAGGATGGGATTGAACGGCGCGGGGCTGAACACCCTGCCTATGGCATCCATGAGAAGCGTTCAGGAGCCGATCCGTTGCACGCACTCTCGTCGAAGACGGCTCTCTGCGTCGGCTGCAACGGGCGGAAACGCTCCAAGGGGCATCGCGCTTGCACGCGAGCAGATGATCGATATCCTATACACTGAGGCCAGCGACGTATGGGATACCGTCATGCAGACGCGTGCAATCCTCAACTCCGACGAACTCGACAGCTTACGCCTGCTCGGTCAAAGGGTCCGCCTCGCTCGACTGCGGCGGAACCTTACTCAGCAGGAACTGGGCGAACGGATGGGGGTGGGCAGGCTGACCGTCGTATCGCTGGAGAAGGGGCGTCCGGGCGTGAGCCTGTCGACGGCGCTGAAGGCGCTGACCGTCTTCGGCTACACGGACAGGCTCGGGAAGCTGCTTGAGGTCGATCCGCTCGGGGAGGAGCTTGAGGTCGCCACGGGCCGGCAGCGCGCCAGCCACGTCTCTGGCGTCGCCGACTTCTGAGCCACGTGAAGCGCAAACGCCATCGGAGCTTCGGCCCGGTACCCATCTCGGTCAGTTCAGCGGCCGAGCCGCGCACGAGACTGGCGTTGCCCGTTCCGGCGAGGCTGGATCAGTCCGCGGCGGCCTTCAGGCCAGTTTGCGTTCAGCGAGTGGAATCAACTTCGACGACGAAGCCTTCATCGAACCTGGGATTGCTGCCCTCCTCGCCGCGCGGGTTCGAGAGGATCCGGGTTCCGTATCCGGGAACAAAGTCGACTGTCCGATGAACGTGTCCGCAGATCCAAAGGTCGGCAACACCCACGTCGGTCAGATAGGTTAGATCGGAGGCGGACGCGGCGGCAGCTGGGTGGCTCTGCAGGTGGATCGGCAGGACGTCCACATGCGGTGCAAAGTGCGTCACGACGATCCGTGGCCCGGACGGCGCTGCATCGGGATCGAGGATCTCGCTGAGCACGCAGCGCTCGGCTTCATGCAGTCGGACGATGTCGCTGCCTCTGGCAGGAATGATGCTGCCGGCATCGCGGATGCCGATCGGTTCGCCGAACTCGCGCGGATAGAGGAGCTCACCTGCGGGTTGGTTCAGTCGTAGGTCGGTCCAGAGCGTACCACCGGCGAAATGCCCGTCAGAGAGTTCGACCCAGCCTTGGCCGTCCAAGAAGGTTGATCGGCCCCCACGGGGTGGTCCAAGTTCGAAGTTAGTGCAGGGTTGGCCTTTGCTCCACGGATAGCTTGGCCGGCGGAGCCGACCGGGTGAGCGCAGCCGGCCAAGCGGTGAAGGCCGGCACGAACACCTCCGGGGCTGGCGGCCGGTAGCCGAGCGAGGCGTGCGGGCGCACGCTGTTGTAGTGTCGACGCCAACTCTCGATCACGATCTGTGCCTCCTTGAGCGTGTAGAAGATCTCACCGTTCAACAGCTCGTCCCGTAGTCGTGCGTTGAAGCTCTCGACGTAACCGTTCTCCCATGGCGAGCCGGGTGCGATGTAGGCTGTTCTGGCGCCGACACCGGTGATCCAGGCCTGCACGGACTTGGCGATGAACTCCGGACCGTTGTCCGAGCGGATATGGCCGGGCACGCCGCGCAGGATGAACAAGTCAGACAGCACGTCGATCACGTCCGCCGCCTTGAGCTTGCGTGCGACGCGGATCGCCAGGCACTCGCGCGTGAACTCATCGACCACGTTGAGCATCCGGAACCGGCGCCCGTCATGGGTGCGCGCTTCGACAAAGTCGTAGGACCAGACGTGATTGCGGTGCTCCGCCCGCAGTCGCAGGCAGGAACCATCCCCGTCCCAAATGCGGCCGCGCTTGGGTTGCCGAGCCGGGATCTTCAGCCCCTCGCGCCGCCAGATCCGCTCGACCCGCTTGTCGTTGACCAGCCAGCCGGCCGCCTTCAGCAACGCGCTGATCTTCCGATAGCCGTAGCGACCATACCGCTCCGCCAGCTCGACAAGATCGGCTGTGAGAGCGGCCTCGTCGTTTCTCCCTCGCGGCGCCTTGCGCTGCGTCGAGCGATGCTGCCCGAGCGCCCGGCAGGCCCGGCGCTCGGACACCTTCATCGTCTGCACGATGTGCTCGACACACGCTCGTCGGCGCGCGGGGCTCAGAAGTTTCCCTTTGCCACCTCCTGCAGGATCAACTTGTCGAGCGTGAGGTCGGCAATCGCCTTGCGCAGCCGCTGGTTCTCGACCTCCAAATCCTTCATCCGCCGGACCTGATCCGTCTTCAGGCCGCCGAACTCCTTGCGCCAGCGATAGTACGTCACCTCGGTCACACCGAGGGCTCGGATTGGCCTGCTGCCGGTTTCACGGACACCCTGTTTAGGTGTGAAGGTGAAGCCGGAGGTGCTCCATGCAGCGTCGCAAGTTCGGACGTGAGTTCAAGATCGAGGCGGTTCGACTGATTCGGGAACGTGGTGTCAGTGTCGCGCAGGCCGCGCGCGATCTCGATGTTCACGAGACGATGCTGCACCGGTGGGTGAGGCAGGCGGCGGCCGATCCCCAACACGCTTTTCCCGGTCAGGGGCAGATGAAGCCCGAGCAGATCGAGATCGACCGGCTGCGCAAGGAGGTCGCTCGTCTAAAAGCGGAGCGTGATATCCTAAAAAAGGCCGCCGCATACTTTGCGAGGGACGCGATATGAAGTTCGCGTTCATCGCAAAGCATCGTGCTGTCTGGCCAGTTGCCTGGATGTGCGCGGCGCTGGGTGTCTCGCGCTCCGGCTTCCACGCTTGGCTCACCCGGCAGCCTAGCCGACGCACACGGGACGACGAAGCTATCCTGAGCAAGGCCCACGCGAGCTTCGTGGCCAGCGACCGCACCTACGGCGCGAGGCGCGTCTGGCGCGATGTGCTCGCCCAGGGCGTGTCATGCGGGCTGCACCGCATCGAGCGGATCATGCGCGAGAATGCCTTGCGAGCGCGACCGCGCCGACGGGGCCTGCCAAAGGACGAAGGTGAGCGGGCCGCTGCCTCGCCCAATCTCCTGGAGCGGCGGTTCGCGGCCGACGCTCCGAACCGGAAGTGGATCGCCGACTTCACGTATATCTGGACCGCCGAGGGCTGGCTCTACGTCGCCGCCGTCATCGATCTGTTCTCGCGCCGTGTCGTGGGCTGGTCGATGCAGGCCAGTATGACGGCTCAACTCGTGACAGATGCGCTCGTCATGGCGATCTGGCGCAGAGGCAAGCCGGATGCCTTGCTGCATCACTCGGACCAGGGCTCGCAATACACGAGCGAAGCCTTCCAGCGTCAAATGACCGAGCACGGCGTGACCTGCTCGATGAGCCGTTCGGGCAACGTCTGGGACAACGCGGCAATGGAGAGCTTCTTCTCCTCGCTGAAGACCGAGCGCACCGCCCGACGGACCTACCGGACGCGGGATGAAGCCCGTGCAGACGTGTTCGATTCCATCGAGCGCTTCTACAACCTGGCGCGGCGGCACTCGACCTTGGGCTACCTCAGCCCCGTCGAGTTCGAAAACCGAACCCAATTAGCTTAGGACGGTGTCCAACAAACCGGCAGCAGGCCACGGATGACAAGCCTATCGTCGAGTGCTTCGACGATCCACCGACATCATCCTGAGGTTCTCGAACTCCGCGCGTTTCCGCACGATTTCGGCTAAGCCAGCGATGACGGTCTCGCGATCGCTTTTGAGGATCTTGCAGAGCGTGTCGATCGCGTCGGAAAGCGGCTGCAGATCGCCCAAGTCCGGGGCGTCAGGCATCAGCGCGAACATCACAACACCTCTGCGGCAGTCGTGGAACACACGTCGGATTCGCAGTCTGTCTCCGTCTTTAGCGCGAGGTCGATCTCGTGCCGGGAAAGGTAGCCGCTTTCCTCGAGCATTCCTGCGAGCGCCTGTAGTGCCGGTCTGCGCTCAGTTAGGATTCTTCGCGCTCGCTCGCTCGCGTGCCGTAGGCGCTCGACAACAGCCGGGAGAACGCCCGCGATCAGGACTGTGTCAGCCGCAGCCTCCAGATGCACATTCCCGAGTTGCCCGAGGCCGAATGTCAACTCGATGTCGCGTGCGATAGCCGTCGCCATCGCGAGGTCGGAGTTCGCGCCGAAGCCTGCGCCGATCGACCCTGCACCGAGTTCGATCTCCTCCGCGATCCGGCCGGCTAGGAGCGACGCCATGGCCGCCTCCAGCTCGTGCAGGGTCGCAGCTCCCTCCATAGCCAGTTGCAGGCAGGCCTGCCCGCCATTGTCGTGCAGGGAGAGGTCCGTGAGCATGCCGAAGCCAAGGGCGTGGCTGACGACCGCGTGCCCTGCCTCATGGACGGCGACGCGGTGCCTGATGGTGGCCGGGAGTGGACGGCGCCCCTGTCGAACCTCGGCCAGTACATCGTCAACAGTCACGGCTCTGGCTTTACGGCGCGCCGTCCCCTTGGCACGCCGAATGAAGGCCTCGACGTCCGCCCCCGTCATGCCGCGAGCCGCCAAGGCCAGCGGCAGCATCGACGCGCTCGGCAGAATCTCGCGCCCGAGATGGTGGCGGAAGATCTGGGCTAGAGCCGCCGTATCCGGTTTCGCGATTGCGATCTCTCGGTCCAGACGTCCCGCTCGCTTCACGGCGGGATCGATCTTTTCTGGGTAATTCGTGGCGGCCACCACCACAACGCCAGGCCGCTCGTCCACCCCGGCGAGCAGCTCGAGGAATAGGTTCACGATCTGGGTCCAGTACTGCACATATTCGCCCCGAATCTGCCCACGGTCGGAGATGCCGTCGATCTCGTCGATAAACAGGATACAGGGTGCTTGCGCCTTTGCCTGCGCGAAGACCTTGCGGATCGCCTGGAGCGTCCCCGACAGGTAGTCGGCGCTGTTCCACTCTGCGACCGAGGTCCCCACCAGCGGGACGCGTGCAGATTTTGCCAACGCACGGGCAAAGCTCGTTTTGCCGACGCCAGGCGGCCCCGAGAGCAGCAGGCCGCGATGGTCGAATTCGGCCCAACTCAACTGGCCGCTCCGGTAGGCTTGCAGGTCGGACGCGGCGGCGAGCCCCCAGGTCTTGGCCTCGCCGTAGCCGTCAAGCTCCTCCAGTGCAGTTCCTTCGCCGAGATAGTCGGCCTTGGCTGCAACGATGCGCTCCAGCGCTTCGATGCATGAATCGGAGGACGTCGCCCTCCGGAGAGCGACGGGCAGATCAACGATGTCGATCATGCGCAGCAGATCCTGATCGATCCCCCGCGATGGCCGGCTGCCGACCACGGCTTCAACAACGAGTGCGAGTCCAGCCTGATCCAGACTCGGCAGAGTGATCCGGTGTTCGGCAGAGCGCATCAGGTCGCGCGGCAGTTGACGCTTCGGATCCGGGGCAATTCCAACGATCGGAACCCGCACATGCAGTGCGGTGCCGATCACATCATTGCCCTTCTCGGGCCGAGCGTCGCGACCGACCCCATCGCAGACGAACAGGGCGGCATTTCTGCGGGTCAGCTCACGGGCTCTCCCGCTCGAGAGTTCTACGACCTTCGTGTCTGCCCGGAACAGGCACTTCTCCGCGACGATGCGGACAGGTTCGACAAGATCGGTCACGTGCGTGGCGAGCGTGACGACGGGCGCCTCGCGGCGCAGCCGGCGAACAAGACCGGGCTCTGCCTCGATCGCGCGAGCGAGCATAACGGCCACGGCGGCGAGATCCGCTGGAACCGGGACATGCGTGGCCTCCGGTCGGTTCTCTTCATCCTGGACGACGATTTGCTCGATGGCGTCGTCCTCGTCGAGAAGAGGGTCATCCCCGAAGCCGAACGGGTTGGAGCGTTGGTCGGCCTTGAGGCGCTTGCGTTCGTCCTGGGCGAGTTGTTGCAGGAAGGCACGTGCGAGTTGGTCGGAGGATGTGCCGTCATGGGCACGCGGATCCGTGGATGGAAGCAAAGAGGATGGAGCGAGCATGCGAGATCTCCCACGGCCGAGCCACTGGGGGGCTGGCCGTCAGCGTAAGAGCTGGATTGGGCGCGGCGACGCGGCTGGCTCGACGGATTGGGAGCACTCGGCAGGCGTCGGGTTCGGCAGATCGCCTGCTTCATAGGCGACGACAAGGCTTGGAACATAAATGGAACATGTGCGCTAGCGGGTAAAATGACTTGTGCACAGACGCGGAGTATTTGCGCTTTCGCATTGATGCGCCATGAGCCGACCTTGGGCCGGCACGCACTGAACCGCCGCTTTCGACCCGTTTCGGGCATCGAAAGTGTCCGCTCTGAAGCAAACGCGGTGTACCAACCGGCTCTCGAGGGAGTGGGAGCAGGATTCCGGCGGCATAGAGAAGCACTCCTTCCCTAATCGTGCGGCCCCAGTGTGCCCTCCTGCGCGGGCGATCCTTGCAGCAAAAAAGTAGCACACTTGAACAAGCAGAGGGACCTGATTCCAAGGTTTCAGCAAGCCTTCGATGCGCGCGAATGTCGCACCTGCGCCTCGCGTGAAAGTTGCGCGCCTCATCCCCATAAATATCGCATCACAATCCACTTTCCCTTTATGGCGCCCTTCAGCGTCGCCGTAGGTCCGAGCCGTATACGAACGGGCCGGAGATAGAACTTGGACTCGGGTTTTATACTACTCAGCTTCACGCTGCTCATGAGTGTGCTGATCAGCCTCTCCTCCATCGACGATGCCTTCATCGACATCGCGGCGCTCGGCATCGTCAGGCTTGGAGTGCCGGGCCTGTCCCCGGTAGGGTCCGAATCCGGGCTCCCCCGGATCGCAGTCTTTGTCGCCAATTGGCACGAGGAAGATGTTCTCGGGAAAATGGTCGAGGGGAACCTCCGCCGTATCACCGATCCAGCAGTGAGCCTCTTCCTCGGCGTCTACCCTAACGACACAGGAACGCTGCGGGTCGCCAAAGAACTGGAGGCAAAATACCCGGATCGCGTCCAGGTGATCGTCAATACGCTCGATGGGCCGACCTCAAAGGGGCAGATGCTAAATGAGATGTTCAATCAGGTCTTCAGCAGGAACGACTGCCCGGACATCGCTGTCCTGCATGATAGCGAGGATGTGATCGACCCAAGAACGTTCCGGATCTACGCCGAATACGCGAGGAACGGCTACGACTTCATCCAGGTGCCGGTGTTCTCCTTGAACCGGGGCAGGAATGCCCACGTCGCCTCGACCTACATGGACGAGTTCGCCGAAAGGCACACGCGCGAGATGGTCGTCCGCAACGCGGTCGGGGCCATGATCCCCTCAGCGGGTGTCGGCACGGCCCTCACGAAGAAGCTCGTGCGCCACTTCGTCCGCGAGCGCGGAATGGTGCTTCTCTCCGGCACCGTCACGGAGGATTACATCCTCGGTGTCGAGGCGAAGCGGGCAGGTTTCAAGTCGGCCTTTGCCGCGGTCTCCGCCGACGAGACGCGCGGATTCGATTTCGTCGCCACCCGCGAGTTCTTTCCCCGGACCCTGGCAGCGTCGGTTAAGCAGAAGACACGCTGGATCTACGGCATCAACTTCGAGGCCATGCGCAAACTCGGCTGGGAAGGAGACCTCTGGGACAAGTATTTCTTCATGCGTGATCGCAAGGGGATGATCACGAATTTTCTGCCGCCGATCTTGCTGACGCTCCTGCTCCTCTATGCCGTCGGCTTGCTGTCCGCGGACGCAATGCCGATCGAGTGGGAGAGGATCTTCCATGTCTCGCTCGTCCTGAACTCCATTTCGGCGTTCATGCGCTACGTGTTCCGGATCTTCGCGAACCATCAGGTCTATGGAGAGTACGACCCGATCGGCGTGGCCGTACGCTGGCCCGTCGCCCTCTACATCAACATGATGGCTGTGTTCGGGGCGTGGAAGATCTTTCTCGGTGAATCGAATTTCGGCACGAAACCGATCGTTTGGTCGAAGACGGCGCACGAACTTCCCGAAGATTTCATGGCCGCCCGCAGGTGAAGAGGAAATTATGACCGACGATCCGGTCAAGACCGAACCCCGTGCATTCTTGCTCGATCCCTGGACTCTAGTGCCTCCACCAAATCGGCGGAACGGTGTCGTCTTCTCGCCGTACTTCCCGGAACGCAATGAGCGGCCGGAGCCGAGCCGCGAAGACGATGCGAAGCTGCGCCGCCGCAAGCCCCTACCGACCCGGAAGAGCTGACGTCATGACGGTGCGTATCCTCGTCACGATGGGCACGCGGCCCGAGATCATCAAGCTCGGGCCTGTTTGCCAGGAGTTGAGCAGGCGCTCAGGCGTCGAGCTCGAGGTGTTCTGGACGGGCCAGCACATCGAGCTCGCGGCCGGCCTCGCCGACTTGTTCGACCTGAAGATCAGCCACAACGGCAGCAAGGTCATGGGCGAACCTGACCTCGCCGGGAAGTTCAGTGTCATGGCGCAGCAGATCGGGGGCGTGCTGCGCCAGAAGCGGTATGACTGGGTTGTCGTGCAGGGCGATACGATCACGGCGGCCGCCGCGGCCGTCGCCGGCTTCTACAATTGCGTACCGGTCGCGCATGTGGAGGCCGGGCTGCGCACCGGGAACCTCCATTCTCCATGGCCGGAGGAATTCGACCGGCGTGTCATCACCTTGTCCAGCTCGGTGCATTTCGCGCCGACCGCGATGGCAAGGGACGCCCTGCTGAGAGAGGGGGTGCCTAGCCGCGACGTCATCCTGACCGGAAACACCGTCGTGGATGCCCTGCTCCATGTCCGGGAGCAGGTGCAGGGAAACTACCGGCCGCGGGATCCCGACATCGCCAAGCTGCCAAAGGGCAGGAAGCTGGTCCTGGCGACGCTCCATCGCCGCGAGACCATCGGCGAGGGGCATCGAAACGTCCTGAGAGCCCTGCGGACGCTGGCCCGGGACGGTGACAAGGTCGTCGCGCTCCCCGTCCACCTCAACCCGGAGGTGCGCGGGGAGGTGCTCGATGTTCTGGAAGATGAGCCTGGCGTGTATCTGCTCGCTCCGCTGCAATACCCCGACTTCGTGCACCTTCTCAGCCGTGCCTGGACCGTTGTGACCGATTCCGGCGGGCTGCAGGAAGAGGCCCCGACCTTCGGCCTCCAGATTCTGATCACCCGAGATACGACCGAGCGCCCCGAATGCGTGAGCGCTGGTTTCGGCAAGCTCGTGGGAACCGATTACGGTGCGATCGTGGAGGGCGTGCGCCGCCTCACGGCTGACGACAGGCCTCTGCTTCTCGAGACCGCGAACCCGTTCGGCGACGGCCGTGCATCGCTGCGAATCGCCGATCGGCTCCTCGCACCTGCGGTGAACGCTCTGGTCGCCGCGAACCGATGAACGAGGGAGACATGTCGGAACTCAAAGTCAGCGCAGTGAGGTGGAAACGAGCCAGGAAGGTCCTGGCCGGCATCGTCATTTGCGCCCTGTCTGTCGGAGGAGCTTTCTACTTCCTCGCGACAGGACGGTTGTTGCTGGACGCCGATGGCGTGATCACGCGCGAGTACGTGTCGGTGTCGGCTCCGTACAACGACTCGATCATCAGGCAGGTTCTCGTCCATCGAGGCGAGCTGGTCCGGGAGGGGCAGAAGATCGCGATCGTGGAATCGCCCAGCATCTCGCACACGCTCGCCAACCTCTCGATCCAGAAGGGGAAGATCGTCGCGGAGATCTCTCAGCTGAAGAGCCGCCGCGCCGTCACGCAGACGCTGCTTCCGGATGCCAAGAAGAACAGGGACGAAACGCTGGCATACCTGGAGCAACTCAAGGATGCGCGCGAAAAAGGGCTGACCGTGGAAAGGAGCGTTCACGAGATGTCGGTCCTGCATGTGCAGGCTGCCGAGAAATACCTCTCGCTTCTCTCCGACGAGAAGGCCATCGATGAGCAGATCGAGGCGAACCGTGCCGCGCTGAAGGAGATCGAAGGCACCTCACAGAACCTGAAGGACATCTACAATGATGGCATCCTCCTGGCCCCGGCCGGAGGCTATGTCGGGCCGGTGGTCGCCTCGGTCGGGGAAATGCTGAACGGCAACGACTCGGAGGTGACGAAGATCTTCAAAGGGCCGAGTTTCGCGGTCGCCTACATCCCCGAAACCTACATGTTCGAACTCCGTGAAGGAGAGCCGGTCAGAGTGAAAGTGCGCGGCCGGTCCTACACGGGCGAGATCGAGAAGGTGCTGCCGGTCACGAAGGCGCTCCCGCCGGAATTCCAGCTGCCCAACAGGCAACGCGAGCGGGGCCAGCTCGTGCGGATCGATCTACCGAACGCCGATGAGTTCGCCCTGGGGCAGAAGGTGCGGGTGAGAAGCTGCCTGCTGTCGGACTGCCAAGACGTGGCGGGTACCATCAGGGAGGCGGTCTCCGCGGTGGCGAGCGCCGCGCGGAACGTCGCCGCGCCCGCCGCAGCTCCGTCGGGTAGCGCAGGGGTTGGTTCGATCCACAGGGCTTGACCTGCCAGCCGTCGTTGCGTGTCAAGCAGCCGGCGTGTCTGAGCCTCTTGAGTCGAGGGCTGACAACGCTCGACGGTCGGTCTTGTCGGTGCCGCGACGAAGGCGCACCCGATCGCATCAGACTGCAGTTGTGCGATACGCCGTTAGCCGATCTTCAGGCGCCTCCCATTGTGTTTTCAGCCAGATTCCATTGACAAGGTGAGGCCAACGCCGCCCGAGCGTGCGGCCTGCGCATCGAGGATGGCGCCGGTCGGGCTAGCTTCGCGCCCGGTACGCTCGCGGTCGGCCAGGGTGAGGGCGTGGGCGAGGCGCTCGAACACGCCCGCCTTCGACAGCCTTAGGAACCAGCGGTGAACGGTGGACCACGGCGGGAAGTCCAACGGCAGGTGCCGCCACGCGCAGCCGGTGCGCAGGACGTACTGGATGCCGTCCAGGATTGCCCGCAACGGCCAGCGCCAGGGACGACCCGCGCGCGACGGCTCAGGCAGGAGCGGGGCGATCAGCGCCCACTCCGTGTCGGTCAAGCTGCTTGCGTAGGGCAGGCTCTCGCGCGCAAGCTCGGCGCGGGCGGCGGCTGTCCACATCGGCGATCCAGGGTGAGCGTCAGACACTCCCCCAACGTCGACGATGCTCGCCGCTCACCCCAAACGACCGTCCGACTAACTCTTATGAAACGGGGTCTAACCGGGTGCTTCTACCCAGACCTTCTATTGCACACCAGATCCGCTACTGCTTTGGGATGGGACATTCGAACTGACTCGGCGAAAAGTCCGCAAGGGGTCATTTGGCACCCTGGGGGCGACCATTTTACTGACACGCCGCGGCCATTTCGACCGCGGCGCCCGTTTCAGATCTCGGTCTGCTCTGAGAGGATCAGCGCGTCGTCAACCTCAATGCCGAGGTAGCGAACCGTGCTCTCAAGCTTGGTATGGCCAAGGAGCAGTTGGCAGGCTCGGATGTTGCCGGTGCGCTTGTAGACCAGCGCAACCTTCGTGCGGCGCAGGCTGTGCGTGCCGAACGCCGAAGGGTCCAGGCCGATCAGGGCAACCCAGCGGTCGACCAGCCGACTGTAGTGCCGCGTCGTGAGATGCTCTCCGAGCCGACTCCGGCTTGGAAACAGCCAGTCGCCGGCTTTCAACCTGCGTGCCGTCAGCCAAGCCGAGAGAGCCTCGCGCGTCGGTTCGGTAATCTCGAATGGAACCGGCCTGCCGGTCTTGCGCTGGCAGACGGTCGCTCGGAGACGCACGGCGTCGCCCAGGTAGATATCGCTCACGCGCAGGCCGACGAGATCACACCCGCGCAGCTTGCTGTCGACGGCAAGGTTAAACAGGGCGAGGTCTCGCGTGCGGTTGGCGAGTTGGAGGCGCGTGCGCAGGGCCCAGATGTGCTTCGGCTTCAGCGGCGGTTTGGGTCCGACGATACGCCCGCGGTTCCAGGGAACACGCGGTTTTGTGGAAACGGTAACGACTTCGGGCATGACAGGCTCCTGGGTTCAGGAGCCCGCCATGAGGAACCCGATGCTGCCAGTGCGCCCAATGTCGAATGACGGCTCTCTGCAACACAAGCCGACATTGGAGCCGGCGGGCCTAGACCGTTGCTCCCGACCCGATCCGGACCTTTGGTGGCAGCACCTCGAATGCCCGCTTGTTGCACGACAGCCGAAGGAAGCCAGGCCTGTCAGAGGCCGCTGCTCATAAATCCCCAGCCGAGCGCCGCGAAAGCCAAGGTGCCATGCTGGCGAAGACGCCGTCCTGGCGGATCAACCCATGCAGCAGGGCCGCCCCGAGATGCGCCACGATGAGCCCGAACAGTCCGTAGGCCAGAACGGTGTGGAGTCCGCGCAGCCACGCATAGAGCATCGGGCTCTGCGGCAGGATCGGCGGCAGCACCAGCGGCCCGACCACCGCGACGGGAAGGCGCCCCGCCGACAGCATCGCCCAGCCGACGAGCGGCATGGCCAGCATCAGCCCGTAGAGGGCGATGTGCGAGGCCTGCGCGGCCCGCCGCTGCCACGGAGGCAGATCCGTCGGCAGGGGCGGCGGGGAGCGACGCCAGCGGTTGGCGAGCCGCAGGACCGCCAGAAGCAGGATCAGCAAGCCGAGCGGGCGATGCAGTGCGACCAGCCTGCCGTAATCGGCGAGTGAGGTCACCATCGCGACGCCGATGAACAGCATGGCCAGGATCAGCACCGCCATGCTCCAGTGCAGCAGGCGGGCCGGCGCATTGAAGTGGGTGGGGTGCATCACAGGGCGTCTCCTTTGCCGGCCGTCGCGATCACGGCGCTGGGGCTCGTCGCCTCGCCCGCCCGGCGGGTGAAGGAGCGGGCATAGGCGGCCGAGCGGGCGCTCAGCAGCGGATCGTCGGACGGGGCGATGCCGTCCGGCAGGACGAGCGGGTCGAAGTTGACGTCCCGGCAATTGCCGGCCTCCTCGGGCGTCGCACCGGTGAGGGTCAGCGTGCCCACGTCCAGGCTCTCGCGGTCGGCTGGCCAGGGCAGGGTCGCGTCGGCGGTGGCATCGCCCGACCGGCCGACCGTGACGACGAGGTGCCAGCGCAGCGGTGCCTGCCGAAGCTGCGCGATGAGGTCGTCGAACAGGTAGTTCTTGTCCGTCCGCGCGGCTTGCGCGGTGGTCTCCGGCACCGCCGGCCGCTCCGGTATGAGGGCCCAGCGCACCGGCTTGGCGCGGCCGTCGGCGGCCACGAACCGGAAGGCGTTCAGGCTGCGGAAGGTGCTGTCGGCGAAGCCCGCGGTGATCTGGCGCGCCTTGATCAGGCTTGCTGCCTTCGCGCTCTCCGGATGAACGGCGAAGAACGCCTTCATGCGCTCCGGGTCGGGCTTGCCGGTGGCCGGATCGGGCTTGGCTGCGAGCAATTGCTCGTAGAACGCCTCGGGCGTGCGCACGGGGAAGACCGGGAGGGCGTTCATGCCCGTGCGCCACTCCTCCCGATCCGGGAGCCTGAACCGCAGGGCGAGGCTGCGCACGGTCGTTGCGGCATCCGCCGCGTAGGGTTGCCCGCCCGCGAGCGCGACCCGCCCCTCGACCGGCGTCACCCGCCCCGCTGCGAACACGCCCGCCTTCGAGAGGCCGGTGCCTGCCCCGTTGCCAGCGAATTCACCGACCACGCACAGGCCCTTGGCATGGTTGCGCCGGAAGCCCGGATGCGGGCCGTTCACCTGCTCGAAGCGATCGACGATGCGGGCCGGGGTCAGCGCGGCCGGCGACAGCCAGCCGCCTGCGGCGGCAAAGGCCCCGGCCGTGCCGGCGAGCAGCGCCCCGATGGCGGAGACACGTAGCATCAGGGCGCGCGGGGGCATTCCGGGCGGAGCCCCGGTCAGGCGGTGCAGCAGAGCCATGGAAGCCTCAGGTGTTCGTCGCAGTCGTGCGGCGGATTTCGTTGGCGAGGGGATGCAGAACGGCGGGATCGCTCGCGCCGACAAGGCTGTAGCCGAGCCCGCCCTGGGCCCAGGCGTAGCCGGTGGCCGATCCCGTCCGGTGCTCGCGCATTGGCGCGTCGCCCGGCTGAGCCATGGGGCGCATCAGCATGACGAGCCGCGTGCCGCGCGAATCGTCGTACATCAGCAGGCCCGCCGGGCCGTGCGGCGTGGCGACGAGGCGCCCGCCCATCAGCCGGTAGCCGGAGCCGCTCAGGTCCGGCACGCCGACGCGGCGGTCGAGCCGGGCGGAGAACCAGCGGGCGAGTTCGTCACTGCTGCTCGCCGCGAGTTCGACCGGGCGCAGGCGGTCGGGGGCGTAGACGGCGTAGTTCGCGCTCGCCTCCTGGGCCAGGGCATCGACGCCGGTCATAGGTGCGGACAGCGTGCCGCGAAGACCCCAGCCACCGATCCCCCCGAGCGCCAGCAACACGGCCGCGGCCGCCGCCTGCCACGCCGGCAGACGCGGGCGCCGCCGCGCCGCGACGAGGTGGGCGAGGTTGAGCTGGGCCGGGACCGGCTCGGCGGCCACCGGCGCGAAGGCGTCGCGCAGGGCGTCGCCGAGCCCGCGCATGCGCTCGACGCGCAAAGCGAGATCGGGATGGCGGGCGAGGTAGGCCTCGACCTCGGCCCGGCGCGCCGCCTCCAGGCGGTCATCGATGAGGGCCTGGATGTCGTCCTCGGTGATCGGGCGCACGGTCACTTCACCCTCCTGAGCAGCGGACGCCCGGCGGGGGCGGATGTGCGCTCCCCGTCCATGAGCTGGATCATGCGGTCGCGGGCCCGCGCCAGACGCGACATCACCGTCCCGATCGGGATGGCGAGCACCTGGGCCGCCTCGGCGTAGGACAGCCCCTCGACGCTCACGAGCAGCAGTACCCCGCGCTGTTCTGCCGGCAGCGCATCGAGCGCCGCCGTCAGGTCGCGCTGGAGCAGGCCCTCATGCTGGTTCGGGGCGACCGCGAGGACCGCCTCAGGGGCGTCCTCGACGGGCAGGGACATGCCGCGGCGAGCGCGCTGGCGCATCTGGCTCACGGCGAGATTGTGGAGGATGGCGTAGAGCCACGTGCGCACGTCACCGTCCGCCCGGCGCTGATGCCAGCGGCCGATGGCGCGCTCCAAGCAGTCCTGCACGAGGTCGTCGGCATCGGTCGGGTTGCGCAGGAGCGCGCGGGCATAACGGCGTAGCGCCGGGATGAGCGGCTCGATGAGGCGGACCATATCGCTCACGGCCAGTCTCCTGACATGCGCGGACTTTCCTATGCCGGGTTGCCCGCGGCAGGGGTGCCCGGCGACGGCATGGGAGCAGAGACGCCGTTTCTCGACGTTTATTCCAAGCCCTCCGGATTTTTTCTTCGTTGCACCGCAGGCCCGGCGCGGAACGATGAAGCCGCGATTTTTTTAAACTGTGCACGGAATAATCCTCGAAAAGCGGCGTCTGTCAGGTCGTCGCCAGGCCGAGCCCAATGTTCGGTAGGAAATTCGAGGAGCCTGACATGTACAGCATCAAGCACAAAGCTCTCGTCCTGTTCGCGGCCGTCGGTATACTGGCCAGCGCCGGCGCCAGTGCGAAGACCGTCGCGCCGGAGCGGGTCTGTTCGGGCCTCTGCATCTCCGCACTCGCCTCCGATTGGACGGCCGGTGCGGCGCAGCGCCGCGAATTCTTTGAGACCGACACGGACTCGGCCAACGCCAACAACCCCGCCCTACCGCCCTACGCCCGCGGTCGAGGACAGGAGACGGGAGGCCCCGCGCGGGAGCTGATCCCGAATTGAGAGAATCACGCTCGCCTGCTCCGCCCCGTCAAGCTCGCTGTTCACCCCAGCGGTGGAACGACTGCTGGGGGGCGGCAGCTTCTGACACCGGACGGACAACCTCAGGAACCGAATGCCGGCCCTTGGCCGTCGATTGAAGTTGGCATTTGGGCACAAAGCCGTCGTTCAGCAGGCAGATACTGAACGACGGCTTCCCACCCCATCCGGTCCTTTAGCGGCCGTCACCCCAGAGTCCGCTTGGGGCCAAGAGTGCGAAGCTGAATGTCGAGTGGAGCGACTCGGGGACGCCCGCTGCCTGATCACTGCGTCCGCGAGGTTGGATTCGGTCTCACCGCGAGAGCCTGCGCGACGTGGCGGAGCTTGTCCGGATTGCGGGTGATGTAGATCGCAGTGATCCGGCCGTCCTCAATGGCGAGTGCAGTGGTTTGGAGAACATTGCCGCGTTCGCGGCTGACATAGCCGGGCAAGCCGTCGATCCAGACAGGTTCGAGCATCTGCGCCCAGTCTTGTCCCCATTTGCGCCGCACACCCTCGAACATGCGCAGGAGACGGTCCAATCCAGTGATGGGGTTGATGAAGGCCAGAACCTTGCCGCCGCCATCCGAGTGCAGCACCGCGTTGTCGGCGAGAATGGTTCGCAGCGCTGCGGTGTCGCCGCTGGTGGACGCCGCGAAGAAGGCGCGTGCGATCCGCTCGCCCTCTTCGCGCTCTACAGGGAAGCGCGGACGCGCAGTCTGCACGTTCCGCCGTGCCCGGACGGCGAGTTGGCGCACAGCCGCCGCCTCCCGGTCGAGTGTGTTCGCCACCTCGCCGAGCGGCACCCCAAAGACGTCGTGGAGGAGGAATGCCGCCCGCTCAAGCGGCGACAGGCGCTCCAGCGCCATCATCAGCGTCAATGTCAGGTCATCTTCGTCCACTCCATCATCATCTTTTTCGACGAGTGGCTCAGGCAGCCAAGCGCCGACGTAGGTCTCCCGGCGGGCGCGGGCCGACTTCATCTCGTCGAGGCAGAGGCGCGTAACGATGCGCGCGAGAAACGGATAAGGAGCAGCGACCTTCGTCTGGTCCACCGCCACCCAGCGCAGCCAGGCATTCTGCACGACATCCTCCGCTTCGCTGCGCGAGCCAAGCATGCGGTAGGCGATGCGCAGAAGCCGCGCGCGATGGGTCTCGAAGGTCACCGTGGCGATTTCGGCCTGCGACATGGCCCTTCCTAGAAAACAAAGTCGCTTGAGCAGATGTGGACGACCATCGGTTATCCTTGCCGCCTTGAACAGGTGCGTTCCCGCGCCGCCGTTGCTACGGCCGGTCCGGCATCGTCAATGCCCGGTCGGCCGTATCCACGACGAAGACGGCGAGGAGCTTGGAGGGCTCGACATCACTGGCATTGGCGCTGACACCGTGGTGATCACCGGGCATTTCGACAAAGCTCTCGCCGACGCGGAAGACCTTCTCTGGGCCGTCGTTGATCCGACTGCGCACCGCACCCTCGATCACAGTTGCCGTGATGAAGGCAGATGCGGCGTGGGTGTGGGACGGTGAGGAGCCGCCCGGACCGTACTCAACGAGGACGCCGCGCAGGCTCTTGCCAGGAACCGAAGGCAGCGGATGGTCGAAGATCGTCGTGACGCGGGCCTCGCCCCTCGCAACATCAGCCACCACCGCAGTAACGGCGGAGACGGCAAAGAGGGCTCCCAGAAGATATGTTCTGAACATAGCAGGGGTTCTTTCTTAGTATATAGAAAAGTGCAGCGGTTCAGGCGGAAGCGAGCCAGCTCTCAAACCGCGTCGGCCCAAGCCGCGCCGCTTCCGCATGCTCGGGAACAAGCGACCCCGTATCGAGCTCGGCGCCGAAGTAGCGCGCCGCCCTGTCGGCCTGCACCTCCCGACGGTCGCCGGTGGACGCAATCCAGTGGGCGACGAAGTCGCGGAACGGAAGGCGGTCTGGCCCGGCGATCTCGATCGTCGCGTTGCGTGGTGGAGCGAGCGCGACATCGGCGAGCGCTACGGCGACATCGGCGGCGGCGATGGGCTGAAAGTCCGCATTGGGCACGACGAGGCGGGTGCCGTCGACCGATCCTTCGGCGATGGTGGCGACGAACTCGAAGAATTGCGTCGCCCGCACGATGGTGAAGGGGATGCCGGAGGCCTTGACGAGCGCTTCCTGCGCCACCTTGGCCCGGAAGTAGCCGTTCCCCCTCAGGCGGTCCGTGCCGACGATGGATAGGGCGACGTGATGCTTCACACCCGCCTCGCGCTCCGCGGCGAGGAGGTTGCGGCCAGAGCGCTCGAAGAAGTCGAGCACTGCCACGTCCTCGAAGGACGGAGAGTTCGACACGTCGACGACGATGTCGGCTCCGGCAAGAACCCCGGCCAAGCCCTCGCCCGTCAGCGCATTCACCCCGCTGCTCGGCGAGGCAGCGATGGCCTCATGTTCCTGTCGCGAAAGTTCGGCCGTCAGGTGACGCCCTATGAGGCCGCTTCCGCCAATCACCACGATCTTCATGGCACCCGCTTCCTTGTTCGAGAACGGACTGGGCAGCTCCTCGCCGCTTTCAGGCGCCCGTCGAACAAAGGACGAGGTAGGTGAGCCCGATGTGACATGCCCCGGGAAAGTCAGTGGGGTGACACGTGGACCTGCGGTCAGGAATCGATTGACATCGGCGTGAACGGAACGGTGCTGGCCCCTTACGGAGCGGCAGAGCCGACTAGGCCTTCGCCTGGACCGGGAGGCGGAAGGGTGCGCCGAGGCGGTTAAATGCGTTCATCGCGGCGATGGTGATCGTCAGGTCGACGAGATCCTTGGCCGTAAAGACAGTGTTAGCGGCGGCATAGGCTTCATCGGAGGCGTGGGTCTCGCTGATCAGCGTGACTTCCTCCGCCCAGGCGAGAGCGGCGCGGTACTGTTCAGAAAACAAGTGGGGCACCTCAGCCCACACAGAAACCAAGACGACCTTCTCGAGCGGCATCGTCTTGAGAAGGTCTCTCGTGTGCAGGTCGATGCAGTGCGCACAGCCATTGATCTGTGACACCCGCAGGAAGATGAGGTGGATCAACTCATGGGGTAGATCGGTGCCGGTGGTTATGTAGTGGTGGATGCCATACAGCGCTTTTGCACCCTGCGGGGCTACCTCGTTCCAGACCAGTCGCCTGTTCTTGCTCATGTCTTTTCCTTGTGCTCGGAGTGCCAGTGATCGACGCTCAAAGCCATGACGAGCCAAGCGACTTGAGTGTGACATGCGATGCCACATTCTCGCTCGAAGCGGATCATCTTCCAGCCGAGCGCATCTGCGTCCGCTTCCAAGCAGGCTGAGCAGCTCGATTGGCGATCGACATGGGTCAGACACGGAACGTCTGCTGCCGGACGAAGCGCCAAGGTCTGGTTGCCGCCCCCATCCGGACCTTTAGCGGCAGCACGTCGAATGCCCGCTTGGGGTCAGGAGTTCGCGCTCGTCTTGATCTGCGACGCGCCGATTTCGATGAAAAACTCGCGTCGGATCTGGATCGAGCGCTCAACGGACGAACGCGCCGGTCCGACGCGAGAGCGATCCTGATCGATCAGGCCGGGATGAACTGCTGAAGCGGGATCGGCTTGGCGCACTTCCTGAGGTTCTGGGACGCCGCGGCGAGGTGGAACTCGTCCCAGGCCCCGTTCGGTCCCCGTACTCAGAGTCGATCCCACTTCAGGAACCGTCTGAGGTGGGCAAACAGCATCTCAACCTTCTTGCGCTCGCGTTGCGAGGAGATCGGCCGATCCGCAGGCGCTGTCAGCGGCAACGCGATTCGCCTCGGCACCGCGGACCTGTTCCACGCAGCTCGAAAGGCGATCATCCCCCCGAGATTGGCGCCCGTTACCACTTCGAACGTGCTCGTGCGCAGGATCATCGCGATCGTTCCTTCCAGCCCCCGCGTTCGGTCATCGACGCGCAAACTGCGCAGTCACTTCGATCGAGGCCGATCAGGTCGGCCCGGTCGAGACGTCGGTTCAATGCGTCCGCGAATGTCGGAGCAAACGAGATCGTTACCTGAACCATCCGCGGACGACGAAAGTGCTCTCGTCTTCGCTGTCCGCACACGATATCTCGCCGCTTTGGCGTAACAACGATCCCTCGCGTCGGCTACATCTTGCCAATAAATCTAGAACCGAATGTGTTGTTTTCGGCGCCTTGCGATGATCTGTATTCGTGAAAAACTGCAGCAGACCGGAGATGCGCGGGAGGGAAACAAATGTTCTTGCCGGCTCGTCTGCGACTGAGCAGCCTCAAACGGCAATCACAACAACGGTAACGGACAAGGGGCTCCTCTGTCGGGATGGTGCAGATCTTCCACCCGGGGGCGGACACCGTCGCCCGCGTTGTCCTCGCGTCCATCGGTGCCGTTCCGGTTCTGGCGGTCGGCCTCGCCTACACGTTGTGGTGCTCCCCCTACGTGACGGCCCAGGACGTGACTCGTGAACAACCGGTGCCGTTCAGCCATGAGCACCATGTCGGCGGCCTCGGGATCGATTGCCGCTACTGCCACACCTCGGTGGAGAAGGCGGCATTCGCCGGCATCCCGCCGACCGAGACCTGCATGAGCTGCCACTCGCAGGAATGGACCAACGCGCCGATGCTGGCGCCGGTGCGCCAGAGCCTCGCCGAGGGACGCCCGCTGACCTGGAACCGGGTCCACAACCTGCCGGCCTACGTCTACTTCAATCACTCGGTCCACGTGGCCAAGGGCGTCGGCTGCTCGACCTGCCACGGCCCCGTCCAGACCATGAAACTGATGCGGCAGACGGCCCCGCTCACCATGGGCTGGTGCCTCGACTGCCATCGCGACCCCGCGCCGAACCTCCGTCCGCACGAGGCGGTGTTCGACATGGCTTGGAAGCCACCCGCCGATCAGGCGATGATCGGTGCCCGCTTCGTCGAGGAGCGCCACATCAAATCGCCCAAGCGGCTGAGCGAGTGCTCGATATGCCACCGCTGACGCCGCCCTCGCGCCGCGAGGCGCTGCGCCTCCTCGGCGCCGGCATCACGCTCGCCGCGGGCGGCTGCTCCAGACCGGTCGAGACCATCGTACCGTACGTGCGGGCGCCCGAGCAGCTCCTGCCCGGCGTGCCGGTGCGCTACGCCACGACCCTCTCGCTCAGCGGCTGGGCGCGCGGGGTCCACGCCATCGCCGTCGACGGGCGGCCGATCAAAATCGAAGGCAATCCGCTGCATCCGGCAAGCCTCGGCGCAACGGACGTGTTCGCGGAGGCCGCGATCCTCGACCTCTACGATCCCGACCGCTCGCGCACAGTGACCGAGCGGGTGGGCGGCATCGCCTCCTGGGACATGTTCGAGCGGGCGCTGAGCGGGCCGCTCGCGACGGTGCAGGCTGCCCGCGGGCGCGGCCTGCACCTCGTGACCGGCCGCGTCACCTCGCCGACGCTCGCCCGCCAGATCGATGCGCTGCTGCGCGCGCTGCCGGAGGCGGCGTGGCACGTTCACGAGCCGGTCGATGACGGGAATGCGGAGCGCGGAGCCGAACTTGCCTTCGGCCGACGCCTGCGCGCCCTGCCCCGGTTTGAGCGGGCCGAGACGATCCTGTGCGTTGGGGCCGACCCGCTGGGGGCCGGACCGGACCAGATCCGGCTCGCGAGCGCCTTCGCCGACCGCCGCCGTGACCGGGAGCGGTTCGGCCGCCTCTACGTCGCGGAGGCGGCGCTGACTCTGACGGGGGTCAAGGCCGACACGCGTCGGGCCGTCCATCCCCTCGATCAGCCGGGGGTGCTGGCGACGGTGGCGAACGCACTCGGCGCCGGCCTGCCCATACCTGAACTGCCCAAAGCGGCCCGGCTGTTCGCCGAGGCGGCCGCCGAGGATCTCGAAGCGCACGAGGGCCGCGCGCTCGTGCTCGCCGGGGCCGCACTCGCGCCGGAAGGCCACGCGCTTGCGCACTGGATCAACGCGCGCCTCCGGGCGCCCGTCGACTTCATCGTCCCGCCCGACGGGATCGAGGGGCGAGCGCCCGCGACCCTCGCTGATTTGGCCGGCGCGCTCGACCGCGGCGCGGTGACCTGCCTCGCGATCCTCGACGCCGATCCGGTCGCCACGGCACCACCCGAGCTCGACCTCGCCAAGCGCATCGTGCGCGCCCGCTTCAGCGTCCATGCCGGGCTTTACGGCGACGAGAGCGCGGGCGCCACTCACTGGCACCTAGCGCTGACGCACGAACTTGAGAGCTGGTCGGATCTCCGCGCGACCGACGGCACCGCGAGCCTCGTCCAGCCGCTTCTGCGTCCGCTCTACGATGGGCGCTCGCTCCACGAGATCGTGCCACTGTTCGCCGGCCGCACGGCGACGGCGGGCTACGCTCTCGTCCGGGCGACGTGGCAGCAGCGCGGGGGCGCGGACTTCGAGGGCTGGTGGCGCCGCTGCCTGCACGACGGGATCATCGAGGGGACCGCCGCACCGACCCTACAGCCCGGCGAGCCGCGCCTGATCCCGCTGCCGCAAAGCCGCCGGAGCGACAGCCTCACCGTCGAGCTGCGGCCGGATCCATGCCTCTGGGACGGGCGCTTCGCCAACAATGCGTGGCTTCAGGAATGCCCGAAGCCAATATCGAAGCAGGTCTGGGGCAACGCGCTCGCGCTCTCCCGCGCCGAGGCCGGGTGGCGCGGGCTCGAGGCCGGCGACGTGGTGCGCGCGAGCGCGGGCGGCCGCACCATCGAGGTGCCAGTGATCATCGAGTCCGGCGTCGCCAACGGCGTCGGCGTGCTGACGCTCGGCTACGGCCGCGAGCGGGCCGGCGCCATCGGCAACGGCGTCGGCACGGATGCCTACGGTCTGGCGAGCGGCGCTTCGCCCTGGCTCGTGACCGGCGTCGATCTCGCGAAGACGGACAGGACCGAGACGATCCTGCGCACGCAGAACTACGTCGAGCTCGAAGGCGAAACCCGAAAACTGTTCCGGCAGATCGACCTTGCCGCACTGGCGAGCGCCGAGCCGAAGGGGATCGGGGCAGATCAGCCGTCCCTGCTCGATGCGTGGAAGGGCGACAAGGACGGCCATGCCTGGGCGATGGTGATCGACACCGATGCCTGCATCGGCTGCAATGCCTGCGTAGTCGCCTGCCAATCCGAGAACAACGTGCCCGTGGTCGGCCCGGAAGAGATCGCGCGCGGCCGGATGATGCACTGGCTGCGGATCGACATCTACGACGAGGGCGGCCCGGAGGCGCCGCGCGCCGGGTTCCAGCCCGTGCCCTGCATGCATTGCGAGCACGCGCCTTGCGAGCCGGTCTGCCCCGTCGCGGCCTCCGTCCATGACGGCGAGGGCCTGAACCTTCAGGTCTACAATCGCTGCGTCGGCACCCGCTTCTGCGAGGCGAACTGCCCCTACAAGGTCCGCCGCTTCAACTTCTTCGGCTACGCGGACGGCCAGCCCTACGCGAACCTCGGCGCGGAATCGGTGAAGGCACAGCGCAACCCGAACGTCACGGTCCGCGCCCGCGGCGTGATGGAGAAATGCACCTACTGCATCCAGCGCATCGCCACCGAGCGGCAGGCGGCCGAGCGCGACGGCCGTGCGATGGGCCGCGTCACCACAGCCTGCCAATCCGCCTGCCCGACGCGGGCGATCCAGTTCGGCGATCTCGCCAAGCCCGGCAACGCCATCACCGAACTGCGCAAGGATCCGCGCCACTACGCGCTGATGGAGGAGCTGAACACCCGCCCACGCACGACCTACCTCGCGAACCTCCGCGCGCCGAACCCGGACCTGAAGGAGGACGATGCGTGAGCGGGAATGCCCAGCCCCATCGTTGGATCGCCCGCGAGCGCCTCGGCTATGGCGAGATCTGCGCCGCGGTCGCCGACCCGATCCAGCGGCGCGGGCCGGGCCGTGCCTGGGTGATCGCCTTACTCGGCGTGCTGCCGCTGGTGCTCGCCACCGTGATCGCCATCGGCGCGGTGCTGACCATCGGCATCGGCCTGTCGGGCGTGAACACGACGGTGGTGTGGGGCTTCTCCATCGCCAACTACGTCTGGTGGATCGGCATCGGCAATGCCGGAACGCTGATCTCCTCGATGCTGCTGCTGACCCGCCAGCATTGGCGTGCCTCGATCAACCGCTTCGCCGAGGCGATGACGCTGTTTGCGGCTGCCATCGCCGGCATCTTCCCGATCATCCATCTCGGGCGGCCGCTCTATTCCTACTGGCTGGCGCCCTACCCCAACACCATGGATCTCTGGCCGCAATGGCGCTCGGCGCTGGTCTGGGATTTCTGGGCGATCCTCAGCTACCTCCTATTTTCGTTGATCTTCTGGTTCACAGGTCTGCTGCCCGACCTCGCGACCATGCGCGACCGGGCGCAGTCGCGCCTCGGCCGGAAGATCTACGGCGCGCTGGCGCTCGGCTGGCGCGGCTCGGCCCGGCACTGGGCGGTCTACGAGACCTTCCACAAGACCATGGCGGCTTTGGCCGTCCCGCTGGTTTGCTCCGTTCACTCTATCGTCGGCCTCGACTTCGCCGCGAGCCTGATGCCCGGCTGGCAGGAATCGATCTTCCCGCCCTACTTCGTCGTCGGCGCGATGTATTCGGGTTTCGCCATGGTGGTAGTGCTGGCGATCGTCATCCGCTGGGGCCTCAACCTCCAGGCGGTGATCACCCCCGGCCATTTCGACGTCATGGCGAAGGTGATGCTGTTTGCCAGCATCGTCATGACCCTCTCCTACGCCACCGAGTGGTTCATGGGCTGGTACGGCGGCGATCACGCCGACCGGGCGGTGATCGCTTATTTTTTCACTGGCGACTACCGTTGGCTCTATTACAGCCTGCTGTTCTGCAACTGCCTCGTGCCGCAGGCGCTGTGGTTCGCACGCGTGCGGCTCAACCTGTGGGCGCTCGCGGTCATAGCGGTCGTGATCAACCTCGGGATGTGGCTGGAGCGCATCCTGATCGTCTGGAACACCCTCTCGCACGGCCACGCCGTCAGCTTGTGGCGGACCTATCACGTCAGCTTCTACGACGTGGTGATCCTGATCGCGCCGCTCGGTCTGTTCGCCTTCGGATTCCTGGTCCTAGCGCGGATCTTTCCGATCATCTCCATTCACGAGGTCAGCCAGCTCGCCCACGACGCGGGCGCGGCCAGAGGGGAGACGGCATGAGCGCCCCGCTGCTAGCCGAGTTCGACACGCCCGAGGCGCTGGTGCGGGCGATGCGGCTCGCCGCCGCCGACGGTCACCAGGCGCTCGACACCTTCACGCCCTTCCCCGTACCGGATCTCACGGACGCCTTCGCGCCGAAGCGCAACCCGGTGCGGCCGGTGATGGCGGTGGCTGGTTTCGGCGCGGCGGCGGCGATGTACGCCCTGCAATGGTATTCGTCGGTCATCGATTACCCGCTGAACGCGGGCGGACGGCCGCTGCATTCCTGGCCGGTCTTCCTGCTGGTGCCGTTCGAGTTCGGGGTGCTGATGGCCGCCATCGCCGGGCTCGTCGCAATGTTCTGGACCTGCGGCCTGCCGCGCCTGCATCATCCGCTCTTCGCGATCCCGCAATTCGAGCGGGCGAGCCAGGACCGATTTCTGCTCCTCGTCGCGCCGAAGGATGCGGACGCGACCGCCCTGCGCGCGAGCCTGGAACGGGCCGGCGCCCTGCTCGTCGCAGAGATGCATCCGTGAGGCGCCTCTTCCCGCTCCTGCTGCCGCTCCTCGCCTCGCTCGGTGCCTGCGAGGACCAGTCGATGCGCCGGCAGGCGCGCTACGAGGTCTACGGCAAGGCGCCACTCTTCCCCGACCAAGCCGAGGCCCGCCGCCCGCCCGAGGGAGCGGTCGAGGTCGGCGCGCTCAGCCGCGAGGCGTCCTTGCGCGATCCGCCGCCCTTGGATGCCGCTTTGCTGGAGCGCGGACGCCAGCGCTACGACGCGATCTGCACGCCCTGTCACGGCTATACCGGCCACGGCGACGGCATGGTGGTGCAGCGCGGCTTTCCCGCCCCGCCCTCCTATCACGAGGAACGTCTGCGGGCGGCGCCGGCCGCCTACTTCGTCGATGTTATCACCCGCGGCTACGGCGTGATGTACGCCTACGCCAACCGGGTCGAGCCGCGCGACCGCTGGGCGATCGCAGCCTATATCCGCGCTCTGCAGCTTTCGCAGGGCGCCCGCGTCGCCGAGGCTCCCGATCTCGCAGAGAAGCTGCCGTGAGCGATGCCCTGTTCCGCGGCTGGCTGCTCGCCTGGATCGTGTGGAGCGCGGTGCCGTTCGGCGCCCTGGTCCTCGCCATGATCCATATTGTGACCGGCGGGCGATGGGGCGCGGTCCTGGCGCCCGCCCTGCGGCCGGCGACCGCCCTCGTGCCGCTCGCCGCCCTCGCTTTCCTCGGTGTCGCCCTCGGGCTCCAGTCCGCCTACCCTTGGGCCGCCGGCACGGGCGCTAAGCCGGATGTCCTGCGCCTCTACCTCGACCCGACGCTGTTCCTCGTGCGCGCGACGGTCGCTCTTCTCGGCTGGTCGGTGCTCGCGGTGTTGTCCCTGTCCGGGCGCGCCGGCCCGCTCGTCGCCGGCCTCGGCCTCGGCTTCTACGGCCTGACGATCAGCCTCGTCTCCGTCGATTGGATCCTTTCGGTCGAGCCCGGCTTCAACGCCTCGGCCTTCGCCGCCGACGTCGCGCTGCACCAGATCCTGGCGGCTCTCGCCTTCGCAGCGCTGGCAAGCCCGTCGAGCCTCGACGCCCGCGGCGCCTCCGACCTCGCTGGCCTGATGCTCGCGGCTCTCCTCGGCGTGATCTACCTGGAGCTGATGTCCTACATCGTCGTGTGGTACGGCGACCTGCCGCCCAAGGCGACCTGGTACCTGAAGCGCGGTGCGAGCCCTTGGGGTGGCGTCCTCGTCGCGAGCCTCGTCCTCGGCGGTATCCTACCTTTCCTCGCCCTGCTCTTCGCGTCCGTCCGGAAGAGCCCGGCCCTGCTGCGCGGCGTCGGCCTGCTCGTGCTGATCGGCCTCGCCCTGCATTTCGCGTGGCTCGTTCTTCCAGCTTACGGGGCCCAGGCGGGCGGCGCGGCGACGGCGGCCGTGGTCGCCCTTCCCATGCTGCTACTCGTCTCGGGATTCGTGTCACGACTGATCTTGCGGCGCGCCGGGAGGCCCCGTCATGTCTGACGCGGCCCCCGGCCAGCTCCACAGGCGAGTCCACGACGACGTCGTCGGCCACGCCCCGCCCGGCACCGAGGCGCCGGATATCCGGCTCAAACCCCTGCTGCTGACCGGGTTGTTCATCGTCGTCTTTACCGCCGTCACGATCGGCGGCCTGCGATACTACTACAGCCGCCAGAACCTCGGCCCCCTGGTTCAGACGGCGCGGGTCTTCCCGGCGCCGCGGCTTCAGCAAAGCCCGCAGGCCGACCTCGCGGCGATGCTCAAGGATCAGCGGACGAAGCTCGACGGCTACGCCTGGATCGACCGCAAGAAGGGGATCGCCCGCATGCCGATCACGGAGGCGATTCGGCGCCTCGCCGAGCGCGGCAACGCGGCCTACGCGGCGCCGGTCCAACCGGAACGGACGCCCGCGCTCGGCAGCCGCGGCGGCGCCTCGAGCACCGTGTTCGCCCCCGGTGCCGGACCGGGCGCCGTCGACACACCCGCGGTCGCCGGGCCGGCGAGAGGGTCGCCCTGATGCTCGACGCCCTCATTCCCACCTTCTTGCGGCCGGAATCGGCCTCGGTTCAAGCGGCGAAGGTCGACGCGATCTTCATCGGCCTTCTCCTGATCTCCTCGGCGATCGTGCTGCTCGTGGTCGGGCTGGTCGTCACCTTCGCGATCCGGTACCGCCGCGGCTCCGCGGCCGAGCGCGGCGAGATGCCGAGCCTCGTCTCGCGGGAATTCGAGGTTGTCTGGACCGCCGCGACACTGTTCATCTTCGTCTTCATCTTCTGGTGGGCCGCCTCGGTGGAGATCGGCGCCTTCTCCCCGCCGAAGGACGCCATCGAGATCCACGTCGTCGGCAAGCAGTGGATGTGGAAGACGCAAGGGCCCAGCGGCACCCGCGAGATCAACGAGTTGCACGTCCCCGTCGGCGCGCCCGTGCGCCTGCTCCTGACCTCGCAGGACGTGATCCACTCGTTCTACGTCCCGGCTTTCCGCCTGAAGCGCGACGCCTTGCCCTATCAGCAGACGGAGACGTGGTTTCAGGCGACCAAGACCGGCACCTATCACCTGCTCTGCACCGAGTATTGCGGCACCGACCACTCGCGCATGCTCGGCCGCGTGATCGTGATGGAGCCGCAGGACTACGCCCGGTGGCTCACCAAGCAGCCGGAGCGCGACGGGCTCGCCGAACTCGGCGAGCGGCTGTTCTCCGAGCGGGGCTGCTCGGGATGCCACAATGCGGGATCGAAGGTGCACGCGCCCTCGCTCGCCGGCATCTGGGGACAGTCGGTGCCGCTGGAGGGCGGGCGCACCGCGAGTGTCGACGAGGCCTATGTCCGTGACTCGATCCTCCAGCCGCAGCGCGACGTGGTGGCCGGCTACGAGCCGATCATGCCGAGCTACGAGGGCAAGCTCTCCGACGGCGAGATCCAGGCGCTCACCGCCTATATCCGCCACGGCACCGACCGGTTCGACCTGATCGGCTCGCTCAACCTCACGCCGGCCCAGAACATCTGCGCACCGGGCCAGACGCCGCAGGATTCGTCGCCGAACCAATCCCTGCGCAGCCCGGCCCTGGTGCCCGGCGCACCCGCCTCGGGAGACACGCCGCCATGATGCGCATTCCACATCCTGCCGGGAGCCCTGCCCGATGAGCGGCGCCTCCTCCGACGCCTCGACGCTGGCCAACCCGCGCGAGCTGGATCTCGGCCTGCCGGTCAGCTACCTCGCCGAGGGGCGCAGCGTCGCGTCCTGGCTGTTCACCACCGATCACAAGCGCATCGCGATCCTCTACGCGATTTCGATCACGTTCTTCTTCTTCATTGGCGGCGCGGCGGCGACCCTGGTGCGGCTGGAGCTGTTCACGCCGCAAGGCGACGTCGTCGGCGCGGACACCTACAACAAGCTGTTCTCGCTGCACGGCATCGTCATGGTGTGGTTCTTCCTCATCCCGTCAATCCCAACGACGATGGGGAATTTCCTGCTGCCGCTAATGATCGGCGCGCGCGACCTCGCCTTCCCCAAGCTCAACCTGATCTCGTGGTATCTCAACCTCGCCGGTGGTCTGCTGACGCTGGCGGCCGTGCTGGCGGGCGGGATCGATACCGGCTGGACCTTCTACGTCCCCTACTCGACGGTGTTCTCGAACACTTTCGTCACGCTGGCCGTGCTCGGCGTGTTCGTCTCCGGCTTCTCGACCATCGCCACGGGCGTCAACTTCATCGCCACGGTCCACTTCCTGCGGGCGCCCGGCATGACGTGGTTCCGCCTGCCGCTCTTCGTCTGGGCGATGTACACGACGAGCCTGATCTTCGTGCTCGCCACGCCGGTGCTGGCCCTGACGCTCGTTCTCGTCATCGCCGAGCGCACCTTCAACCTGCCGATCTTCGATCCGGCCCGCGGCGGCGACCCGATCCTGTTCCAGCACCTGTTCTGGTTCTACTCGCACCCGGCCGTGTACATCATGATCCTGCCGGCCATGGGCGTGATCTCGGAGGTCATCACCTGCTACGCCCGGCGGCGGATCTTCGGCTACTCCTTCATGGTCTACGCCCTGGTGGCGATCGCAGTGATCGGCTTCTTCACCTGGGGCCACCACATGTTCACCTCGGGGATGTCGCCGTTCGCCGCCCTGGTGTTCTCGTTCCTGTCCTTCATCGTGGCGGTTCCCTCGGCGATCAAGGTGTTCAACTGGACCGCCACGCTCTACCGCGGCCAGATCGGCTTCGAATCGCCGATGCTCTACGCCCTCGGCTTCCTCGGCCTGTTCACCATGGGCGGGCTGACCGGCTTGTTCCTCGCCTCCGTGCCGATCGACGTGCACGTGCAGGACACCTATTTCGTCGTCGCCCACTTCCACTACATCATGGTCGGCGCCTCGGTGTCCGCCTACTTCGCCGGCCTGCACTTCTGGTGGCCGAAGGTGACGGGACGGATGTATCCGGAGAACTGGGCGCGCTTTGCCGCCCTGCTGATGTTCTTCGGCTTCAACCTGACCTTCTTCCCGCAATTTATCGCCGGCTATCTCGGAATGCCGCGGCGCTACTACAGCTATCCGCCGGAATTCCAGGTCTGGAACGTCCTTTCCTCCTCGGGCGCCGCCGTGCTCGCGGCGGCCTACCTGATGCCGCTCGGCTACCTCACCTGGTCGCTGTTCTTCGGACGCCGCGCCCTCAACGATCCGTGGAACGCCACCGGGCTCGAATGGCGCACGACCTCGCCGCCCCCGCGGCAGAACTTCTTCGGCAATCCGCAGGTCCTCGCCCCGCCCTACGACTACCACCCGGAGGCGACGCCGCCCGGCGACGAGCCGCGCATCGCCGAAGAGGGGGCGCTGACGTGAGCGCGGGCGGCGATGTCGTCGACACGGCCGCCAAGCGCCACCTGCGCGAGCCGTGGGACGAACTCCGCCTCGCGGAGGACCGCGCCTTCGCTCACCAGCGGGCTGGGGCGACCTTCGGCATCTGGGTCTTCATCGCCAGCGAGGTGCTGTTCTTCGGTGCGCTGTTCCTGCTCTACACCGCGATGCGGCTGGAGCACGCCGCGGATTTCGCCGCCGCCGCGCGCGAAACCAACATCGTCTACGGCACGCTCAACACCGCGCTCCTCCTCACCAGTGGCCTCTGCGCCGCGCTCGCCGCGCAGGCCTCTGAGCGGGAGGCATTGCGGCGCCTGACGCTCGGGTGTCTCGCCGCGACGGCCCTGCTCGGCCTTGCATTCATGGTCGTGAAGGGGCTGGAATACCGCGAGGATATCGAGAGGCACCTCGTGCCCGGCGCCGGCTTCGCCCTCGCGGCGCCCGCGACGCAGCTCTTCTTCGGCTTCTACTGGCTCTCGACCGCGATCCACGCCATCCACCTGTCGATCGGCATCGGCCTCGTCCTTCGCCTGATCTGGAAGGAGTGGCGGGCGCCGGGCTTCCTGTTCGAGAGCCCCCAGGTCGAGGTGGCGATGCTCTACTGGGGCTTCGTCGACATGATCTGGATCGTGCTCTACCCGATGCTCTACCTCGACGGACGTGGCGGATGAGATCAGGCACGCAACAATCCGTGGGGAAGATCTGGCGGCGCTGCCTCGTCGTCTGGGCCCTCTTGCTCGCGCTGACGGCTTTGAGCCTGTTCTCGGCCTACGCGGCGCCTGCTCCCTGGTCGACAGTCCTCAATTTCGGCATCGCCGCGACCCAGGCCAGCCTCGTGGCGCTGCTGTTCATGCGGCTCGACCTGGCCGACACCCTGGTACGCCTCGCCGCCGCCTCCGGCCTGTTCTGGCTCGCCATCCTGTTCGCTCTAACGCTGACCGACACGCTGAGCCGCCTCGCCAACAGCTGAGGAGATCGCACGGCGCGTCGGGCCGGATGCGTCGCGTGGTCCGGCGGCTCGCGGTGCTGCGTGACCGCTCCCGTCTCGTCCGCGGCTCCGATCCGCACGGTCTCCGACTTCGCGGCCGGCGTCTTCGAGGGCCCGTTGGGATGCTTGAAGAAAATGCGGAAAATTAGAAGCTGAAAGCGCTGAGGCAGCCGTCCGGCAGCGGGAAGGAAACAACCTTCAGCCCGAACAACGAACGCTCGACGCCGTCCTGCGCGTCGCCGACGAGAGAGACAGCCTGCCCCACCTACAGCTTCTCCGATTCGCCCTACAGAGCTGATCAACGAAGGCGACTTCGACGCTGTCGTCGATAGCCGCCTGCACGGTCTTGGCCAGCCGCTCGACCTGGGCGTGGTCATCGGCATTGGCCGGCGTGACATGCAGGGTCAGAAGATGGCCGCCGCTTACAGGTCCGCATCCTACTACTGCGCGGACTTCTGAGCCGACATGCTCGAAAGTCTGCAAGGGGTCATGAGTTCTCATGCTGATCATAAGCAAGATCCAGGCAGCGCCTTCTGAATGCCTCCGCTACTCTGCGCCGCCCGGCTCGGACATCTTCCTGTGCCGCTCCGCCTTTATCGAGTCGGGCAGGATGCGGTTCAGCACCGCAGCTTCGAACTGCGTCGCGATGCTACCAGCTACAACTTTCTCCCGGCCCTCTATCAACGCCTCGTAGCCCGCTCTGGCTACATCGGCCGGGTCGCTCTTGGGACCTGCCCCGATGCTGGTATCGTCCATGCCAGCGTGATGGAAGAAGTTGGTCTCCGTCTGACCCGGCAGGAGAGCTGTTACGGTGACGCCGGTGTCGCGCAGCTCGTTGCGAATGGCTTCGGCGAACGAGAGAACGAAGGCCTTAGATGCGCCATAGACCGCCTCGAACGGCACCGGTGTGGTGCCAGAGATCGAGGATGTGAACAGGATACGACCGCGGCCTTGGGCAACCATGCCGGGCACAATGAGCTTAGCGAGGTGGACTGTTTCGACGACGTTGATCCGCATGAGGTTCAACTCGTCCTCCCAGCGGTTCTCGACGAAAGGACCGCCGAGGCCGACACCGGCGTTGATGGCGATGGCCTCAAGGGGCTGCTCAGCAGCCAGGATCGCGGCATGGAGTGTTTCGACACCTTCAGGCGTCGACAAATCGGCTTGACAGGCCTGGACTGTGGTCCCGGCCTCTCGCATCCGACTGGCCACCTCGTGGACGTGCTCGCTGCGGGCGGCAATCAGAAGATCGTAGCTATCGGCTGCAAACAGCTTCGCCAGCTCCAACCCGATGCCGCTGGAGGCGCCCGTCACCACCGCCAGCCCCTTGCGCTCTCGCACTTCCATTGTTGGTCCCGTCTCCGATTGCCCTCGCGGGTGCGGAGGCGCAACGCTCCGGTGTTCGAGATGATCCTGCGTTGATCCATCATGCAAAGGCGGAGTGGGCCTTGAGGCTGCGTGGCGCCACTTCCAGACCTTCACCCAAAGCGAGCGGAATGGCCGCTTGTCGCCCGAGAGCTGCTATTGAAACGGAATGGTCGGTCCAGGTCTCCTTAAGATTGTCACGGTCGGCCTGCCGAGGAGGGCTGGGAAGCAGGCCGACCGCTATCGCGGACCGTGGGAAGGAACGGTCGCGCGACTTCTGCCGGGCGAGACCCGGATTTCTCGGAGCCGATCTCAGCTCGCGGGCATGCCGTGGGTGGCGGGGGCACCGGCGTGGGCCGACCCCTCCTTCGTCCCGCGGGCCTTCCGCGACCGGAAGGCCCGGGCGATCAGCACGTAGAAGAGCGGGGTGGCGAACACCGCGAGCACCGTCGCGGTGACCATGCCGCCGAACACGCCGGTGCCGATGGCCCGCTGGCTGTTCATGCTGGCGCCCGTGGCGATGGCGAGCGGCACCACGCCGAGGATGAAGGCGAACGAGGTCATCACGATGGGCCGGAAGCGCAGTTCGCACGCCTCCAGCGCCGCCTCGTGCAGGGACCGGCCTTGCGCGACGAGGTCCTTGGCCACCTCGATGATGAGGATCGCGTTCTTCGCCGTCAGGCCGATGACCGTGATCAGGCCGACCTTGAAGTAGACGTCGTTCGGCATGTCGCGCGCGAGCATCGCGAACACGGCGCCGACCACGCCGGTGGGTACCACGAGCAGCACGGCGAGCGGGATCGACCAGCTCTCGTAGAGCGCGGCCAGGCAGAGGAAGACGCAGAACAGCGCCAGCGCGAGCAGGTAGACGGCCTGCGAGCCGGAGAGCTTCTCCTGCAGCGACTGCCCGGTCCAGGCGAAGTCGAAGCCCGCGGGCAGTTGCCCGGCGAGCCGCTCCATCTCGGCCATGGCGTCGCCGCTGGCGTAGCCCGGGGCGGCGCTGCCGGAGATCTTGATGCTCGGGTAGCCGTTGAAGCCGACGACCTGCGCCGGCCCCATCGTCCAGGCGACACGCGCGAAGGACTGGAGCGGCACCATCTGACCCTTGGCGTTGCGGACGTTGATGTCGAGCAGGTCCTCGGCCCTCATGCGCCGGGACGCCTCCGCCTGGACGATCACCCGCTGCATGCGCGCTTGGTTCGGGAAGTCGTTGACGTAGGCCGAGCCGAGGCTCGTGGAGAGTGCGTCGTTGATGTCGGCGAAGGTCACACCGAGCGCGTTCGCCTTCTGCCGGTCGAGCGTGAGCTCGATCTGCGGCGCGGTCGGCAGGCCCTCGACGTAGACGCCCTGCAGGACCGGGCTCTGGCTCGCCGCCTTGAGCAACTGGTCGCGGGCGGCGGCCAGCGCCGCGTAGCCTTGCTGCGCCTTGTCCTGCAGGCGGAAGGCGAAGCCGCTGGAGTTGCCGAGCGCCTCGATGGCCGGCGGCGACAGCGCCATGGCGATGGCGTCGGGCAGGCCGCCGAGCACGGCGTTGGCCCGGGCGCTGAGCGCCTCCGCGCCGTCGTCCGGCCCACGTTCCTTCCAGTCCTTCAGGGTGACGAAGGCGATGGACGCGTTCTGTCCCTGGCCCGAGAAGCCGTAGCCGAGGAGCACGACCCGGGCCACCACCGACGGCTCGGCGCCGAAATGCTCCTCGATCCGCTTGGCCACGTCGAGGGTGCGGCCGGTGGAGGATTCCGGCGGGGTCTGCGCGTCGACGATGACGTAGCCCTGGTCCTCGATGGGCAGGAAGCTCGACGGCATGCGCAGGTAGCCCCAGCCCAGCGCCGCGACGAGCGCCGCGTAGACGAGGAGCGAGCGCACCGGCCGGCGCAGCATCCCGGCGACGCCCGTGCGGTAGGCCAGCGTGCCGGCCTGGAACCGGCGGTTGAACCAGCCGAAGAAACCGCCCTTGGCGTGGCCGTGGCCGGCCTCGACGGGCTTGAGCAGCGTGGCGCAGAGCGCCGGGGTGAGCGAGAGCGCCAGAAAGGCCGAGAACGCGATGGAGGTCGCCATGCTCACCGCGAACTGGCGGTAGATCACGCCGACCGAGCCTGGGAAGAAGGCGAGCGGCACGAACACCGCCACCAGGACCGAGGTGATGCCGACGATGGCCCCCGTGATCTGGCTCATGGCCTTGGCGGTGGCCTCCCGCGGCGGCAGCCCCTCCTCGGCCATGATGCGCTCGACGTTCTCGACCACGACGATGGCGTCGTCGACGAGAATGCCGATGGCCAGCACCATGCCGAACATCGTCAGCACGTTGATCGAGAAGCCGGCGACCAACAGCGCGCCGCAGGTCCCGAGCAGGGCCACCGGCACCACGATGGTCGGGATGATGGTGTAACGGAAGTTCTGTAGGAACAGGAACATGACCGCGAAGACGAGCGCCATCGCCTCGGCGAGCGTCATCAGCACCTTCTTGATCGAGACCTCGACGAAGGGCGTGGTGTCGTAGGG
Organism: Methylorubrum sp. B1-46; assembly: GCF_021117295.1. Lineage (NCBI taxonomy): Bacteria > Pseudomonadati > Pseudomonadota > Alphaproteobacteria > Hyphomicrobiales > Methylobacteriaceae > Methylorubrum > Methylorubrum sp. B1-46. The sequence continues at coordinate 1,115,143 of NZ_CP088247.1, read as the reverse complement.
CACCGTCACGCTCACGTTGGCGGGCAACGTGCGCTGGAGTTGGGCGATCTTGGCCTTCACGCCGGTTGCGGCCGCGAGGGCGTTGCCGCCGGGCGCGAGCTGGATGCCGATGCCGGCGGCGGGGCGCCCGTCGAGGCGGGTCTGCATCGTGTAGGACTGCCCGCCGAGCTCGACCTCGGCCACGTCGCGCAGTCGGACTAGCGAGCCGTCGGGGTTGGCCCGCAGCACGATCTCCTCGAACTCCGCGACCGTGGTCAGCTGGCCCTTCACCAGGACGTTGGCGGCGATGCGCTGGCCTTCCTTGGCCGGCTGGGCGCCGACGATGCCCGAGGCCACCTGCGCGTTCTGCGCGCTGACTGCCGCCGTGACGTCGCCCGGCGTCATACTGAACCCGACGAGCTTGACCGGATCGATCCAGATGCGCAGCGCCTTCTCGGACGAGAACAGGGTCGCCCGGCCGACACCCGACACCCGCCTGAGCTCGCCCAGGATGCGTCGGGCGGCGAGGTCGCCGAGGTCCGTCTCGCTCAAGGCTCCGTCCTTGGAGGAGACGATGACGAACTGGAGGAAGCTGGTGCTGGCCTCCTCGACGATGACGCCCTGCTGGGTCACCGCCCGGGGCAGGCGCGCCTCGATGCGCTTGATGCGGTTCTGGACCGCGACGGTCGACTTCGACGGGTCCGAGCCCGGAGCGAACGAGGCCATGATCTGGGCTTGGCCCGAGGTGTCGCTGGTGCTCTCGAAGTACATCAGCCCCGGGATGCCGTTGAGCTCCTCCTCGATGATGCGGGTGACGCCGTCGTAGAGCCGTTCCGGCGGTGCGCCCGGGTAGGTCGCCGTCACCTGGATCGTGACGGGGGCCACGTCCGGGTACTGCGAGACCGGCAGGAACGCGATGGAGATCGCGCCGACCAGCATGATGAAGATGGAGACCGCCCAGGCGAAGATCGGGCGCTCGATGAAGAAGCGGGTCATGGGCTTGGGCCTGCGCGGAGGGGTCAGGGCTGCTGGGAGGCGGTGGCCGTCCGGGCGCCCTTCCAGGACACCGGGTTCACGGTCATGCCGGGCTGGATCTTCTGGAAGCCCTCGACGACGACGCTCTCGCCGGGCTTCAGCCCGTCCTCGACGATCCAGCCGGCGTCCGTGAGCGCCCCGGTGCGCAGGGGCCGCAGGGCGACCGCCTTGTCGGCGCCGACCACGAAGGCCTGGGCCTCGCCGGCGCTGGAGCGCTGGATGGCCTGCGCCGGAACGACGACGGCGCCGGGCAGCAGCCCGCGGGCGACGCGGATGCGGACGTAGGTGCCCGGCAGCAGGGCCACCTTCGGGTTCGCGAAGGTGGCGCGCAGGGAGACCTGCCCGGTGCCGGGGTCGACACTCACGTCCGAGAACAGGAGCTTGCCGGCATCGGGATGCAGGGTGCCGTCCGCGTGGACGAGCCGGACCTCGGCGCTCTCGTTGCCGCCGCGTTCGGTCAGGAGGCCGTAATCGGTGGCGGAGGCGTTGAAGTCGGCGAAGATCGGGTCGACCTGCTGGATGACCGCGAGCTTGGTGGCGTCGCCCTGACCGACGAGGGCCCCCTCTGTGACGAGGGCCCGGCCGATGCGGCCCGCGATGGGCGCCCGCACGGTGGCGAAGTCGAGGTCGATCCGGGCCCGGTCGAGCTGCGCCTTCGCGCTCGCGACGTCGGCCTCGGCTTGGCGCAGCGTCGCGGTGGCGATGTCGTGCTGGGCGGTGCTAGCCGCCTGCTTCTCCAGCAAGGTCTCGGTGCGCTCCGACTGCTTCAGCGCCTGCACGCGCGTCGCCTCGGCCCGGGCGAGGGCCGCCGCCTTGGCATCGACCTCGGCCTTGTAGACGGCCGGGTCGATACGGAAGAGCACGTCGTTCTTGCCGACGAGGCTGCCCTCCTCGAAGGCCCGCTCCCGGACGATGCCGGAGACCTGGGCCCGGACCTCGGCCAGCCGCGTCGAGGCGAGGCGCCCGGGTAGGTCGAAGGTGCGCGGCACGGTCGCCGGCTCGACCGTCGCGGTGGACACGTCCATCGGCGGCGTCTCCGCCGCGGCCGCGGCCGGGTCGTTGGCCGCGGGCTTGCAGGCGGTGAGCGTCCCGGCGAGCAGCAGCGTGACGAGGGGCAGGCGTCGGTGGTCACGCCGGGTCATGCGTGGAGTTCCTTCTCGAATCGGTGGGGGGCGACGTCGCCCTGCCGTGGGTCCGGCGGCGCCATCGCCAGAAGGCGGACGCGCAAGGCCGCCATGTCGGGGAGCGGGCCACCGGCCGCGTGAAGCAGGCAGGCCTGCCAAGCCCCGTCGGCGGCGAGGCGCACGACCTCAAGGGCCGGCGCCCCGTCAGTGGCGCGGTGCCGCTCCAGCCGTCGCGCGATCCACTCGGCTTGTAGGCGGCGGACGCCCGGGTCCGCCAGGGCGGTAAGGTGGAGGGTCGCCGTTCGGCTCTCCCGCCCGAGAACCGGATCGGAGAAGACCGCCTCGACATAGGCGCGGGTGAAGCTGCCGCTTGGCGAGGGATCCCTGGTCATCGCCGCGTCGATCTCGGCGTCGAGCCGTTCGGTCAGTGCGGCGAAGATCCCTAAGGCCAGGGCCTGCTTACTCGGGAAGTGGTGGAAGAGACCGCCCTTGGTCACGCCGGCTGCGTCCGAGACGGCCTGCATCGTGAGCCCGGCCGGCCCATGCTCCAGGACGAGGCGCGCGGCACCTTCCAGCAGGTTCCGCCGCACGAACTCGGGCTGCTTCTTGCGGGTGAGGGCGCTCGCCATGGTCAATGCCCCGTGGTGGCGGAGAACGCCTGCATCACCACGACCCCGCAGACGATCATCGCCATGCCGAACATCGCCGGCCCGTCGAGGGACTGCTTGAACACCAGGGCACCGACGACGGCGATCAGGACGATGCCGACGCCGCTCCAGATCGCGTAGACGACGCCGAGCGGCATCGCCTTGAGGGCGACCGACATCAGGAAGAACGCCGCGCCGTAGCAGGCCGCCATCCCGAGCGTGGGCCCGGCCTTCGTGAACTGCTCGGACTTCTGCAGCAGGGCCGAGCCCGCGACCTCGCAGGTGATGGCGGCGCCGAGTGCGGCGTAGCTGATGGTGGATACGGACATCCGAAGGCCTGCTCTCGTCCCCATGCCCCCGGACCCCTCGGTCCGGTTCATTCTCGATCTCGTCGGCAGCTCCGCCCCCGGGTTGGGACGCAGCTTGCCACCGCATGCATGATCGTTTAAATCCATCCATACGGAATTTAAAGAGGAAATCCCGGATGGGGCGTCCGAGAAGCATCGACCGGGACAGGGTGCTCGATGTCGCCGAGCGGATCGTGCGTGAGGAGGGCGCCACGGCGCTGACCTTCGACGCGGTCTGCAAGGCCGCGGGTATCACCAAAGGCGGGCTGCAATACTGCTTCGGCAGCAAGGACGACCTCATCGCGGCCATCGCCGAGCGTTGGCTGAGGGGCTTCGATGCGGAGGTGGCGCGCCACACCCCGCCGGACGGGACCGTTCTGGACCGGGTGCGTGGCTACGTGACTGCGTCGGCGCGCATGGACGAGCCGAGCCAGACCAAGATGTCCGGGATGCTCGTGAGCCTGCTGCAATCGCCGGAGCACATGGAGAAGGCGCGCGGCTGGTACGCCGAGTGGCTGGAGCGGCTCGACCCCGGTTCCGAGGCGGGGCGACGCGCGCGGACGGCGTTCCTCGCTGCCGAGGGGGCCTTCTTCCTACGCGGGCTCGGCCTGATCGAACTGGATCAGGCCGGCTGGGAGGACGCCTTCGACGACATCCTCAAGCTGCTCTGACCGTCCTCAAGCTGTCCCGACCGACCTGACTTCGGCGGATCCCGCCTGGTTCGCGTTGGCGCGGCCCCGATCCGTCCCCACACCCTACGCGAGCGGAATGACCCTATGAACACGGAGCCTCGCTTCTCCGCGCCCGAGACCCTGCGCGCCATCGCCGGCGCGGGGCGTGCCCTGGGCCGCCACCAGCGCCGGGACGGCCACTGGGTCTTCGAGTTGGAGGCGGACGCAACCATCCCGGCCGAGTACGTGCTCCTGGAGCACTACATGGACCGCATCACGCCGGAGCGGCAGGCCCGGGTCGGCGCCTACCTCCGGCGCATCCAGGGCGAGCATGGCGGCTGGCCCATGTTCCACGCGGGCGAGTTCAACATCTCGGCCAGCGTAAAGGCCTACTGCGCGCTGAAGGCCATCGGCGACGATCCGCAAGCGCCGCATATGGTCCGGGCCCGCCAGGCCATCCTAGGCCATGGCGGCGCGGAGCGCGCGAACGTCTTCACGCGCATCCAACTCGCCCTGTTCGGCGCCATCCCCTGGCGCGGCGTGCCGGTGATGCCGGTCGAGATCATGCACCTGCCCAAGTGGTTCTTCTTCAACATCTGGGCGGTGTCCTACTGGGCGCGCACCTGCGTGGTGCCGCTCCTCGTGCTGCAGGCGCTGAAGCCCCGTGCCCGCAACCCGCGCCGGGTAAGCTTCGAGGAGATCTTCTGGACGCCGCCGGGACAAGTGCGCGACTGGATCCGCGGTCCCTACCGATCCCGCTGGGGCGTGGTGTTTAAGCACATCGACACCGTGCTGCGCTGGACCGAGCCCCTGTTCTCGAAGGTCGCGCGCGAGAGCGCCATCGCCAAGGCTGTCGACTTCGTGGAGGAGCGACTGAACGGCGAGGACGGGCTCGGCGCGATCTACCCGGCCATGGCCTACGCGCTGATGATGTACGACGTGCTGGGCTACCCCGAGGACGACCCACGCCGCGTCACGATCTGGAAGGCCATCGACAAGCTGCTCGTCGAGACGGACGAGGAGGTTTACTGCCAGCCCTGCGTCTCGCCCGTGTGGGACACGAGCCTGTCCGGGCATGCCATGATCGAGGCGGCGCGGACTGGGGGCATCGAGGCCCAAGCGGAGCTCGACGCTGCGTGCGACTGGCTGGTGGCGCGCCAGGTCACGAACGTGCGGGGCGACTGGGCCGAGACGCGGCCGGACGCCGAGCCCGGGGGCTGGGCCTTCCAGTACCGCAACGACCACTACCCCGACGTGGACGACACGGCGGTGGTCGCCATGCTGCTCCACCGCAACGGCCGGCCCGAGCATGCCGAGGCGGTCGAGAAGGCGCGGCGCTGGATCGTGGGGATGCAGAGCCGCAACGGCGGTTGGGGCGCCTTCGACGCCGACAACGATCGCGAGTTCCTCAACCACATCCCGTTTTCGGATCACGGTGCTCTGCTCGACCCGCCGACGGCCGACGTCACCGGCCGGTGCATCTCGTTCCTGTCCCAGCTCGGCCACGAGGAGGACCGGCCGGTGATCGAGCGCGCCTTGGCCTACCTTCGGGCCGAACAGGAGCGCGACGGCAGTTGGTACGGGCGCTGGGGCACCAACTACGTCTACGGTACCTGGACGGTGCTTTGCGCTCTGAACGCGGCCGGGGTGCCGCACGACGACCCGATGGTGCGCCGGGCCGTGGACTGGCTGGTCTCGATCCAGCGCGCGGACGGCGGCTGGGGCGAGGACGAGCGCAGCTACGACGTTGGCCACTACGTCGAGAACGCCGAGAGCCTGCCTTCGCAGACGGCCTGGGCGATGCTCGGCCTGATGTCGGTCGGCCAGGCCGACCACCCCGCCGTCCTACGCGGTGCGGCCTACCTGCAGCGCACGCAAGGGCCGGACGGCGAGTGGCAGGAGCGGGCCTACAACGCCGTCGGCTTCCCGCGCGTGTTCTACCTCAAGTATCACGGCTACCGGCTGTTCTTCCCATTGTTCGCCCTCTCGCGGCTTCACAACCTACAACGGGGCAACAGCCGGGAGGTCAGCTTCGGCTTTTGACACGGGAAGGCCCATCGGGGTTCTGCCCCCCGATGTGACCGACTTGTCTGTCCCGTGGCCACCTCTGTCAGGTCCGCTTCCTCACCCCATCCGGACCTTCGGCAGGCACAGGTCGAATGACCGCAAGGGGTCAGGAGTTCGCTCGCCGTTTGCCCGGCTCTGCGCCATCTGCAGACCTCCGCCCTCGCGCGCTGGCGGGTCCGCTGTTGATGCGTGAGCAGACTTGGGTGAGCGACGATGCCGGCTGGGCGCCGGATCCAGATGCCGTAGACCGCGGCCACGATCGCCGCGACGCCGCCGACCACGGCCGTCGCGGGCCAAGTCGACCTGCTCTTGGGTGAGCCAGCCGCAGGCGACGGCGAAGCCGCCGAGGAAGGCAATGGCGAAACGCAGCGCGCTCGCGATCCGAGCTGCGTTCATGGTGTTATCACGATGTGAGGAGATGCGCGGCTGGCCCGGCCGGCTCGGGTACTTCGATCGGGGTAGGTCAGAGGCGCTACTTGAGCGACCCTGAGACAAGGAGCACGAATGAGCGCTGCTGTGGGACCGCACCACCTTCCAGCAGAGCGTCGACGGCGGGCTGGTGCAGGGAAGCACCGGCCCGCTGCTCTAGGGTCGGGCTCTGGCGTTCTGGACCAGCACCCCGATCGCGGTACGCCACAATGTTCGGCTGAGCCCTTCCAGCGCGAAGTGTATGAAGAGGTGTCGTGATACTGCGGATCGCCTTCCAACGCTGCGGCAAGCGACCGGCGGGTCGGTATTATGTCCCCTTCGATGCCGGCCCGCTGTACTCAGGCCTCGTTCGCATCCGAGCGCGCGGTACGGCTGCAGGTTTGAAGGCCTCGGATTACATTTGATGTAAGTACTTGAAACAACTTGATCTTCTTCCTAAAGCGCTGAAATAAAGCTGCTGCCGCTCTGTCTGTTGCCGGTCAGCTCCTGGACAGACGGCCTGCGGGTCGGTGCCTGGGAGGGGGCGCTGGGGGCCGGCCCGCTGCGATCACGCCTCGCTCACGCCCGAGCGAGCCCCGGCGATCGTCGCCGGCAGCGTGTGCGGCGCCGGAAGCGGCACATCCGCCGACCAGCAATAGGTGACGATTTCCGAGCGCTTGAACGCTGCTACGTTGACCGCGTCGCTCTGATTGCCGCCGAGCAAGAATACCTGAGTGACGTTCGCGCCGAACACGAGTCTGGTGTGACCCTGCCACGCGGAGCTGGTGCGCTTCTTCGTGGCGATGGCGCCGAGCGCGGGCGCCGGCAGCCCGACGCCCCAGGACTCGAACGGCCGAGCTGCGAAGCTGCGCGAGCCGCGATGCCCCGCGCGCTCCAGCACGGCATTGACGAAAGCCGCACACAAGGCGGTGCTGTCGGTCTTGATGCCGGGGATCCGGCCGGACCACGGCGGCGGGACCTCGGCGTCAATCAGCGCCTCGATCTTACCTATGCGGTAACGGCCCCTTGGCCGCCCCGACTTTCAACCGCCCCCCAGTGCAGGCAGGCTGGTCGATCCGTGCATCGGCTATTTCGGAGTATCTCGAAGGAGGTAACCCCAATTTGCGGGCCTCTCGGCTCAACCTATGTTCTAGGTTGGGACTGCGCCGCTTAGGTGATCACACCAGGAGAGTCGCTGATTGGCCTGCTGCCGGTTTGTTGGACACCGTCCTAAGCTAATTGGGTTCGGTTTTCGAACTCGACGGGGCTGAGGTAGCCCAAGGTCGAGTGCCGCCGCGCCAGGTTGTAGAAGCGCTCGATGGAATCGAACACGTCTGCACGGGCTTCATCCCGCGTCCGGTAGGTCCGTCGGGCGGTGCGCTCGGTCTTCAGCGAGGAGAAGAAGCTCTCCATTGCCGCGTTGTCCCAGACGTTGCCCGAACGGCTCATCGAGCAGGTCACGCCGTGCTCGGTCATTTGACGCTGGAAGGCTTCGCTCGTGTATTGCGAGCCCTGGTCCGAGTGATGCAGCAAGGCATCCGGCTTGCCTCTGCGCCAGATCGCCATGACGAGCGCATCTGTCACGAGTTGAGCCGTCATACTGGCCTGCATCGACCAGCCCACGACACGGCGCGAGAACAGATCGATGACGGCGGCGACGTAGAGCCAGCCCTCGGCGGTCCAGATATACGTGAAGTCGGCGATCCACTTCCGGTTCGGAGCGTCGGCCGCGAACCGCCGCTCCAGGAGATTGGGCGAGGCAGCGGCCCGCTCACCTTCGTCCTTTGGCAGGCCCCGTCGGCGCGGTCGCGCTCGCAAGGCATTCTCGCGCATGATCCGCTCGATGCGGTGCAGCCCGCATGACACGCCCTGGGCGAGCACATCGCGCCAGACGCGCCTCGCGCCGTAGGTGCGGTCGCTGGCCACGAAGCTCGCGTGGGCCTTGCTCAGGATAGCTTCGTCGTCCCGTGTGCGTCGGCTAGGCTGCCGGGTGAGCCAAGCGTGGAAGCCGGAGCGCGAGACACCCAGCGCCGCGCACATCCAGGCAACTGGCCAGACAGCACGATGCTTTGCGATGAACGCGAACTTCATATCGCGTCCCTCGCAAAGTATGCGGCGGCCTTTTTTAGGATGTCACGCTCCGCTTTTAGACGAGCGACCTCCTTGCGCAGCCGGTCGATCTCGATCTGCTCGGGCTTCATCTGCCCCTGACCGGGAAAAGCGTGTTGGGGATCGGCCGCCGCCTGCCTCACCCACCGGTGCAGCATCGTCTCGTGAACATCGAGATCGCGCGCGGCCTGCGCGACACTGACACCACGTTCCCGAATCAGTCGAACCGCCTCGATCTTGAACTCACGTCCGAACTTGCGACGCTGCATGGAGCACCTCCGGCTTCACCTTCACACCTAAACAGGGTGTCCGTGAAACCGGCAGCAGGCCAAGGCTGACATGTCCGCCACGGGCTTGCTGGAGTCGATCACGAGACGCCCGGCTGGAAGGTAGATGGTCCCCAGCATGGTGCGGGCATTGTCGCTGATGATGCGATATGTCCGCATCGGTTTGCTGGCAGCGAGTGGCGGGGGCGTCTTACCTGGCTTGAGATTGACCAATGAGGCAACACCCTCAATCACGTCTTCGAGCAAGTCTTCGAGTTGCGAGACGGGGTCGACCGGTGCTGAAACGGTCTTTTCCTCTGATATCAACAAGCCGGCCATGACGCCATTGACTGGGGCGGAAAGGCTGATCGTCGTCTTTTTGTCGAAGAGCAGGCTGCCTTTGTTCCCTGTGAAATAAAACGCCACGTCTGTGCCGGACAATGTTGCGTCATTCGCGACTATGAGGGGGCCATCCTTCATCACATAGATGCCAGGATTGAGCGTGACGACGGCCTTCTTTCTAATTTCAAGGCCGCCACAATACGTTCCAGGACTAAGAGTAATGCTCTGGTCTATTAGGTTCTTGCCAGCCTTCGGCTTTTTGGCTGCTCCATACGGCAACTCCATGCAGTTGCCGATTTCAGGCGCAGGGTGGTTGGCAAGGGGATCAGGAACGACCGGGCAGCCTGATTGCGGGTTGGGCGTGAAGTTTGCGCGTGTGGTGCTGGTCCCACCCGCCGAGCAGATCGTCTGCGCTCGGGCCAGCGCATTGTCCTTGCCGACCATGCCGGAGGCGCTTTTGGAGTTGGAATACAGCGCACAATCATAGGCCGTGACCTGCGCATTCTTTTCGAGGTTGAATGCGCCGGCCGCAGCCGGATCGAGCGCGAGCATGCACAGGCGCATCTTGCCGACCACGCTGGCCTTGGCCTTGGCCGAAACCTTCTGCGACGACATGCCGACAAACGGACCGAACGTGAGGTGGATGGTTTGCTCGACTATGGCCGACACGCTGGTTTTATCGCCAGCAACGTCAACTTGGATTGTGACAGGGTTCGTGGCGCTGTCCTTAATCTCGGCCTGGATGGTCTGGGTGGTCAGGCCAATGATCGAGTCGGTGTTGGACACCACAAGTTTGAGGGCATTGCCACCGGCCAAAACACCGGTGTCAGCCGCCTGCTGGATCTGGCTCTGCGCCGAGACCAGCCGGGTATAGTCAATGGCACCACCTACGAGACCGATCAGCGTCGTCGCGGCTAATGCGAAGATGACGGTGACTGAGGCGTCATCGTTCTGGCGAAAGCCGGCTGCGATCCGGTTGAACGGTCGGATCGTATTCCTGAGCCGTCCTTGACCGTGCGCCACGATTTCCTTCCAAGTGCCTTGCGTTCAGGCACAGTCGTAGCGTCAGTATCTTAACAGGATGCATGCGATCGACCGTCTTACAGACTTCGCCGAATTGAGAAAATATAAAGCAACATAACGTAGAGAGTGGCGATGCTACGCGCTTGAACAGCCAGTAGGGCTCATAACCTATTGCCGCCGATACAGGCCCTCGCGAACCTAGAGCTGTTCCCGGTCAGGTGGCGACGGCCAAGTCGTCTTCGTAGCCAGCTGCGGCGAGGTAATTGCGGCACTCCTGCGGAGTGAAGCGCGAGAACGCTTGGCGGATCGCACAGAGGATCGAAGCAACTCTATCAAATCTGCTTTGAGAGATGCTCCACAGGCGCCCCTCCGCTGGAGGGGCGCCTGAAAACCATCTATTCGTTCACAGTGCTCATCTTTTGCCTCAAGCTACACAGGCTACAGCCAACACGGCATAATCAAGAGCACCCTGTTGTGGATCCGCAGGTGTCGCATTTCAGGCAGGTGCCGTTGCGGACCAGCGTGAAGTTCGCGCATTCCGGGCAGGCCTCGCCGACATAGCCCTTCATCTTCGCCTCGGCCCGCCGGTCGGCGACGCTGCGCTCCGGCTTGGGCTCCGGCTTGGCGAAGGGCAGGGTCTCGACGCTGCCGAGGCTCTGCGGGGCCGCCTTGAGGGCGGTCGCACCCCGCACCGCGTGGACCGTGCCGCCGGCCGGCGTCGTCTGGCCTGTGGCGGAAGCGGCGACCCCCGTCGTGACACCCCCCGGACCGCCCTGGATCAGGGTGAGCCGGTCGGCCGAGCCGCGCAGCAGGCCGCGGGAGACGATGGCCGAGGCGGCCGGAGCGGGCTTGGCCGACTCGCGGGTGGTGTCGCCCTCGCCGCCGCCGAGCACCGTGCCGCCGATCTCGGCCGGGTTGACGTGGGCGAGATCGGTGCGACCGAGATACGAGACCGCCAGTTCGCGGAACACGTAGTCGAGCAGCGAGGTCGCGTTCTTGATCGCGTCGTTGCCCTGCACGAAGCCTGCCGGCTCGAACCGGGTGAAGGTGAAGGCCTCGACGTATTCCTCCAGCGGCACGCCGTATTGAAGGCCGAGTGAGATCGCGATGGCGAAGTTGTTCATCAAGCTCCGGAAGGTCGCGCCTTCCTTGTGCATGTCGATGAAGATCTCGCCCAGCCGTCCGTCGTCGTACTCGCCGGTACGGAGATAGACTTTGTGCCCACCGACGACGGCCTTCTGGGTGTAGCCCTTGCGCCGGTCCGGCATCTTCTCCCGCGAGCGGATGCGCTCCACGCGCTCGATCACCCGCTCGACGATCTTCTCCGCGGCGGCCGCCGCCTTGGCCGCGGCCGGGGCCTGGATGATCGCCTCGAGAGTGTCTTCCGCCTCGTCCTCGTCGTCCGAGATCAGTGCGGCGTTGAGGGGCTGCGACAGCTTGGAGCCGTCGCGGTAGAGGGCGTTGGCCTTCAGCGCGAGGCGCCAGGACAGCAGGTAGGCCGCCTTGCAATCCTCCACCGTGGCGTCGTTGGGCATGTTGATGGTCTTGGAGATCGCCCCCGAGATAAAGGGCTGCGCCGCCGCCATCATGCGGATGTGGCTCTCGACCGAGAGGTAGCGCTTGCCCGTGCGTCCGCATGGGTTGGCGCAGTCGAACACCGCGTAGTGCTCACGCTTGAGGAACGGTGCGCCCTCCAGCGTCATCGCTCCGCAGACATGGGTATTGGCGGCCTCGATGTCCTTCTTCGAGAAGCCGAGGAAGGGCAGCAGCTCGAAGGTCGGGTCGGCCAGCTTCTCGGCGGGCACCTTCAGAGTGTCCTTCAAAAAGTCGTCGCCGAGGGTCCAGCGGTTGAACACGAACTTGATGTCGAAGGCCGACTTCAAGCCTGCTTCCACCGCCGCGATCTTGTCATCCGAAAAACCCTTGGCGCGGAGCGACCCGGGGTTGATCGCGGGTGCCTGGCCCATCGAGCCGTGGCCGACAGCGTAGGCTTCGATCTCGGCGATCTCGGCCTCGCGATAGCCCAGCGCCCGCAGGGCATCGGGGGCGGCTTGGTTGATGATCTTGAAGTAGCCGCCGCCGGCGAGCTTCTTGAACTTCACCAGCGCGAAGTCGGGCTCGATGCCGGTGGTGTCGCAATCCATCACGAGGCCGATCGTGCCGGTCGGCGCGATCACGGTGGCCTGCGCATTGCGGTAGCCGTGCTGCTCGCCGAGGCGGAGCGCGCGGTCCCAGGCCGCGATGGCATGGGCGCCGATATCGGCCTGCGGGATGTTGGCGTGGTCGAGCGGCACGGGGGCGACGTTGAGGCCCTCGTAGCCGGCGGCCTCGCCATGCGCGGCGCGGCGATGGTTGCGGATCACCCGAAGCATGTGCTCGGCGTTGTCGGGATAGGCTTCGAAGGTGCCGAGTTCGGCCGCCATCTCGGCGGAGGTGGCGTAGGCAACGCCCGTCATGATCGCGGTGAGTGCACCGGCCAGCGCCCGGCCCTGATCCGAGTCGTAGGGCAGGCCCATGGTCATCAGCAGGCCGCCGATATTAGCGTAGCCGAGGCCGAGCGTGCGATACTTGTAGGAAAGCTCGGCGATCTCTTTGGATGGGAACTGCGCCATCATCACCGAGATTTCGAGCACCACCGTCCAGAGGCGGTTGAGGTGTTCGAAGGCCTCGACGTCGAAGTGCTTGGTCTCACGGTCGTACATCGTCAGCAGGTTGGCGCTGGCGAGGTTGCAGGCGGTGTCGTCGAGGAACATGTACTCGGAGCACGGGTTCGAGGCCCGGATCCGCCCGCCCTCCGGGCAGGTGTGCCAGTCGTTCATCGTGGTGTTGAAGTGCAGGCCCGGATCGGCCGAGGCCCAGGCGGCCTCGCCGATCTTCTCCCACAGCTCGCGCGCCTTCACGGTCTTGGTGACCTTGCCGGTGGTGCGCGAGGTCAGGCTCCAGTCGTCGTCGGCCTCGACGGCGCGCAGGAACGTGTCGGTCAGCGAGACCGAGTTGTTGGAGTTCTGGCCGGCCACCGTGAGGTAGGCCTCGGAATCCCAGTCGGTGTCGTAGACGGGGAACTCGATCTTGGTGAAGCCCTGGCGCGCGAACTGCACGACACGCTTGATGTAGGCGTCGGGCACCATCGCCTTGCGGGCGGCCTTGATCTCGCGCTTCAGCGCCGGGTTGCGCTCCGGGTCGAAGCAGGCGTCGCCCTCGGCCTCGCACTGGGTGCAGGCCTTCATCACCAGGGTAAGGTGCTTCGAGACGACCTTCGAGCCTGTCACCAGCGCGGCGACCTTCTGCTCCTCCTTCACCTTCCAGTCGATGAAGGCCTCGATGTCGGGGTGATTGATATCGACGATGACCATCTTGGCGGCGCGCCGCGTCGTGCCGCCCGACTTGATCGCGCCCGCCGCTCGGTCGCCGATCTTGAGGAAGGACATCAGGCCCGACGACTTGCCGCCGCCGCCGAGCTTTTCGTTTTCCGCGCGCAGCATCGAGAAGTTCGAGCCGGTGCCGGAGCCGTACTTGAACAGGCGGGCCTCCCGCACCCACAGGTCCATGATGCCGCCCTCGTTGACGAGGTCGTCCTGGACCGACTGGATGAAGCAGGCATGCGGCTGCGGGTGCTCGTAGGCGGTGGCCGACTTCGTCAGCTCACCGGTCTTCGGGTCGCAGTAGAAATGGCCCTGGCTCGGGCCGTCGATGCCGTAGGCCCAGTGCAGGCCGGTGTTGAACCATTGCGGAGAGTTCGGCGCCACCATCTGGCGGGCGAGCATGAAGCGCAGCTCGTCCATGAAGGCCGAGGCGTCTTCTTCCGAGGAGAAGTAACCGCCCTTCCAGCCCCAATAGGTCCAGCAGCCGGCGAGCCGGTCGAACACCTGGGTCGAGGAGATCTCTGAGACGAAGCGCTCCTCCTCGGGCAGCGCGGCGAGCGCGGCTTCGTCCGGCACCGAGCGCCACAGGAAGGAGGGAACGCTGTTCTCCTCGACCTTCTTCAGGCGGGCGGGGACGCCGGCCTTGCGGAAATACTTCTGGGCCAGAACGTCGGCGGCGACTTGGCTCCAGCTCTCGGGCACGGAGATGCCGTCGAGCCGGAAGACGATCGAGCCGTCCGGGTTGCGGATCTCGCTCACCGCCTTGCGGAAGGCGATGGACGCATAGGGAGACTGGCCTGCCGTGGTGTAGCGCCGCTCGAACCGCATGAATCCCTCTCCCTCGGAGTCAAGCGACCCCGTGCCGCGGCGCGGGCCGCGGTTCATGGATGAAAAGCCGGAATGCCCTCGGCCGGTTCGTCGACCCGCGTCAGATGAAGTGCGAGCCTGTCCGTCATGCGGAAACGGGGTTTTGGAGAAACCCCGCCGAGCCGTCCGAAGCGATGCCCGAAGCTTACGTCCGGGTGGCCATCTGCGTCAACAACTAGTGCCGGCTACCCGTGTTCCGCGCTAGATGTTGTGTTCTGCGCTATAAATCTGTGGATATCCGGGGCGTCGCGCTAAGTGGCCTTTCGGCCTGGATGAATCATGCGGGAAATTTTTTCGATTCACAGGCGTGACCGAGGGCCGGGCGCTGACCCAAGGATTTGGTAGGGTTAACGACCGCGCCGGGCGGGGGCGGGCGTGCCGAAAATGCGACACCGCCGTAGGGCGCTGGACTCGCGCGCGCGTGACGACCATAACGGCGCGGCGACGGCGCCCGCCGAGCCGTCGCCTGCCGGAGGAACCATGGCCCTCAAGGACACGCTGCTGCGCATCTTCACGTGGTGGAACGGGCAGACCCTATCGCTCGCGCTCTACACCGCGCGCAGCGGCACGTTCGTCGGTTCGGACGAACTCGGCAACAAGTACTACAAGGCGCAAGGCCCGCTGATCGACCGCTCGGTCGGCTCGGAGCGGCGCTGGGTGGTCTATAACGGTTACGCCGACGCCTCCCGCGTGCCGCCGGGCTGGCGCGCGTGGCTGTGCCACAACGGCGACACGGCTCCGAGCGAGGAAGACTACCGCCCGCGCGAGTGGCAGAAGCCCCACGAGGAGAACCTCACCGGCACGGCGGCCGCCTACCGGCCGAAGGGCTCGCAGCTCTCCTGGGGCCAGCGCCCCGCTGCCACCGGCGACTACGTGCCGTGGACGCCGGGCGAGTAGCCGGTCTCTCCCTCGCTCGTTGATCGCTTCGCCGGCTTGCCGGTGAACGGATCGGCGCGTCGGGCCTTGTCCCTCCATCGGAAGATGGAGCGGGACAATCCATGCGAGCGACGATGTTGGCCCTGTTGCTGTGCCTCGGCGCGAGCGCGGTGCGGGCGCAGGAGGCCGATGCCGGGGCCCAGGCCGAGCTGACGCCGGTCCTGAAATCGGAGAACCTCGTCTTCAACGGCATCACCCGCTCGAAGGACGGGCGGCTGTTCTCGCCGTTCCAGCGGCAGCAGAAGGACAAGGGCCTCCAACTCGGCGAGTGGATCGACGGCAAGCCCGTGCCCTATCCGGACACCGCCTGGAACGGCTGGAAGACCGGCGAGGATGCCTCTAAGGCCTTCGTCGGCGCCAACACGATCCGCATCGGCCCGGATAGCGACCTGTGGGTGGTCGACAAGGGTGCGGCCGAACTCGGCGGGGCGCCGCTGCCCGGCGGGCCGAAGCTCGTACAGATCGACCTCTCGACCAATACCGTCCGCAAGGTCTTCCCCCTGGAGAAGGGCACCACCGACAAGAGCTTCATCGACGATTTCCGCTTCCATGGCCGCAAGGTCTACCTGACCGATGCCGGCCAGCCCGGCATCATCGTGCTCGACCTCGACGACGGCGCGCTGCGGCGCGTCCTCGACGGGCATCCCTCGACCGTGGCGCAGCGCCCGCTCACCGGCGAGAACAAGGTGCTGCTCGACGCGAAGGACAAACCCATCGCGATCCACGCCGACCAGCTCGAAGTCTCGCCGGACGGCAAGTGGTTCTACTTCCAAGCCTGCACCGGCCCGCTCTACCGGATCGAGACGCAATGGCTCGACGATGCAGGGCTCAGCGATGCGGAGCGGGCCAAGCATGTCGAGCTGTTCGCGGCCACCGTCTCGACCGGCGGCACGGCGATCGATGCGGACGGCAACATCTACGCCTCCGACACCGACAATCTGCGTATCCTGAAATTCGCCCCGGACGGTAGCCAGAGCACGCTGGTGCAGGACCCGCGGTTGGTCTGGGGCGACGCGATGTGGATCGACGAGGAGGGCGGCCTGTGGATTCCGGCCGCGCAGATGAACCGCAGCAAGGGCATGAACGGCGGCACGTCGAAGATCGTCTTCCCGACCACGATCTTCCGCATGTCGATCGGCGCCAAGCCGGTGCGGAACTAGGGAACACGGTCCGGCCGCCCTTTTTCGACCACTCGCCCTTTTTCGACCACCCTTGCGGTGTTGGAACGGCCGGATCGTTTGCCGGCCGTAGTGGCCGGAGCCAGACTCAAGAGGGCGCCTTGAGCCGCAACCCCGCAACCGTTCTGCGCCGGACCGCGCTCGGCACGCTGGCGCTGATCCTGTCCGCGCTGCCGGCCTCCGCCGACAAGATCAAGAACCCGACTGCGGTGTTCTCCGGCCTCGACAAGATCACCGGCCGGATCGTGACCTTCGAGGTCGCCATCGACGAGACGGTGCAGTTCGGCGCCCTGCAGATGACGCCGCGGGTCTGCTACTCGCGCCCGCCCACCGAGACGCCGAAGACGACGGCCTTCCTCGAAGTCGACGAGGTGACGCTCGACAGCAAGTACCGGCGCATCTTCACGGGCTGGATGTTCGCGTCGAGCCCAGGGCTCCACGCCATCGAGCACCCGATCTACGACGTGTGGCTGACCGATTGTAAGGGCGGCACCGACGTGATCGCCGAGGCGAAGGAGCAGGAGGACGTGCCGGCGCTCGCCTCCCGCCAGGAGAAGCCGAAGAAGAAGGGCGCGGACCCGACCAAGACGGCTCAACAGGTCAACCAGAACGGTCAGGTCGATGTCGAGGGTCCGCGCGGCGTGCCGGTGCAGCCCAAGCAGAAGCCCTCGCGAAAGTTCTTCCCGAACAACGAGGGCCCCGCACCGGCCCCGCCGCCCCCGCGCGAGCCGCAATCGCTGTTCGACGCGCTCTTCCGGTAGAGCATCGTCCCGAAAGGTGGCCGTCGGCTTGTCTGATACGGTCGCCGCTTGATCAAAGCGGAGTTCGGATCAGCAAGCCCGCGCGGGGCTTGAGCGACGGCCAAATCCGCCATCCCGAAGGGATCATCCGGATTTGGTATGACGAGGCTCCGGGGGGCTCCTACGAAGCCAGCCGCTGCCGCGAGGTCATGAACGGACCCTCCGGCTGGCGAGCGGCGGCAAAGGTGCCGAGCCCGACCGGGTGGGGCATGCCGACATAGATCGCCTCCATCCCGCCGGAGAGGCGATAGGCCTCGTGCCAGAAGCCGTTGCCGGCCGGATCGCGGCCGAACTCCCGCCACCACGTCTTGTGCGGGTCCGAGCGGGTGAAGGCCTCCAGGCTTTCCAGATCGCGCCAGTACTGCCGCATGCCGATATGGTTGAGGCCGTAGACGAGGTTCTCGTGCGCGAGCAGCCCGTCCGGCATCGCCCGCTGCACCTGCGCGAGGCCGCGTCCGATGCCGAGCAACGCCCTCAGGCCCCGCAACCGGCCGACCCGAAAGCCGAGATAGACCACCACGAGGCTGGGATAGGCCGAGAGATCGACCGAGTCCCGCCGGGGTCGACCGCTCGCACCCGCTTGCTCGTCCACCGTTCGCATGGCATCCCCTCCATGTTTACGGTGTCATCATAGGTGTGCTGCTTACAGTGTCAACATCAAGGGGTGAGTCGGGATCGGGTAGGGGCGCATACCACCACGGCGAGTTGCGCGAGGCTTTGGTCGCGGCCGGCCTGTCGATCCTGGAGGAGGGAGGGGATCCCTCCGCTCTCGGCTTGCGCGAGGCGGCGCGCCGGGCCGGTGTCTCGGCCATGGCGCCCTATCGGCACTTCCCCGACAAGGAAGCTCTGCTCGCAGCGGTGGCGACGGTCGGGTTCGAGCGACTGAGTGCGGCCTTGGAATTGGCTGACAGGAGAGGGGAGGGCGAAGAGGCGAAGCGGGAGGCGCTGTACGCTCAAGGGGAGGCCTACGTCGCCTTCGCCTGCGCCCAGCCCGGCCTGTTTCGCCTGATGTTTGCGGCCCGCGCCGGCGGGTCACGCCCTCAGGACTTGTGTGATGCCTCGGCTGCCGCCTACGCGGTGCTGTCCGACCGCGTCGCCACTCTGGTGCCGCCCGCGACCGCGGCCGAGGAAGCCCTGCGATCCTGGGCGCTGGTCCACGGGATTGCCTCGCTCGTCGTCGACGGCATGGTCGGAGACGCCGTGCAGGCCGATCCGAGGGCGGCGGCAGCCCTGGCTGGCCGGCTCCTGCGGCTCGAACCGATTCCCGGATAAAGAAAAGTCGGTTCCCAAAGGGATCATCCCTTTGGCGGGGCGCCGGGGTAGAGCCCCGGCTTCTCTCTTCAGCCAGGGCTCCGCCCTGGACCCAATGACAAGGACTCGCCCTTTCGAAACCCCGACTATGCGGGAGCGCTGCCGATTCCGAGGGCGGCCAGAGCCTCGCTTCCGCAGAAACTCCGGTTGGGCGGGCCCCACTCGGCGCGCTCGGTGATCGCGGCGGCGAGCTGGCGCTTGTAGATGTGGCGCGGCACCTCCTCGACGCCGAACTGGCTCAGGTGCTCCGTGAGGAACTGCGTGTCGGCGAGCCGGTAGCCGCCCGCCCGCAGCCGGGCGACGAGGTGGACCAGGGCGACCTTCGAGGCGTCGCGCACCTCGTGGAACATGCTCTCGCCGAAGAAGGCGGCGCCGAGCGAGACGCCGTAGAGGCCGCCCGCGAGGCGTCCCTCGTGGTAGACCTCAATCGTGTGGCAATGCCCGAGATCGAACAGGGCACCGTAGAGATCGCGGATGCGGGCGTTGATCCAGGTCCGGGCCGTGTCCCGCCGCGGCGCGGCGCAGCCGTCGATCACCGCGTCGAAGTCCCGGTCGCTGACGACCTCGAACAGGTCAGAGCGCACGGTGCGGGCGAGCCGCTTCGGCACGTGGAAGCGGTCGAGGGGCAGCACGCCGCGAACTCGGGGCTCGACCCAGTAGATCGTCGGATCGTCGGCATCCTCGGCCATCGGGAAGATCCCGGCGGCATAGGCCTTGAGCAGGATGTCAGGCGTGATGTCCACGGGATGCCTGTCGTGCATCGGAGCGTTGTCGCGCGCTCCCGGCCCGAACGCCAGCCGGCACGGGGGCGCAGGCGTGACGAGGAAGCGAAGGTGACAGGGCACGAAGCCCTGTCCCTCAGCGCCGCAGCTCGACGCCGGCGGCCTCCTCGCGGGCGAGGAAGCTCTCCAGCCAGTGGATGTCATACTGGCCGTTCTGGACGTCGGCGTTGCGCACCAGCGTCCGGAACAGGGGCAGCGTGGTGTCGATGCCGTCGACCACGAACTCGTCCAGTGCCCGGCGCAGACGCATCAGGCACTCGTTGCGGGTGCGCCCGTGCACGATCAGCTTGCCGATCAGCGAGTCGTAGTGCGGCGGGATGCGGTAGCCCTGGAAGGCGGCCGAATCGACCCGAACGCCGAGGCCGCCCGGCGGGTGGAAGTAGGTGATCAGCCCCGGCGAGGGGCGGAAGGTCGCCGGATGCTCGGCGTTGATCCGGCACTCGATGGCGTGGCCCTCGACCTTGATGTCTTCCTGTGCCACCGACAGACCGCCGCCGGCCGCGACCCGGATCTGCTCGTTCACGAGATCGATCCCGGTGATCATCTCCGTGACGGGGTGCTCCACCTGAATCCGGGTGTTCATCTCGATGAAGTAGAACCGCCCGTCCTCGTAGAGGAACTCGATGGTGCCGGCACCGATATAGCCGAGCTCGCGCATGGCGTTGGCGCAGATACCGCCGATCTCGGCGCGCATCTCGGCATTGAGCGCGGGCGAGCCGCCTTCCTCCCAGACCTTCTGGTGGCGGCGCTGGAGCGAGCAGTCGCGCTCGGCCAGATGCACGGCCCCGCCGCGCCCGTCGCCGAGGATCTGCACCTCGATATGGCGCGGCTTGGTCAGGTATTTTTCCAGGTAGACCGCGTCGTCGCCGAAAGCGGCCTTGGCCTCGGTGCGGGCCATGTCGAGGGCCTGTTCCAGCTCGGCTTCCGAGCGGGCGACCTTCATGCCGCGCCCGCCGCCGCCGGAGGCCGCCTTGACCAGCACGGGATAGCCGATCTCGGCGGCGACCCGCTTGGCCTCGTCCGGATCGGTGACGCCGCCCTCGGAACCCGGCACGCAGGGGATGCCGAGGCGCTTGGCGGTGCGCTTGGCCTCGATCTTGTCGCCCATCACCCGGATATGCTCGGCCTTGGGGCCGATGAAGCCGATATTGTGGTGGGCCAGAACCTCGGCGAAGCGGGCGTTCTCCGAGAGGAAGCCGTAGCCGGGATGCACGGCGTCCGCCCCGGTGATCTCGCAAGCGGCGATGATCGAGGGGATGTTGAGGTAGCTGTCGCGGGCGGCCGGCGGGCCGATGCAGACGCTCTCGTCGGCCAGCCGCACATGCATGGCGTCGGCGTCCGCCGTCGAGTGGACCGCCACGGTGGCGATACCGAGCTCCTTCGCCGCCCGCAGGATGCGGAGCGCGATCTCGCCGCGGTTGGCGATCAGGATCTTGTCGAACATCGCGGGGAGGCTACTCGAGAACGAGGAGGGCTTCGCCGTACTCGACCGGCATCCCGTCCTCGACGAAGATCGCGGTCACCGTACCGGCGCGGGGCGCGACGATTTCGTTGAAGGTCTTCATGGCCTCGACCAGCAGCAACTTGTCGCCGGCCTGGACCTTCGTGCCGATCTCGATGAACGGCTTGGCGTCCGGCGAGGGGCGCAGATAGGCGGTGCCAACCATCGGGGAGGGCACGGCGCCGGGATGGCCCGCGCCGGACTTGGCCGGAGCCGGCGCCAGGGCGGCGGGCGGCGCCGCGGCCGGTGCCGCCGCGACCAGGGCCGGGGCAGGGGGCGCGACCTGAACCGAGACCGCCTCGATCTTGCGGGCGACGCGGATGCGCAAGTCACCCTTCTCGACCTCGATCTCGCTCAGGTCGGTCTCGGCGACCATCCGGGCGAGTTCGCGCACCAGTTCGGGATCGAAGGGTTCGTTCTTGGCCATCGGCTCTTGGTTCACGTCAGGAGGCGGACAGGAACTGTCCACGCAGGAGATGGGCGAGGGCATCGAGCCCGACAACGTAACTGTGGGGTCCGAAGCCCGAAATCACACCGGCACAGACCGGGGCGATCCGCGACACGTGCCGGAATTCCTCGCGGGCATGGACGTTCGAGAGGTGGATCTCCACCGCCGTCACCCCCGCTCCCTTGATCGCGTCGCGCAGCGCGATCGAGGTGTGCGTGTAGGCGGCGGCGTTGATGAGAACGCCGGCCCCGGCAGCACCCGCCTCCTGCACGAACGTCACGAGTTCGCCCTCGTGATTCGTCTGACGGAAGGTCAGGGCGATATCGAGGCGAACCGCGTGATCCCGCAGGTTTCGCTCGATGTCGGCGAGCGTGGCGGCACCGTAGATGCCCGGCTCACGCTGGCCCAGAAGGTTGAGGTTCGGCCCGTTG
Organism: Methylorubrum sp. B1-46; assembly: GCF_021117295.1. Classification (NCBI taxonomy): domain Bacteria; kingdom Pseudomonadati; phylum Pseudomonadota; class Alphaproteobacteria; order Hyphomicrobiales; family Methylobacteriaceae; genus Methylorubrum; species Methylorubrum sp. B1-46. Next base: position 1,093,509 of record NZ_CP088247.1, on the reverse strand, counting down.
AGGCAGTGAATCGCGATCATGCCGTCCGGCTATCGTCGGCCGGAGGCTTCGCGAACCGCCCGGCAAGAGGGGCGGTCTTAGACGAGGGAGTCGGGGCGCGACAAGGGTAGTCGTGAAGGACGTTGCGGCCAAGCTTTCAGTAAGTCCAGCGCTGCGCCTTGTTCACGAGGAAATCACGGAATGCCTGGACGCGGGCGACCGAGCGCATTTCCTCGGCATAGACGAGATAGCTTTCCATCGTCGGCATCTCACTCTCGCGCAGCACCTGGACGAGGCTCTCGTTCCCGTCGACGGCGTAGTCCGGCAGGATGCCGACACCGACGCCCGCCTCCATCGCCTTGTGGAGCGCCGTGATGTTGTTGACCGTGAAATGGACCGGACGGCGCTCGTCGCCCTCGCGGCCGATGCTGGCGAGGTAGTGGGTGGCGAGCAGGTAGGACGGCTCGTTGCCGCCGAAGGAGACGAGGCGGTGTTCGTCGAGATCGGCAATGGTCTTGGGCTCGCCGAAGCGCTTGACGTAATCGGGGCTCGCGAAGGCGTGGTAGTGCACCGTGAACAGCCGCCGCTGGATCAGGTCGGGCTGGGCCGGACGGCGCATGCGGATGGCGATGTCGGCCTCGCGCATGGCGAGATCGAGTTCCTCGTTGGTGAGCACCAACTCGATCCGCACGTCCGGGTAGAGATCGAGAAACTCGGAGACACGCTGTGACAGCCAAGAGGTGCCCAGCCCCACGGTCGTCGTCACCCGCAGGTCGCCGGAGGGGCGCTCACTGGTCTCGACGAGGCGGGCGCGGGTGTTCTCCAGCCGAAGCTTCATGTCGCGGGCGGCGCGGAACAGCAGGTCGCCCTGCTCGGTCAGGATCAGGCCGCGGGCGTGCCGGTGGAACAGGGGGGCCTTCAACTCGCGCTCGAGCGCACTGATCTGCCGGCTCACCGCCGACTGGCTGAGGCCGATGTCGTCGCCTGCCCGCGTGAAGCTCCCGGCCTCCGCGACGTTGAGGAAAATCCGGATCTTATCCCAATCCAAGGCCGTCACTCCCGCCCGTCGAGGTCGGCCCGTCGCGGTCAGCCCGTCACGGGGACCACGACCTTCGGGCGTTGCACGACGCCAGTCTGCTACTCCGCCGTGCCCAGCGGAAGGCTCCTTTGCGAAACCTGCCGGCTCCCGCAGCCTTCAGGTTAGGGCGGCAAGCTTGCGATTTCGTTGCGTCTTTTTCGCCATCAACAGGGAAATGCGTATCGAACAACGTCTTGAATGCTTCGACAGCGTCGGTTCCCGCTCGGTCTGCGCGTCCGACACGACGGTGGGGCGGGCCTTCTTTTGAGCAGTACTTGAAACGCGCACACAAGACCCAACGCGCGCGGGCCACCGGCCCGGTGGTTCGGTGTCCTCGCAAAACGCCCGCCGGACCGCTGCCGGTGCGACGACGGCCGGTGATCGGGCGTTTCGAGAGGTCTTTTACTCGGCCGCGGCCTTGGCCGGGCTCTCTCCGACATCGAGATTGGCGAGGAACTTCTCCGCCTCCAGCGCGGCCATGCAGCCCATGCCGGCCGCGGTGATCGCCTGGCGGTAGACGTCGTCGGTGACGTCGCCGGCCGCGAACACGCCCGGAATCTCGGTCGCCGTGGTGCCCGGCGTCACGTTGATGTAGCCGCCGTGCCGCATCGGCAACTGGCCCTCGAAGATCGCGGTAGCCGGCTGGTGGCCGATGGCGACGAACAGGCCGTCGGTGGGCTGCTCGACGATCTCGCCGGTGCGCAGGTCCTTGAGGCGCAGATGCGTGACGGAGGGCGGCGCGTCGGAGCCGCAGATCTCCTCCACCGCGTGGTGCCACTTCACCGTGACGTTGGCGTGCTTGAACAGGCGCTCCTGCAGGATGCGCTCGGCGCGGAACTCGCCGCGGCGGTGGATGACGGTGACCGACTTGGCGAGGTTGGCCAGATAGAGTGCTTCCTCGACCGCGGTGTTGCCGCCGCCGACCACGGTGACGTCCTTGCCGCGGAAGAAGAAGCCGTCGCAGGTGGCGCAGGCCGAGACGCCGAAGCCCTGGAACTTCGCCTCCGAGGGAAGGCCGAGCCATTTCGCCTGGGCGCCGGTGGCGATGATCAGCGCGTCGCAGGTGTAGGTCTCGCCGGAATCGGCCTCGAGCCGGAACGGGCGGACGTTGAGATCGACGCTCGTGATGTACTCCGAAACGATCTTGGTGCCGACATGCTCGGCCTGGAGGCGCATCTGCTCCATCAGCCAGGGGCCCTGGATCGCCTCGGCAAAGCCCGGATAGTTCTCCACGTCGGTGGTGATCATCAACTGCCCGCCGGGCTGGAAGCCCGAGATCAGCAGGGGCTCGACCATGGCGCGGGCAGCGTAGATCGCGGCGGTGTAGCCGGCCGGCCCCGAGCCGATGATCACGAGCCTCGCATGAGTGTGCGCCATCTGTGCCGTCTCCTGTCAGGGGCGGGCACGGTCTTCTGAAAGGCCGGCCGTCCACTCGTCCTATGTTGCGTCCCGCCCGATCCTGCACGGCACGAGCAAACATTTCCTTCCGAAGATCGGGACGCGTGGAAACGTCCCGTCTTGTCTAGCCGCAGCCTTAGAGCGACCTGCGCGCTGACGAGGCGAGCGCGGGACGATCGTCCCCCGGTGACCCCGGCGCGAAGCGCCGTCGATGCTGCCCATACGCCTCGGCCAGGGCTGCGGCGATCTCCGGCGTCGCGTCGATCGGGGCGTAGCGCAGGGCCTCCAGGCGGCCGATGAAGGGCTTCAGCGCACCAGCCATGGCCAGGCCCGCGAACATCCGCCTGTGTCGGATATAGGTGCGCGGCAGGTCGAACAGCAGGAGGGGCACGCCGGTGCTCGCAGCCTCGCCGACCATGTTGGCGGAATCGGAGGTGACGACGATGTGGTCGGCGATCGCCAGCATGCCGACGTAAGGGTTATCGCCGCTGCCGTCCCAGAAGAACCCGCCCTTGTCCCTCACCAAATTTTCCAGCGCGGTGCGCAGCTCCGGCGGCGTGCGCCGCGAGACCGTCAGCATCAGCGAGCAGCCGCCCTCGGCGAGCTTGGTGAGGTCCCGCACGAGCCGCTGCATGTCGGCCTTGCGGTAGCGCAGGTGCCGGCTATCGCCGCCGATCAGCACGGCGATGCGCGGCCAGGGCAGGCGCGCGAGCCGCGGGTCGGGCGTTGTGCGGGCCGCGTCGAGCCGGGCGCGGGAGACAGGGTGCGGCGCGGTGAGCGTGGTGAAGACGTTCGGCCCGCGCAGGTCGTCGTAGTCAGGAACCCAGATGAAGTCCGCGGTGTCGTGGCCGGTGCGCGGATCCTTGAGAAAGGCGGTGAATGTCTTGCCGCCGGAGGCCCGGCGCAGGGCGCGCAGATAGGGCACGGCGCGCCGCCCCGAGGCGATCAGCACGTCGGGCAGCGGGCCTTGCAGCAGGCCCCCGGCCCGGCCCGGCGCGTCCCGCGGATCGATCGGTCCCCAGGGGGCCATCCAAGTCAGGGGGCGTCCGTCCGGAATCCGCCGCGTCTCGTAGGTGAGGCCGAGCGCCTCGGCGATGCCGAGGCACTGGTTCTCGTCGCCGGCCTTGCCGTCGGTGAGAATCCAAGTGCGGGCCCGCGCGAGTTCCGGCGGTCCGCTGCGGTCGGCCTTTGCCGGCCTTTGTTCGTTCACGCGACGCAAACCCTTGGTCCCACGAAACCCGGCCTACTGCGCCGGGAATCTCCGCCGCAGCCACTGCGCGTAGTGCTCGGCGAGCGCTGCGACCCGCCGCCGCTCGGAGGCCGGATCATACCACGCACCGCCGGAACTCGCGGGCAAAGCCGAGAGCTGCGGGTGGCGCGCGAGGATCTCGCCTCCGCGCCCGACCAGCAGGGCCTCGCCGTCGAGGTAATCGGTCGCGCCGCCGCCGCCGAGGCTGCCGCCGCGGCCGAAGCCCTCGCTGCCGGCATAGGGTGTGAGCGACAGGCCGCTCACGCGCACCACCAGCGTGGGGCCGCCGCGCATGATGCGGTCACTGAAGCTGCGCCGCAGGGCCTCCGTCAGGTCTGCCCGCAGCGCTTCGGTCTGCGGGCCCCTGGCATAGGCCTGCAACGGTCGCACATCGACGGCAATGCCGCCGAAACGGCCGAAATCCTGCGCCGCGGCCGGGACGGTGAGCATGGCTCCGGCCGAGAGGCCAAGCGTGGCCAAGAGGCCGAGCGCGGCCGCGAGGCCGAGGACGCGCACGGGGCTCAGGCTCCCCATTCGACGGCGACGACCTCGTAGGACTTGCCGCCGCCCGGCGTCGTGACCTCCACCGTGTCGCCGACCGTCTTGCCGATCAGGGCGCGGGCAATGGGCGAGGAGATCGAGACGCGGCCCTCGCGAACATCCGCCTCCGGCTCCCCGACGAGCTGGTAGGTCTTCTCCTCCTCGGTGTCCTCGTCCACGAGCTTCACGCGGGCGCCGAACTTGATCTTCGAGCCCGACAGCTTCGAGGTGTCGATGATCTCGGCGCGCGCGATCATGCTCTCGAGTTCGAGCACCCGGCCCTCGTTGTGCGACTGGGCCTCCTTGGCGGCGTGGTACTCGGCGTTCTCGGAGAGGTCGCCAAGCGCGCGGGCCTCGGAAATCGCCTGGATGATCCGGGGACGTTCCACCTGCTGGCGCTGCTTCAGCTCTTCCTCGAGGGCTGCGTAGCCGCGTGCCGTGATGGGAAGCTTGTCGATGCTCATGGTCTCGCGCCACAATGAAGAGGCCCGGCCGGAGCGAAACACTCCTTCCGGGCCGGGATAACGGCTCTCGATGTGTGGTCCCAGGCCGCCCGCCTCCGCGCGGCGGGCCACCCGGCACACGAACGTCTATTTAGGCCGCGAAGTATTCCTGCAAGGCACGCACCTGGAGATCGCCTTCGAGATAGGCCTTGATCCCCTCGGCCGCCGCCATCGCGCCGGCGAGAGTGGTGTAGTACGGCACTTTATGCAAGAGGGCCGCCCGGCGCAGCGAGCGCGAGTCGGAGAGCGCACCGGCCCCCTCGGTCGTGTTGATCACGAGCGCGATGTCGCCGTTCTTGATCGAATCGACGATGTGGGGCCGGCCCTCCAGCACCTTGTTGATGCGCTGGGTCGGGATGCCCTCGTCCGCCAGGTAGCGCTGGGTGCCGCCGGTCGCGAGGATGGTGAAGCCGAGCTCCGACAACAGCCGGATCGTCGGCAGCACGCGGGGCTTGTCGTCGTCGCGCACGGAGACGAACACCGTGCCGGTGCGCGGCACCGCCGTGCCGGAGCCGAGCTGGCTCTTGGCGAACGCCACGCCGAAGCCGGCATCCAGCCCGATCACCTCGCCGGTGGAGCGCATCTCTGGCCCGAGCAGCACGTCGACGCCGGGGAAGCGGGCGAAGGGGAACACCGCCTCCTTCACCGCGATGTGGTCGAGCTGCTTCGGCTTGAGGCCGAAGCTGTCGAGCCGCTCGCCGGCCATGATCCGCGCGGCGATCTTGGCGATCGGCTCGCCGATCACCTTGGCGACGAAGGGGACCGTACGCGAGGCGCGCGGGTTCACTTCCAGCACGTAGATCGCGCCGTCCTTGATCGCGTACTGCACGTTCATCAGGCCGCCGACCTTGAGGGCCAGCGCCATCGCCTTCGTCTGGCGCTCCAGTTCCGCGATGATCTCGGGCGACAGGGTGCGTGGCGGTAGCGAGCAGGCGGAATCGCCCGAATGGATGCCCGCCTCCTCGATGTGCTCCATGATGCCGGCGATGAACACGCTCGACCCGTCGCAGACCGCATCGACATCGACCTCGGTCGCGTCTGAGAGGTAGCGGTCGAACAGGAGCGGGTTCTTGCCCAGCACCGTGTTGATCTGCCCCGTCTTGTCGTTGGGGTAGCGCGCCTTGATGTCGGACGGGATCAGGCTCGGGAGGGTGCCCAGCAGGTACTCGGCGAACTGCGTCTCGTCGCGGATGATCGCCATGGCGCGCCCGCCGAGCACGTAGCTCGGGCGCACGACGAAGGGCAGGCCGAGTTCGGCCGCCACCAGCCGGCTCTGCTCCACCGAGTAGGCGATGCCGTTCTTGGGCTGCTTGAGACCGAGCTTGTCCAGCAGGCGCTTGAACTGGTCGCGGTCCTCGGCGAGGTCGATCGCGTCCGGCGAAGTGCCGAGGATCGGCACGCCGGCGCCTTCCAGGGCGCGGGCGAGCTTGAGCGGGGTCTGCCCGCCGAACTGCACGATCACGCCGTGGAGCTGGCCCGCCTGCCGCTCGGTCTCGATGATCTCGAGCACGTCCTCCGCCGTCAGCGGCTCGAAATAGAGCCGGTCGGAGGTGTCGTAGTCGGTCGAGACCGTCTCCGGATTGCAGTTGACCATGATGGTCTCGTAGCCGGCCTCAGTCAGCGCGAAGCAGGCGTGGCAGCAGCAATAATCGAACTCGATGCCCTGACCGATCCGATTCGGGCCGCCCCCGAGGATGATGACCTTCTTCTTGTCGGACGGGTACGCCTCGTCGGCGGTCTGGCCGGCGAAGGGGGCGACGTAGGTCGAGTACATGTAGGCGGTCGGCGCCTTGAACTCGGCGGCGCAGGTGTCGATCCGCTTGAAGACCGGGCGCACGCCGAGGGCCCGGCGGGCGGCGCGCACCGCGTCCTCGTCGGTATCCGCCAGCACGGCGAGCCGTGCGTCGGAGAAGCCGGCGGCCTTGAGCTGGCGGAAGGCGCCTGCAGTTATCGGCAGGCCATGCGCCTTCACCCGGTTCTCCAGATCGACGATGGCCTGGAGCTGCTCCAGGAACCACGGATCGATCGCGCAGGAGGCGTAGATCTCCTCGTGGCTGATTCCGAGGCGCATCGCCTGGGCGACCTTGAGCAGGCGGTCGGGCGTCGGCGTGCCGAGGGCCGCCTTGATCGCGTTGTGGTCGTCGCCCTTGCCGAGGCCCTCGATCTCGATCTCGTCGAGGCCGGTCAGCCCCGTCTCCAGCGAGCGCAGGGCCTTCTGCAAGGATTCCGCGAAGCAGCGGCCGATCGCCATCGCCTCACCCACCGACTTCATCGCGGTGGTCAGGGTCGGCTCGGCGCCGGGGAATTTCTCGAAGGCGAAGCGCGGGATCTTGGTGACGACGTAGTCGATCGTCGGCTCGAACGAGGCCGGGGTCGCGCCGCCGGTGATGTCGTTGGCGATCTCGTCGAGCGTGTAGCCGACGGCGAGCTTGGCCGCGACCTTGGCGATCGGGAAGCCGGTGGCCTTCGAGGCGAGCGCGGAGGAGCGCGACACGCGCGGGTTCATCTCGATCACGATCATCCGGCCCGTCTTCGGGTCGATCGCGAACTGCACGTTCGAGCCGCCGGTCTCGACGCCGATCTCGCGCAGCACGGCGAGCGAGGCGTCGCGCATCACCTGATATTCTTTGTCGGTGAGCGTCAGCGCCGGGGCGACGGTGATGGAATCGCCGGTATGGACGCCCATCGGATCGACGTTCTCGATCGAGCAGACGATGATGCAGTTGTCCGCCTTGTCGCGGACGACCTCCATCTCGTACTCCTTCCAGCCGAGCACGCTCTCCTCGATCAGCACCTCGTTGGTCGGCGAGGCGTCGATGCCGCGCTCGACGATCTCGAGGAATTCCTCGCGGTTGTAGGCGATGCCGCCGCCGGTGCCGCCCATGGTGAAGGACGGGCGGATGATTGCCGGCAGGCCGACTTCGGCCAGCGCGATCAGGGCCTGGCCGAGCGCGTGCTCGATGTAGCGGCGGCGCCGGTCGCCCTCGCCCCCGCTCCACTGCCGCTCGAACTCGGCGAGCGCCGCTTCGCGGGAAGCCGCATCCGACTGCGCCGCCTCGATGCGAGCCTTCTCGGCGAGGTAGCGGTCGCGGTCGGCCTTCTTGGCGGCGGAGGCGTTGGCGAGCGCCGATTTTGGCGTCTCCAGGCCAATCTTGGTCATTGCATCGCGGAAGAGGTTGCGGTCTTCCGCCTTGTCAATCGCTTCGGCCGTGGCGCCGATCATCTGCACGCCGAACTTTTCCAGCACGCCCATGCGCTTCAAGGACAGCGCGCAGTTCAGCGCGGTCTGTCCGCCCATGGTCGGCAGCAACGCGTCCGGCCGCTCCTTCTCGATGATCTTGGCGACGATCTCCGGGGTGATCGGCTCGACATAGGTGGCGTCGGCCATGTCCGGGTCGGTCATGATCGTCGCCGGGTTCGAATTCACCAGGACGATCCGATAGCCCTCTTCCCGCAGGGCCTTGCAGGCCTGGGTGCCGGAATAATCGAATTCGCAGGCCTGCCCGATGATGATGGGGCCCGCACCGATGATGAGAATGGAGGAGATGTCGGTGCGTTTCGGCATTGAGCGCCTTGAATCGAGTTCGCGCGCGCTCGCCCTCGCGCACCGCCGTTTCGAAGGCGGCGCCAAGGGGGCGCAGGCGCTGGGATGATCGTCAAGCCCCGCGTTTACACGCAGCCGCGCGGGTTTGAAAGGGCCGCCCGGCCTATGCCGCGCAGGGCCGCCGCAGTGGTGCATATCGAAGTATAACTAATCAATTTCGCAATAAAATATCGATTTGATGGATCGGTATGGATTCTATATTTCGTGTATATCGACGGGTTTGTCGATGATAGTAAGAATTATTATGAGGAAACAGGCAATGATCTTCAGGGCTTTGGTGGCCGCCGCCGCTCTCGCCGTGACCTTGCCGGCGATGGCTGACGAGGTCTCGGTCAAGATGCTGAACAGCGGGCCGGGCGGAATGATGGTGTTCGATCCCGCCTTCGTCCGGTTGAAGCCCGGCGACAGCATCAAGTTCGTGCCCACCGACAAGGGGCACAACGTCGAGACCATCAAGGGCATGGCGCCGGAGGGCGCGGAGTACGTGAAGTCGGCCGTGGGGCAGGAGGCCGTGGTCAAGTTCGACAAGGAAGGCGTCTACGGCTTCAAATGCTCGCCGCATTACATGATGGGCATGGTCGCCCTGGTCGTGGTCGGCGACAAGCGCGACAACCTCGAAGCGGCCAAGAGCGTCCAGCACAACAAGCTGACGCAGAAGCGCATGGAACCGCTGCTCGCCCAGGTTCAGTGATGTCGGCGGCCCGGTCCCCTCGGGCCCGGGCCGTTCGCCTCACTCGCCCGCCATCACGAGCGCCCAGTAGCGCTTGTAGCGCGTCGCCGGAGCATCGACCCGGGCGATGCCGACCCGGCGCAACTGCGGCATCAGCATGTTGCGGTTGTGCTCGGGCGAGGCCTTCCAGCGGGCGAGCACTTGCTCGAAGGTCTCCGAGCCCGCGCTGAGGTTCTCCGAGGCGTAGCGCTTGCCGAGCCCGGCGCTCGCCATACGGCTGTCGAAGCTGCCGGCAATCTCGTGGCTGAGCCGCCCCGCGCTCGCGTTGGCTCTCGCCTGGAACGAGGCTGCGGTGATCAGGCTGCGATCGAGGGTGACCGGACCGAGACCATGCTGCGCCCGGTAGCGGGAGATCGCGGCGGCGGCCGCCTGCTCGTCGAGGATCACGGGCAATGTCGGCGTCCCTGCATCGAGCACAGGGGAGCCGCCGCAGCCGGCGAGCATGAGGATAGTCAGAGTCGCAACGACGGAGAGGCGCAGGTTCGGCATCGAGGTGAATGGGATTGCCACAGGAGGCGCCCGCTTCCGCGGACGGTGCGGCGAAACCGCGGCGGCCAGCTGCCGGTGTCTGATGAGGCAGGCCTCTGTGACATCGCGGACACGCTCGAGCGAGGTGTGACGGCGCCCACCAACAAGCGTTGGCGCAAGGCGATCATCGGGCGACCTTCTGGAAGGAGATGTTCCGGCTTGAAGCTGGGAACATGGCGCGGGCGACGGGGCTCGAACCCGCGACCTCCGGCGTGACAGGCCGGCACTCTAACCGACTGAGCTACGCCCGCGTTCTGCGTCGCCGGCCGGCTGGGCTCGTGTCGGCGACGAGGCGGGGTTTAGGTGGGCCGCTCTGGGCTGTCAAGCCGCAGAATCGCGGAATGCGACGGTTCGACGACGGGGCATGGATGCGACGTCTCGGAAGACCGCGTCGGAGCACATGGGTCCTCGATACGGCGGCAGCGCTTCGGCCTGCATGGGAACGGAGGTGTAGCGAGCGCTCTTGTGGCGACCCCTCTTGGTATGCCAAATGCCAGGCCGCGTGTCAGGAGTAAAAGCCGATGAGACGGCAGGGATGAAACGGCAAAGCTCAAGCGTGGCAGGGCATGCGCCGATCCGTCTCGCCGTCCGAGGCACGGATACCCCCATCTGTCAGGCAAAGAGGTGATTGTGCGACGCGCAATGCCCTTGTTTCGCCGGGGGGGCTCGTCTAAGCCTCGCCCGCGCTCAGTCTGGCATTGGAGGAATTCCATCCGAGGGATTCTGCATGCCGGAAACCGTCGCGAGGGCCGTCGCTCATGATCCTCACGCGCAACCATATGAGAGGTGCGGCATGACCGGCCTGCTGGCAGACTACCTGCCGCTCATCATTTTCCTCGGCGTGTCGCTGTTCATCGCGGTGGCGCTGCTGATCGCGCCTTTCGTCGTGGCCTATTCGAGCCCCGACCCCGAAAAACTCTCCGCCTACGAGTGTGGTTTCAACGCGTTCGATGACGCGCGCATGAAATTCGACGTGCGCTTCTACCTCGTGGCGATCCTGTTCATCATCTTCGACCTTGAGGTCGCCTTCCTGTTTCCCTGGGCGATCACCTTCGGGGAACTTGGCTGGTTCGGCTTCTGGTCGATGATGGTCTTCCTCGGCGTCCTCACCGTCGGCTTCGTCTACGAGTGGCGCAAGGGCGCCCTCGAATGGGACTAGCGGCGCGGCTGCTCTCGCGTCGTTTCCCTTCCGCTCTCGCTCAGAGGCAGAGATGGCCCTGACTCCGACCTTTTCCCGCGCGCCCGATATCGCGCCGGCGCCCAAAGGGATCATCGATCCCTCGACCGGCCGCCCGATCGGCGCGAACGATCCGACCTTCCTGTCGATCAACAACGAGTTGGCCGACCGCGGCTTCCTCGTCACCTCCGCCGACGAACTCATCAACTGGGCCCGCACCGGCTCGCTGATGTGGATGACGTTCGGTCTCGCCTGCTGCGCGGTCGAGATGATGCAGATGTCGATGCCGCGCTACGATTGCGAGCGCTTCGGCTTCGCGCCGCGCGGCTCGCCGCGTCAGTCCGACGTGATGATCGTCGCCGGCACGCTGACCAACAAGATGGCCCCGGCTTTGCGCAAGGTCTACGACCAGATGCCGGAGCCGCGCTACGTCATCTCCATGGGCTCCTGCGCCAATGGCGGCGGCTACTATCACTATTCCTACTCGGTGGTGCGCGGCTGCGACCGGGTGGTGCCGGTGGACATCTACGTGCCAGGCTGCCCGCCGAGCGCCGAGGCGCTGCTCTACGGCGTGCTGCTGCTGCAGCGGAAAATCCGCCGCACCGGCACGATTGAGCGGTGAGGGAGGGCACGATGGAGGCCATCACCACCAACGGCATCACGCTCCGCCGCACCGTCGCGGCGGCCCAGGGCGAGGATGCGCTCCGCGCCATGGGCGAGCGCATCGCCGGGGCGCTCGGTCCCGCGGTCACGGGTTGGACCATCGCCTTCGGCGAGCTGACGCTGATCGTCCAGGGCAGCGACATCGTCTACGCGCTGACCTATCTGCGCGACGATCCGAATTGCGCCTTCCGCTGCTTCATCGACATCTGCGGCGCCGACTACCCGCAGCGGGCACGCCGCTTCGACGTCGTCTATCACCTGCTCAGTCTGCGCCATAACATGCGCGTGCGGGTGAAGGTGCAGACCGACGCCGCGACGCCGGTTCCCTCGGCCATTCCGGTCTTCCCGGCGGCGAACTGGTTCGAGCGCGAGACCTACGATCTCTACGGCATCCTGTTCTCGGGCCATCCCGATCTGCGCCGGCTGCTGACCGATTACGGCTTCGAGGGCCACCCGCTGCGCAAGGACTTTCCGCTCACCGGGTTCGTCGAGGTCCGCTACGATCAGGACGAGGCGCGGGTCGTCTACGAGCCGGTCAAGCTCACCCAGGAATTCCGCAACTTCGACTTCCTGTCGCCGTGGGAGGGTACGGACTACGTGCTGCCGGGCGATGAGAAGAAGTCGAGCTGAGGGCTGCGGTCATGTCTGAGCACAACATCCGCAATTTCTCGATCAATTTCGGGCCGCAGCACCCGGCTGCGCACGGCGTGCTGCGCCTCGTGCTGGAGCTCGACGGCGAGGTGGTCGAGCGGGTCGATCCGCATATCGGCCTGCTCCATCGCGGCACCGAGAAGCTGATCGAGCACAAGACCTACCTCCAGGCGACGCCCTATTTCGATCGGCTCGACTACGTGTCGCCGATGAATCAGGAGCATGCCTTCTGCCTCGCGATCGAGAAGCTCGCCGGCATCGAGGTGCCGCGCCGGGCTCAGCTCATCCGCACCCTGTTCTGCGAGATCGGGCGACTGCTCTCTCACCTCCTCAACGTCACCACGCAGGCGATGGACGTCGGCGCGCTGACGCCGCCGCTGTGGGGCTTCGAGGAGCGTGAGAAGCTGATGATCTTCTACGAGCGCGCATCCGGCGCTCGTCTTCACGCCAACTACTTCCGCCCCGGCGGCGTGCATCAGGACCTGCCGCCCGCGCTGATCGACGACATCGAGGCGTTCTGCGATCCGTTCCTGCAGGTGGTCGATGACCTCGACAACCTCGTCATGGCCAACCGCATCTTCAAGCAGCGCAACGTCGACATCGGCATCGTCTCGGTGGACGAGGCGATGGCCTGGGGTTTCTCCGGCGTGATGGTGCGCGGCTCCGGCATCCCGTGGGACCTGCGCAAGTCGCAGCCCTACGAACTCTACGAGGAGATGGAGTTCGACATCCCCGTGGGGAAGAACGGCGACACCTACGACCGCCAGGTGATCCGCATGGAAGAGATGCGGGAATCCGTGAAGATCATGAAGCAGTGCTGCGCCAAGCTGCGCGAGCCCGCCGGGCAGGGGCCGATCGCCTCCCTCGACGGCAAGTTCGCGCCGCCGCCGCGCCGGGAGATGAAGCGCTCGATGGAAGCGCTCATCCACCACTTCAAGCTCTATACCGAGGGTTTCCACGTGCCCGAGGGTGAGGTGTATGCGGCTGTCGAAGCGCCCAAGGGCGAGTTCGGCGTCTACCTCGTCTCCGACGGCACCAACAAACCCTACCGCTGCAAGATCCGCGCTCCGGGCTTCGCCCATCTTCAGGCGATGGATTGGATGTGCCGCGGCCACCTGCTCGCCGACGTGTCCTGCGTGCTCGGCACGCTCGACATCGTGTTCGGCGAAGTGGACCGCTGAGGAGACGGGTCGAAACGCCATGGCGAACCGCAGGCTAGCCCCCGCCGCCGAGCAGCCCCAAGACTTCGCGTTCACTCCGGAGAACGCCGACTGGGCCCGCGGCCAAATCGAAAAGTATCCGGAAGGTCGGCAGGCCTCGGCCGTGATTCCGCTCCTGTGGAAGGCGCAGGAGCAGAATGGCGGCTGGCTGCCGCAAAAGGCGATCGAGGCGGTCGCCGATCAGCTCGGCATGCCGCATATCCGCGTGCTGGAGGTTGCGACCTTCTACACGATGTTCGCTCTGGAGCCGGTCGGCCGGTTCTGGATTCAGGTTTGCGGCACCGTGCCCTGCGATTGCTGCGGGGCCAAGGAGCTGAAAGCTGCGCTCCACGAGCGTCTCGGCCCCTCCGGCCACGTCTCGGCGGACGGCAATTTCTCCTGGCTCGAAGTCGAGTGCCTCGGCGCCTGCTGCAACGCGCCGATGGTGCAGATCAACCAGGACTATTACGAGGATCTCACCCCTGAGAGCCTGAACAAGCTCATGGACGATCTCGCCGCCGGCCGCCCCGTCAAGGTCGGCTCGCAGATCGGCCGGATCTCCTCCGAGCCCAAGGACGCGGTCCACACCCTGACTGACGAGAGCCTGTTCGACGGCTCCCGCGTCGGCGCGTGGCGCAAGCGCTTCGAGCAGACGGAAGGCGCCGGCGAGGAAGGCATCAAGAAGGATGAGGCTGCCTCGACCGAGGCCCGCGTCAAGGACGAGACTAAGCCGGCTCGCCCGCAGGCCGGGCGCGCCAACGAGTCGAACGCCGTCGATGCCCCCGCCGAGCGGGCGAGTGCCGGGGAGGTGCCGGTGAAGCCGGAGGATCGCGCGCAGGCGCGCGATGCCGCGCCGCCGCCTGCCCAGAATCCGGCCGTCGAGGAAGACAGGGTCCTGCGCACCGAGCCGCCGCATCATCCGGCGACGGTCGGCGCCGGCGACGACGTGCCCGAGGGCGAAAGCCCGGAGGCCCGCGCCGACGCGGCCGGAACCCGTCCGAGGGGACTCGACGCGCCCCGCGACGACCGCCCCGACGACCTGACCAAGATCAAGGGCATCGGCCCGATCAACCAGCGCCGCCTCAACGACCTCGGCGTCTGGCATTACGATCAAGTCGCGGCTTGGTCGCCGCAGGAAGTCGCCTGGGTTGGCGCCTACCTCGCCTTCCCCGGCCGGATCGACCGGGAGAACTGGGTCGGACAGGCGTCCGACCTTAGCGGCAGCAAGGGTTGAGGAGCGGATCATGCTCTCCGATCAGGATCGCATCTTCACCAATCTCTACGGCCAGCACTCGCCGGGGCTCGATGCCGCGAAGAAGCGCGGCGCGTGGGACGGCACCAAGTTCCTGCTCGACATGGGCCGGGATTGGATCATCGACGAGATGAAGGGCTCAGGGCTCCGCGGTCGCGGCGGCGCCGGCTTCCCCACCGGCCTCAAATGGTCGTTCATGCCCAAAAAGTCCGACGGGCGCCCGCACTACCTCGTCGTCAACGCCGACGAGTCGGAGCCGGGCACCTGCAAGGACCGGGAGATCATGCGGCATGACCCGCATCTCCTGATCGAAGGCTGCATGCTGGCCTCCTTCGCCATGGGGGCGCATGCCTGCTACATCTATATCCGCGGCGAGTACGTGGCGGAGAAGTTCGCGCTTCAGCGCGCGGTGGACGAGGCCTACGAGGCGCGCCTCGTCGGCAAGTCCAACGTCCACGACTACCCCTTCGACATCTACGTTCACCACGGCGCGGGCGCCTATATCTGCGGCGAAGAAACGGCGCTGATCGAGAGCCTCGAGGGCAAGAAGGGGATGCCGCGGCTCAAGCCGCCCTTCCCGGCCAATATGGGCCTCTATGGCTGCCCCACGACGGTGAACAACGTCGAGTCGATCGCGGTGGCCGGCACGATCCTGCGCCGCGGCGGCGCGTGGTTCGCTGGCCTCGGCGGCAAGAACAACACCGGCACGAAGCTGTTCTGCGTGTCAGGCCACGTCAACAAGCCGTGCAACGTCGAGGAAGAACTCGGCATCACCTTCCGCGAACTGATCGACAAGCATTGCGGCGGCATGCGCGGCGGCTGGGACAACCTGCTCTGTTCCATCCCCGGCGGCTCGTCGGTGCCGCTGGTGCCAGCCGAGCAGATCATCGACGCCAAGATGGACTTCGACACCCTGCGCAATCTCGGCTCGGGGCTGGGCACCGCGGCGGTGATCGTGCTCGATAAGTCGACCGATATCGTCGGCGCGATCGCCCGCATCTCGTACTTCTACAAGCACGAGTCCTGCGGCCAGTGCACGCCCTGTCGCGAGGGCACCGGCTGGATGTGGCGCGTGCTGACGCGCATGGCCGCGGGCCGGGCGCAGAAGCGCGAGATCGACATGCTGCTCGAAGTCACCAAGCAGGTCGAGGGCCACACGATCTGCGCGCTCGGCGATGCCGCTGCTTGGCCGATCCAGGGCCTGATCCGGCACTTCCGGCCCGAGATCGAGAAGCGGATCGACCAGTACAGCGCGAACCCGCACATGGATGCGGTGCCGATGGCGGCGGAGTGAGCGCCGCCCCGATGCTCACCTTCGAGATGACCCGATGACCAAAATCCTCATCGACGGCACCGAGGTCGATGTTCCGGCCGATTACACGCTGCTGCAGGCCTGCGAGATCGCGGGCGCGGAGATCCCGCGCTTCTGCTTCCACGAGCGGCTGTCGATCGCCGGCAATTGCCGCATGTGCCTCGTCGAGCTGAAGGGCGCGCCGAAGCCCGTGGCGTCCTGCGCCTACGCGGTGAAGGATTGCCGTCCCGGCCCGAACGGCGAGCCGCCGGAGGTGCTGACGCGCTCCGGCACGACGAAGAAGGCGCGCGAGGGGGTGATGGAGTTCCTCCTCATCAACCACCCGCTCGATTGCCCGATCTGCGACCAGGGCGGCCATTGCGATCTGCAGGATCAGGCGATGGCCTACGGCGTCGACTCGACCCGCTACAGCGAGAACAAGCGGGCGGTCGAGGAGAAGTATATCGGCCCGCTGGTGCGCACGGCGATGAACCGCTGCATCCACTGCACCCGCTGCGTCCGCTTCCTGGCGGAAGTGGCCGGCGTGCCGGATCTCGGCGCCATCGGCCGCGGCGAGGACATGGAAATCACGAGCTACCTCGAACAGGCGATGGGCTCGGAGCTTCAGGGCAACGTCGCCGATCTCTGCCCGGTCGGCGCTCTCGTCCACCTGCCGCAGAGCTACAACGTGCGCCCGTGGGAGCTGCACAAGACCGAATCCGTCGACGTGATGGACGCGGTGGGCTCGGCGATCCGTATCGATGCCCGCGGCCGCGAGGTGATGCAGATCGAGCCGCGCATCAGCGAGGAGATCAACGAGGAGTGGATCTCCGACAAGACGCGCCACGTCGTCGACGGCTTGCGCCTCCAGCGCCTCGATCGCCCGTTCCTGCGCGAGAACGGCCGCCTGCGCCCCGCTTCCTGGGGGGAGGCCTTTTCGGCGATTGCCGCCAAGGTAAAAGGCGCCGATCCCAAGCGCGTCGGCGCCCTCGTCGGCGACCTTGCCGGTGCGGAAGAGATCTTCGCCCTCAAGGCGCTGATGGGCTCGCTCGGCGTCATCAACCTCGACGCGCGCCAGACGGCCGAGGCGATCGATCCGGCCTGGGGCCGGGCCGCCTACACGCTCGGCGCGACCATCCCCGGCATCGAGCAGGCGGACGCGATCCTGATCGTCGGCGCCAACCCGCGCACGGAAGCCTCGCTCCTCAACGTGCGCATCCGCAAGCGCTGGCGCATGGCCCCGGTCTCCATCGGCCTGATCCTCGACGAGCAGCCGGACCTGACCTACCCCTACACCTATCTCGGCGCCGGCACCGACACGCTCGGCTCCATCGCCAAGGGCGAGCACAGCTTCCTCGACGTGCTGAGGAAGGCCGAGCGTCCGCTCGTCATGGTCGGCGAAGGCGGCCTCGGCGCGCTCGCCGCTGCCGCGGCTTTGGCCAAGGATGTCGGGGCGGTGACCGAGGGCTGGAACGGCTTCGGCGTGCTCAATACGGCGGCCGCCCGCGTCGGTGCCCTCGATCTCGGCTTCGTACCGGGGGAGGGCGGCTTGAGCTTCACGCAGATGCTGGAGCCGGGTGCGCTCGACGTCGTATTCAACCTCGGCGCCGACGAGCGGGTGATCGGGCCGGGCGCCTTCGTGATCTACCAGGGCACTCACGGCGATGCCGGCGCGAGCCGCGCTGACGTGATCCTGCCGGGCGCGGCCTACACCGAGAAGAGCGCGACCTACGTCAACCTCGAGGGCCGGGTGCAGATGGCCAACCGCGCCGGCTTCCCGCCGGGCGACGCCCGCGAGGATTGGGCGATCCTGCGCGCGCTCTCCGACGTGCTCGGCAAGCGCCTGCCCTACGATTCGCTCGCCGCACTCCGCAAGGCGATGTATGCGGCGTATCCGCATCTCGCGGCGGTCGGCCAGGTCGGAGCCTGCGACGCGGCGGCCACCCTCGATCGGCTCGCCGCCCTTCCGGGCACGGCGGAGAAGGCGGCCTTCTCCACGCCGATCGCCGACTTCTACCTGACCAACCCGATCGCCCGCGCCTCGCGGGTGCTCGCCGAGTGCTCCGGCCTCGCCCGGGGCCGCGCCCTCGAAGCGGCGGAATAAGGGACGCCCGCGATGACCTTCTGGGAAGTGCTCGGCACCGTCCTCCTGATCGCATTGAAGAGCTTCGTGCTGCTGGCAGCACTCCTCGTCTTCATCGCCTACGCGCTGCTCGCCGACCGCAAGATCTGGGCGGCGGTGCAGCTGCGCCGCGGTCCGAACGTGGTCGGGCCCTGGGGCCTGTTCCAGTCGTTCGCCGACCTCTTGAAGTTCGTGCTGAAGGAGCCGGTGATCCCGGCGGGCGCCAACAAGGCGATCTTCCTGCTGGCGCCGCTGGTCTTCGCGATGCTGGCGCTGGCGTCCTGGGCGGTGATCCCGCTCGCCGACGGCTGGGCGATCGCCGACATCAATGTCGGCATCACCTACATCTTCGCGATCTCCTCGCTCGGCGTCTACGGCGTCATCATGGGCGGCTGGGCCTCGAACTCGAAATACGCCTTCCTCGGCGCGCTCCGCTCGGCGGCGCAGATGATCTCCTACGAAGTCTCTCTCGGCTTCGTCATCATCTGCGTGCTGCTCTGCGCCGGCTCGCTCAACCTCTCGCGCATCGTCATGGCGCAGGACACCGCGCTCGGCCTGTTCGGCTGGTACTGGCTCTGGCTGTTCCCGATGTTCGGCGTGTTCTTCGTCTCGGCGCTCGCCGAGACCAACCGCCCGCCCTTCGACCTGCCGGAGGCCGAGTCGGAACTCGTGGCGGGCTACATGGTCGAGTATTCCTCGACGCCGTACCTGCTGTTCATGCTCGGCGAGTACGTGGCGATCATGACCATGTGCGCGCTCGGCACGGTCCTGTTCCTCGGCGGCTGGCTCTCGCCGATCCCGTTCGCGCCCTTCACCTGGGTGCCCGGCGTGATCTGGTTCACGCTGAAAGCCAGCTTCCTGTTCTTCATGATCGCCATGGTGAAGGCCATGGTGCCACGCTACCGCTACGACCAGCTCATGCGGCTCGGCTGGAAGGTGTTCCTTCCGCTCTCGCTGATCTCGGTCATCGTCGTCGCCTTCGTCCTCAAGCTGACCGGCCTCGCGCCGGGAGCCTGATCGCAACCCTTCTGATGTCGCATTTCCCGCGCGCGAGCCGGTAACCACCTTGCTCGGGAATGCTTCCAGAGAATCGGAGATCGCGCCGTGAAGCTCGATCAGGTCGCCAGAAGCCTCCTCCTGAAGGAGTTCGTGTCGGGGTTCTTCCTCGCCATGAAGTACTTCTTCAAGCCGAAGGCCACGATCAACTATCCCTTCGAGATGGGACACCGCGGACCGCGCTTCCGCGGTGAGCATGCGCTCCGCCGCTATCCCAACGGCGAGGAGCGCTGCATCGCCTGCAAGCTTTGCGAGGCGATCTGCCCGGCCCAGGCCATCACCATCGAGGCCGGCCCGCGCCGCAACGACGGCACGCGGCGCACTACGCGCTACGACATCGACATGGTGAAGTGCATCTATTGCGGCATGTGCCAGGAGGCCTGCCCGGTGGATGCCATCGTCGAGGGGCCGAACTTCGAGTTCTCGGTCGAGACCCGCGAGGAGCTGCTCTACGACAAGCAGAAGCTGCTCGAGAACGGTGATCGCTGGGAGCGCGAGATCGCCCGCAATATCGCGATGGATGCGCCCTACCGCTAGTCCGCCGCCGGTTGTGCCTCGCACAGCCCAGTTCTATAGAGCATCGTCCCGAAAGGCGGCTTCCGGCTTTCGAAAAAGACGATGCGGAAACAGGAGCCTAGCGCGTCATCCTGGACGCGCTAGACGGGCCGCCGCCTGCGGCCGAGGGTCCACCGAGGCAGAAGGGAGCCGCTCGCTGGAGCGGCCGATGCTGAAAATCGCATGACCGCAGCCGCCGCCTTCTTCTATCTCTTCGCAGGCTTCGCCGTAGCCTCGGGCTTCATGGTGATTGCTGCCAGGAATCCCGTCACCTCGGTGTTGTTCCTGATCCTCGCCTTCGTGAACGCCGCCGGGCTGTTCGTGCTGATGGGCGCCGAGTTCCTGGCGATGATCCTCGTCGTCGTCTATGTCGGCGCCGTCGCGGTCTTGTTCCTCTTCGTCGTGATGATGCTCGACGTGGACTTCGCCGCGCTCCGCCAAGGTTTCCAGCGCTACCTGCCGATCGGCGGCCTGATCGGCGCGATCTTCCTGATCGAGCTGCTGCTGGTGGTGGGCACCTGGACGATCGATCCGGGCCTCGTGCAGGCGCCGCTGGGACGGGCCGCCCACGGTGAGACTGCCACGAACACCGAAGCGCTGGGCCGCGTGCTCTACACGGACTACGTCTATGCCTTCCAGATCGCCGGCCTGATCCTGCTGGTGGCGATGATCGGTGCCATCGTGCTGACCCTGCGCGAGCGCACCGGCGTGAAGCGCCAGGACATCACCGTGCAGAACGCCCGCACGCAGGCGATGGCGGTCGATACCATCAAGGTGCCCTCGCGGCAGGGCGTGGAGGTCTGAGGCCGATGATCGGATTGAGCCACTACCTGACGGTTGCCGCGATCCTGTTCACGCTCGGCGTGCTCGGCATCTTCATCAACCGGAAGAACGTCATCGTCATCCTGATGTCGGTCGAGCTGATCCTGCTCGCCGTGAACATCAACCTCGTCGCCTTCTCGACCCATCTCAACGACATCACCGGGCAGGTCTTCGCCCTGTTCGTGCTGACGGTGGCCGCGGCCGAGGCCGCGATCGGTCTGGCGATCCTGGTGGTGTTCTTCCGCAACCGCGGCTCCATCGCCGTCGAAGACGTGAGCATGATGAAGGGCTGACGCTCCCTCCCAAAGAGAGCCCCGTCCCCTTCGTCCGCCTGCTGCGAGGCACGACCGACCCATGTATCACGCGATCGTCTTCTTCCCGCTGATCGGCGCCCTGATCGCCGGCCTGTTCGGCCGGTTCATCGGCGCGCGGATGAGCGAACTCGTGACGACGGGCTGCCTTGCCTTCGCGGCCCTGCTGTCCTGGGGCGCCTTCTTCCTCGTGACCGGTGACGGTCGGGCCGAGACCGTGCCCGTCGCGCAGTGGTTCAGCGCTGGCGACCTCGTGGTCGATTGGGCCTTCAAGGTCGACACGCTGACCGCGGTGATGCTCGTCGTCGTGACCTCGGTCTCGACCCTCGTGCACCTCTACTCCATCGGCTACATGCACGAGGATCCGCACCGGCCGCGCTTCTTCGCCTACCTGTCGCTCTTCACCTTCGCCATGCTGATGCTGGTGACGGCCGACAACCTCGTGCAGATGTTCTTCGGCTGGGAGGGCGTCGGCCTCGCGAGCTACCTGCTGATCGGCTTCTGGTACGAGAAGCCCTCGGCGAATGCGGCGGCGATGAAGGCCTTCATCGTCAATCGCGTCGGCGATTTCGGCTTCTCGCTCGGCATCTTCCTGGTGTTCGTGCTGACCGGCTCGGTCGGGTTCGACGCGATCTTCGCGAAAGCCCCGGAGCTGAAGGACGCGACCTTCCACTTCCTCGGCCATGACTGGCACGCTCTGACGCTGGCCTGCCTGCTGCTGTTCATGGGCGCCATGGGCAAGTCGGCGCAGTTCCTGCTGCACACTTGGCTCCCCGACGCGATGGAGGGACCGACCCCGGTCTCGGCGCTGATCCACGCCGCCACCATGGTCACCGCCGGCGTGTTCATGGTCGCGCGCCTGTCGCCGCTCTTCGAGCTGGCCCCGACTGCGCTCACCGTCGTCACGGTCATCGGCGGCATCACCGCCTTCTTCGCGGCGACCGTCGGCCTCGTGCAGAACGACATCAAGCGGGTCATCGCCTACTCGACCTGCTCGCAGCTCGGCTACATGTTCGTCGGCCTCGGCGTCGGCGCCTACGCCACGGGCGTGTTCCACCTCTTCACCCACGCTTTCTTCAAGGCGCTGCTGTTCCTTGGCGCCGGCTCGGTCATCCACGCGATGCACCACGAGCAGGACATGCGGAACATGGGCGGCTTGCGCCGCTACATCCCCTTTACCACGGCGATGATGACGATCGGCACCATCGCGCTGATCGGCTTCCCCTTCACCTCTGGCTACTACTCCAAAGACGCGATCATCGAGGCGGCCTACATGTCCGACCGCCCCGGCCACGTGCTGGCGTTCCTCGCCACCGTAATCGCCGCGCTGATGACCTCGTTTTACTCCTGGCGCCTGTTCTTCCTCACCTTCGAGGGACCGCAGCGCTGGGTCACGCACGGCGCCCATGGTCACGACGATCACGCTGCGCATGATCATGCCCACGCGGCGTCCGCTCACCAGGCCGACGGCGCGCCGGGCCATCACGAGGGCGTCGCTCACGATGACAAGGGCCACGATATCGAGCCCGCCTCGCACAGCGCGATCGAGCACCACGACGATCATGCCCACACGCCGCACGAGAGCCCGCTCGTGATGACGATCCCGCTTGCGATCCTGGCCTTCGGCGCCCTGTTCGCCGGCCTGATCTTCAAGGAGCGCTTCATCGGGCACGACATGGACAAGTTCTGGGGCAATGCGCTGCCGCACGGCTCCGGCAACGACATCATGCACAAGATCCACGATGCGCCGGGCTGGGTCGCCGCCTCGCCCTTCGTGATGCTGGTGCTCGGCTTCCTCTTGGCCTTCTGGATGTATATCCGCCGGCCCGACATGCCGCACCGCATCGCGGAGTCTCAGCCGATCCTGTACCGCTTCCTGCTCAACAAGTGGTACTTCGACGAGATCTACGACCGGATCTTCGTGCGGCCGGCCAAGAACTTCGGCCTGTTCCTCTGGAAGGAGGGCGACGGCCGCATCATCGACGGGCTGGGCCCGAACGGCATCTCGGCCCGGGTCGTGGACATCACCCGCGGCGTGGTCCGCCTCCAGACCGGCTACGTCTACCACTACGCCTTCGTGATGCTCGTCGGGGTCGCCGGCCTGATCACGTGGTACCTCGTCTCCGGCGTGCCTGGGGGGACCCACTGATGCTCGGCCTCGGTATTCTCTCCGGGCTCCTGATCGTCCCGCTCGCGGGCGCCGCCTTCATCCTGACCCTAGGTGAGGAGACGGCGGCGGTGAAGCGCAATGCCCGCTGGGCCGCGCTGATCACCACGATCGTCACCTTCCTGCTCTCGCTGGCTGCCTGGGCCCGCTACGACATCGCGTCCCCGAGCTTCCAGCTCGTCGAGAGCCATGCGTGGCTGGCCGAGACGATCCGGTTCAAGCTCGGCGTCGACGGCTTCTCGATGCCGCTGATTCTGCTGACCACCTTCCTGATGCCGTTCTGCATCGGGGCCTCGTGGCTGTCGGTCGAGAACCGGGTCAAGGAGTACTTCGTCGCCTTCCTGGTGCTGGAAACGACGATGATCGGTGTGTTCTGCGCCCTCGATCTGGTGCTGTTCTACCTGTTCTTCGAGGCTGGTCTGATCCCGATGTTCCTCATCATCGGCATCTGGGGCGGCAAGCGGCGCATCTACGCGAGCTTCAAGTTCTTCCTCTACACGCTGCTCGGCTCCGTGCTGATGCTGCTCGCCATCATGGCGATGTACTGGGAGGCCGGCACCACCGACATCCCGACGCTCCTCCAGCATCGCTTCCCCGTCGGGATGCAATGGTGGCTCTGGCTCGCTTTCTTCGCCTCGTTCGCGGTGAAGATGCCGATGTGGCCGGTCCATACCTGGCTCCCCGACGCCCACGTCGAGGCGCCGACCGCGGGCTCGGTGATCCTGGCCGGCATCCTGCTGAAGATGGGCGGCTATGGCTTCATCCGGATCTCGCTGCCGATGCTGCCGGATGCGTCGGCCGAGTTCGCGCCTCTGGTCTTCGCGCTGTCGGTGATCGCGATCATCTTCACCTCGCTCACCGCGATGATGCAGACCGACATCAAGAAGCTGATCGCCTACTCCTCCGTGGCGCATATGGGCTTCGTGACGCTCGGCCTGTTCACCCTTAACGAGCAGGGCATCCAGGGCGCGCTGTTCCTGATGATCTCGCACGGCATCGTCTCGGGCGCGCTCTTCCTCTGCGTCGGCGTCGTCTACGACCGGATGCACACCCGCGAGATCGCCGCCTATGGCGGCCTCGTGAAGCGGATGCCACTCTACGCCGCCGCGATGATGGTCTTCACCATGGCCAATGTCGGCCTTCCCGGCACGTCGGGCTTCGTCGGCGAGTTCCTGGCGATGACGGGCGCCTTCAAGGCCAACCCGACGGTCGCCTTCTTCTCGGTCTTTGGCATCATCCTGTCGGCGGGCTACGCGCTGTGGCTCTACGCCCGGGTGATCTACGGGAAGCTCGACAAGCCTAACCTCCAGGGCATCCTCGATCTCGACACGCGCGAGAAAATCATCATCGCGCCGCTCGTCGCGCTGACGATCTGGTACGGCGTGCATCCGGCCCCCGTGCTCGACACCTTCGCGCCCTCCACCGAGGCGCTGGTGCAGAACATGCGCGGCGCACTCGGCAACACGCAGACCGCCGAGGCCGCCGCCAAGGCGGCGAAGCTCGCGGCGGCCGAGAACATGGCTGGACCTGAGTCCCAGAAAACCGTCGAGGCCGCCGCGCGATGACCCCGATCCAGTCCGTCCTGCCGGCGATCACGCCGGTCCTGCCGGAGATCGTCCTGAGCGTCGGCGCTTTGCTGCTCGTGCTCTACGGGGCGTGGCGCGGCGAGCGCTCGTCCGAGGGCGTCAATGTCGGCGCGCTGATCCTCCTGATCTTCACCTTCTTCCTCGTCGTCTCGCAGACGGGCAACGTGACGACGCTGAACGGCGCCTTCATCGCCGACCCGTTCGCGCGGGTGATGAAGTCGCTGATCCTGATCGGCTCGGCGGCGACGATCCTGCTCTCGCGCGACTACTTCCAGCGCGAGCGCATCGACCGGTTCGAGTATCCGATCCTGATCGTGCTCTGCACCATCGGCATGATGGTGATGGCCTCGGCCAACGACTTGATCTCGCTCTATCTCGGGCTGGAACTGCAATCGCTCGCCGCCTACGTCATCGCCGCCTTCCACCGCGACGATGTGAAGTCCACGGAAGCGGGCCTGAAGTACTTCGTGCTCGGCGCGCTCTCCTCCGGCATGCTGCTCTACGGCGCCTCGCTGGTCTACGGCTTCACCGGCACCGTTTCGTTCCCCGGCATCGTCACGGCGCTCAACGGCGCGACGAGCTTCGGCATCGTGCTCGGCATCGTGTTCGTGGCCGCGGGCGTCGCCTTCAAGCTGGCGGCGGTGCCGTTCCACATGTGGACGCCGGACGTCTACGAGGGCTCGCCGACGCCGGTCACCGCCTTCTTCGGCTCCGCCCCGAAGATCGCCGCCATGGCGATGACGGTACGCGTCTTCATCGGCGCCTTCCCCGACGTGACGGCGGTCTGGCAGCAGATCATCGTGTTCGTCTCGATCGCCTCGATGGCGCTCGGATCCTTCGCCGCCATCGGCCAGCGCAACATCAAGCGCCTGATGGCCTATTCCTCCATCGGCAATGTCGGCTACGCGCTGATCGGGCTCGCCGCCGGCTCGGAGGAGGGCGTGCGCGGCGTCATCATCTACATGGTGATCTACCTCGCCATGACGCTCGGCGCCTTCGCCGTGCTGCTGTCGCTCCGCCGCAAGGACAAGATGTTCGAGACGATCGACGATCTCTCGGGCCTCTCGCGCACGCATCCGTGGCTGGCCTTCTGCCTCGCCGCGATGATGTTCTCGCTTGCCGGCATCCCGCCGCTCGCCGGCTTCTTCGCGAAGTTCTACGTCTTCGCCGCCGCCATCAAGGCGGGGCTGGTGACGCTCGCCGTCGTCGGCGTGGTGACCTCGGTGGTGGGTGCGTTCTACTACCTCCGCCTCGTCAAGGTGATGTACTTCGACGAGGCCAAGGCCCCCTATGAGCGGATCCCGCCGGGCTCGGCCATCGTGCTCGGCGTGTCGAGCGCCGTCGTCGTGCTGTTCTTCCTCGTCCCGGCCCCGTTGGTCGCGGCGGCGGGTGATGCGGCAAAGGCGCTGTTCTGAGGCGGATGCAGTTCCGCTTAAGTCAGGCGGCCCGGTCCGAGGGATACCGGCTTCACAGCCACGACCGGCTCGATTCGACCAACAGCGAGGCGATGCGCCTCGCCCATGGCGGCGAGGTGGGCCCGCTCTGGGTCACGGCCCAACGCCAGGAAGCCGGCCGCGGCCGCCGCGGTAATGCCTGGACCTCACCGGAGGGTAACCTCGCCGCGAGCCTGTTGCTGCCGGTGGCGGGTGTCGCGCCGGAGATGGTGGCAACCCTGGGGTTCGTCGCCGGTTGCGCACTCGTAGACGCTTTGCGCGACGCCTGCCGTTCAGCCCCCTCTCCCCGTAGGCAGGGAGAGGGTCGTGACGACCTCGTCGTCGTCGAAGTCCTCTCCCCGCATGCGGAGAGAGGGGATGCGCTGGCGCCGCAGGGCATTGCTCCCTCAAACGCCGCTATCCATTTGAAATGGCCGAACGACGTCCTCGCTGACGGCCAAAAGCTCGCCGGTATCCTGCTGGAGGCCGAGACGCTGCCGGGTGGGCGACGGGCAGTCGTGGTCGGCTTCGGTGTGAATATCGCGGCCACACCCGAGTGTTTGCCCTATCCGGCGGCGGCGCTCTCGGCGTTTTCCGCGGCGGATGCGCCGATGCTGCTCGAATTCCTGTCGGAACGATTTGTCGAAGCCGTCCGGATCTGGAACAAGGGGCGCGGATTCTCGAATATCCGGCGGCGGTGGCTTGAGCGCGCGGCGGGGGTAGGGGCCCCCGTGTCGGTTCGCATGGCCGAGGCCACGCTGACGGGCATGTTTGAAACGATCGACGAGGGGGGGCGGCTCGTGATCCTCGCCCCGGATGGAACCCGACGAACCGTGACGGCGGGCGAGGTGCATTTCGGAAGTGCCGCGACGGCGGCCTGAGACTGGATAGACGGACAAGATGACGACACGGCAGGACGAACTCGTCTTCGTGCCGCTCGGCGGCGTGGGCGAGATCGGCATGAATGCAGGCCTCTACGGGATCGGACCCGAGAAGCAGCGCAAATGGATCATGGTCGATTGCGGGATGGGCTTTGCCGGCGAGGAAGGGCTGCCGGGTGTCGACCTGATGTTCCCCGACCTCACCTTCATCGAGGAGCGCAAGAAGGACCTCCTCGGCATCTTCATCACCCACGCGCACGAGGACCATATCGGCGCCATCTCGGAGCTGTGGCCGCGCATTAAGGCGCCGGTCTACGCCACGCGCTTCGCCAAGCAGCTTCTGGAGACACGTCGTCTCTCCGAGCCCGGCGCGCCGAAGGTCGATCTGCGCGAGATCAAGCCGGGTCGGCGTGTCACCGTCGGTCCGTTCGAGATCGAATTCGTGCCGGTGGCCCACTCGATTCCCGAGTCGAATGCGGTGGCGATCCGCACCGAGCACGGCCTCGTGCTCCATACCGGCGACTGGAAGCTCGACGACACGCCGGTGGCCGGCGACACGACCTCGCCGGAAGCCTTCACCAGGCTCGGCGACGAAGGCATCCTGGCGCTGGTCTGCGATTCCACCAACGTCCTGCGCGAGGGCCGCTCGCCGAGCGAGTCCGAGGTCTCCGCGACTCTGCGCAAGCTGATCGAGAACGCGCCGCATCGTGTGGCGGTGACGACCTTCGCCTCTAACGTCGCGCGCATCCGTGCCGTGGCGGAAGCCGCCCAGGCCTGCGGGCGTCAGGTCATCGCCGTCGGGCGCGCCATGGACCGGGTCATCGATGTCGCCCGCGAATGCGGCTACCTCGACGGATTGCCGGACTTCCTCTCGGCGGATTCCTTCTCGCACATCCCACGCGACAAGGTGGTCTGCCTGCTCACCGGCTCGCAGGGCGAGCCGCGGGCGGCCATGTCGCGGGTGTCGCGCCACGACCATCCGGCGATCTCGCTGACGGCCGGCGACCGGGTGATCTTCTCCTCGCGCGCCATTCCCGGCAACGAGCGCGATGTCGGCGCCATCATCAACGACCTGATCGAGGACGGCATCGAGGTCATCACCGACCGCACCGAACTCGTCCACGTCTCCGGCCATCCCCGCCGCGAGGAGATGGTGGCGATGTATTCCTGGACCCGGCCGAAGGCGGTCGTGCCGGTTCACGGCGAGGCGCTGCATCTCGACGAGCACGCGCGTTTCGCCCGTTCGCAGGGCGTCGAGTCGGTGATCAAGGCCCGCAACGGCGCGGTGGTCCGTCTCGCGCCGGGCACGCCCGAGGTGGTCGAGCACGTCCGCGCTGGGCGGCTCTATAAGGACGGCAATGTCCTGATCGACTCCAAGGACCGGGCGATCCCCGAGCGGCGTAAGCTCTCGCAGACCGGCATCGTCTCGGTGGCGCTCGCCATCGACGAGCGCGGCGAGATGGCCGGCGATCCGGCGGTGGACATCATGGGCCTGCCCAATCGCGGCCGGAGCGGCGAGCCGCTGCTCGACACCGTGGTCGATACGGTCAACCGAACGATCAATGGCCTGTCGCGCGGCAAGATGAAGGACTCGGAGGCCGTGGAGATCGCGGTCGACCGCGCCGTGCGCTCCGCCGTCAACGAGGCCTGGGGCAAGAAGCCCGCCTGCCACGTGCAGGTGGTGGAGGTGTGATAGTCTAAAGACACGCCCGGTCAGTGCGAGGCGAAGCCGAAGCAATCCAGCGATCCGCATCATTCCCCGATGTCGCGCCGCTGGATTGTTTCGCTGCCGCGCGCAA
The DNA here is from genome assembly GCF_021117295.1 of Methylorubrum sp. B1-46. Classification (NCBI taxonomy): domain Bacteria; kingdom Pseudomonadati; phylum Pseudomonadota; class Alphaproteobacteria; order Hyphomicrobiales; family Methylobacteriaceae; genus Methylorubrum; species Methylorubrum sp. B1-46. The sequence goes on along the minus strand of NZ_CP088247.1, from coordinate 1,064,935 downwards.
TGACGGGATCAGGGTTGGGAGGCAGGAAAAGATGATCGGACGGCTCAATCACGTCGCCATCGCGGTGAAGGATCTCGACGCGGCGACCGCAGTCTACCGCGACACGCTCGGCGCCAAGGTCACCGAGCCCCTGCCGCAGCCCGAGCACGGCGTGACGGTGGTGTTCGTGGAACTGCCCAACAGCAAGGTCGAGCTGATGTCGCCGCTCGGAGAGAACTCGACGATCCAAGGCTTCGTCGACAAGAACCCGGCCGGCGGCATCCACCACGTCTGCTACGAGGTCGAGGACATCATCGCGGCCCGCGACCAGATGAAGGCGGCTGGCGCCCGCGTGCTCGGCACCGGCGAGCCGAAGATCGGCGCCCACGGCAAGCCGGTGATCTTCCTCCACCCCAAGGATTTCCTGGGCACGCTGGTGGAACTGGAGCAGGTCTGAGCGACCGCCTCCGGTTCGAGAGCATCGTCCCGAAAGGTGGTCCCCGGCTTTCTGGACGATGCAAGAACAAGAGTGAGGAGATCGGTCGGGCCCCGGCCCGGCCGCTGCATGATTGTTTGAAAACGATGACCCGTTCGCCTCTTCGCACCGTCACCGCCTCGACGCCGCTGACTCTCCTGACGGTGGCGGTGCTGGTCGCGCTGTTCGCGACGGTGGCCGTGAAGGGGTTCGAGCTGACGGTGTTCGGCGCGCTGGCGCTCTACTTCGTCCTGTGGTGGACCTTCCTGTTCGCGATCCTGCCGCTGGGCAATGCCGCCGAGGCCGATCCGCACCGGCTGGTGCCGGGCCAGGATCCGGGGGCGCCCGCGAGCCCGCGCCTGCGCGAGAAAGCGCTGCTGACGACCGTACTGGCCGCGTTCGCCTTCTTCGTCGCGCTGCTGATCTTCCCGCTCGCCCGCCTGTAGTCGCGAAAGGCGACGGACGCCGCAGGCCGAGGATCCCGCAAGGCACGAGAAGAGCCACAGTCCAAAAACAAAAAGCAAGGCACGAGGCCTTGCTTTGGAAAACCGAAGTATTTTTCAGCCTAGATTATATCGCGCATTGCTTGCGGCGCGTTGGCTGATTGTTCCTCCCAAGACCCGGACCGTGCGCTGCCTCGTGGACTGCGACCATCACGGCGCTGCTTATAGGAAGAAGATTTCCCGGTGTCATCAGGGGAGAGACGGTTCGCAGCGCTTTTTTGCAAGGGGCGCGGCAAACCGTCTCTTCAGCTGGTCGACGCGGCGGCCCACCGGCGCTTCGCCGGCTTCCTTCCGCCTCATTGCCGTCCGATCCTGTGTTCGCAGGGCGCTTGTGTTTTGCGGGGGCAATGTGTTGTGTGCCCTCGCATGCTGGCCTAGCTCCTCTCCGGCTGCGCCTGCCCGCTTCCAAGGTCGAACGATGCGTCTCTCCCGCTACTTCCTGCCGATCCTGCGCGAGACGCCCAAGGAAGCGGAGATCGTCTCGCACCGCCTGATGCTGCGCGCCGGCATGATCCGCCAGGAGGCCGCCGGCATCTACGCTTGGCTGCCGCTGGGTCTGCGCGTCCTCAACAAGGTCTGCGACGTGATCCGCGCCGAGCAGGACCGCGCGGGCGCCATCGAGATCCTGATGCCGACGATCCAGGCCGCCGATCTCTGGCGGGAATCCGGCCGCTACGAGGCCTACGGCAAGGAGATGCTGCGCCTGAAGGACCGGCACGAGCGCGAGTTGCTCTACGGGCCGACGGCAGAGGAGGTTGTCACCGAGATCTTTCGCGCCAGCGCGCGCTCCTACAAGGATCTGCCCAAGAACCTCTATCAGATCTCGTGGAAGTTCCGCGACGAGGTGCGCCCGCGCTTCGGCACCATGCGCTCGCGCGAGTTCCTGATGAAGGACGGCTACTCCTTCGACCTCGATCAGGCCGCCGCGCGCCACTCCTACAACAAGGTCTTCGTCTCCTATCTCCGCACCTTCGAGAGGCTCGGCCTTCGAGCCATTCCGATGCGCGCCGACACGGGCCCCATCGGCGGCGATCTCAGCCACGAGTTCATCATCCTGGCCAAGACCGGTGAGAGCGAGGTCTTCTGCGACCGCGCCTATCTCGACATGCCGGTGCCGCCGCCGTCCGTCGATTTCGACGACGTGGCGGGCTTGCAGGGCGTGGTCGATGCCTGGACCTCGCACTACGCCGCCACCGACGAGATGCACGACGAGGCGGTCTTCGCCGAGGTGCCGGAGACCGCGCGCCTCTCCGCCCGCGGCATCGAGGTCGGCCACATCTTCTATTTCGGCACCAAGTACTCGACGCCGATGAAGGCGGTCGTCACCGGTCCCGACGGCCAGGAGCGGCCGGTCCATATGGGCTCCTACGGCATCGGCCCGAGCCGGCTCGTTGCGGCCACCATCGAGGCGAGCCACGACGAGGCCGGCATCATCTGGCCGGACGCCATCGCCCCCTTCGACGTGGCGCTGATCAACCTCAAGGTCGGCGATGCCGCCTGCGACGGGGCCTGCGCCGAGATCCAGGTGGCGCTGGAGACGGCCGGCCTCTCCGTGCTCTACGACGACCGTGACGAGCGGCCGGGCGCCAAGTTCGCCACCGCGGATCTCATCGGCCTGCCCTGGCAGGTGATCGTCGGCCCGAAGGGGCTGGCCGAGGGCAAGATCGAGCTGAAGCGCCGCGCCAGCGGGGAGCGCGAGACCCTCGATCCCGTCGATCTTCCCGCTCGCATCCGTCGCGTCTGAGGACCGGCCGCGATGGCGCTCGCGTTGGGTAAGGCTGGCGTCTCCTTGAAGGGCGTCTTGGCACGGCTGAAGAACGCCCGCGCGAGCGCCTCCACGCCGCCCTTCGCCGGGTTCGAGTGGATCATCGCCGGCCGCTACCTGCGGGCGCGGCGCCGGGGCGGCGGCGTCTCGGTGGTGGCTCTGTTCTCGGTGCTCGGCATCGCGGTCGGGGTCGCCACCCTCATCATCGTGCTCTCGGTGATGAACGGCTTCCGCTCGGAACTGCGCTCCAAGATCATCGGGCTGAACGGCCACGTCTTCGCCGCGCCGATCGACCGCCTCTTCACCGATTACGTCGATCTCTCCGACCGGCTGGAGAAGGTCGCGGGCGTGCGCGCCGTGGTGCCGATGGTGCAGGGGCAGGCCTTCGCCTCCTCGCCCTATGGCGGATCCGGCGTGCTCGTGCGCGGCGTGCGGGAAGCCGACCTGCCGAAGATCCCGGCGGTCTCCGGCGCGATCAAGAGCGGCACGCTGGAGGGCTTCGACACCGGCGAAGGGGTCGCACTCGGCAAAAGGCTCGCCGATTCCCTCGGCCTCCAGGCGGGCGATCAGGTCACCCTCTCGACGCCGAAGGGGGCGAGCACGCCCTTCGGCACCGCGCCCCGCACCAAGGCCTACACCGTCAAGGCGATCTTCGAGATCGGTGTGACCGATTTCGACACCACCATGGCCTTCATGCCGCTCGCCGAGGCGCAGGCCTTCTTCAACCGCGACGGCGACGTCAGCGTCATCGAGATCTACATCGACAACGCCGACGCGGTCGGCGAGATGCGCGAGCCCCTGGAGATGGCGGCCGAGCGGCCGATTCTACTGACCGACTGGCGCCAGACCAACCGCACCTTCTTCGGGGCCCTGGAGGTGGAGCGGAATGTGATGTTCCTGATCCTCAACCTCATCGTCATCGTGGCGACCCTCAACATCATCTCGGGGCTCATCCTGCTCGTGCGCGACAAGTCCTCGGACATCGCGATCCTGCGCACGATGGGGGCGACGCCGGGCACGATCATGCGGGTCTTTCTCATCAACGGAGCGCTGATCGGCCTCGTCGGCACGGCGATCGGCCTCATCGGCGGGGTGCTGTTCACCCTCAACATCAAGCCGATCCAGCGCACCCTGTTTCCCACCGCCTGGGACCCGACCGTGCGCTTCCTCGCCGAGATTCCGGCGGAGATGAACACGAACGAGGTCGTCATCATCGTGGTCACCTCGGTGCTGCTATCCCTGGTGGCGACACTTTATCCCTCCTGGCGCGCCGCCCGGCTCGATCCGGTGCAGGCCCTGCGCTACGGCTGACGGAACGCCCCGATATGGCTCAGACGAATGCCGGCGGCGCCCAGCCCGTGCCGGCCCTGTTCTTCGCGGGCGTCCAACGCCGCTATCAGCAGGGGGAGGGCGCGCTCGAGATTCTGCGCGGCACCGATCTCGCGATCTGGCCCGGCGAACTGGTCGCCCTGGTGGCGCCCTCGGGGGCCGGCAAGTCGACCCTGCTCCACATTGCCGGCCTCTTGGAGCGGCCGGACGGCGGCGAGGTCTATATCGGCGGCCAGCCGACGGCCGGCATGTCGGATGGCGAGCGCACCCGCCTGCGGCGCGAGGAGATGGGCTTCGTCTACCAGTTCCACCACCTGCTGCCGGAGTTCTCGGCGCTGGAGAACGTGGTGCTGCCCCAACTCATCCGCGGGCTCGCCCGCAAGGAAGCGGAGGCCCGCGCCGCCGAACTGCTGAGCTTCCTCGGCCTCAAGGACCGCCTGCCGCACCGCCCGGCCGAACTCTCGGGCGGCGAGCAGCAGCGCGTCGCCATCGCCCGCGCCGTCGCCAACGGCCCCCGCCTGCTGCTGGCCGACGAGCCGACCGGTAATCTCGATCCGCAGACCTCGGGCCGGGTGTTCAGCATCCTGCTCCAGCTCGTGCGCGCCTCCGGTCTCGCGGCGCTGATCGCGACCCACAACATGGAGCTCGCCGCCCGCATGGACCGGCGGGTGACGATCCGCGACGGCATGATCGAGCAGGTGGGCTAGGGGCGACGCTCGGAAACGCCCGCTTCAACCTCGTACCCCCGGCCGATGCGGGCTGCCGGTCGATCCGCTCCGCTGCATTTGCGAGGCGGAGCCGAAGCGATTCAGATCACGCTCCGTCCGGAACGGTCACGCGGCTGGATCGCTTCGCTGGCGCTCGCGATGACGGAGAAAAGGCGGCGCCTCGTCCTACGCACCTGGACTGGACCCAGAGCGCACCCGGACTCATCCGGCGCTCGCGCCCTCATGCGTCGCTTGTGGCCCTAGCAACACATCGTTCACCCTTCCGCTGAGTTGCCGCGTCCCCAGGCTTTACACAGAACAAAACAGGAACAAAAATCACTCCATCAACAGGGAGTGGAAGCCATGACCAAGCGCGTGTTCCTCACCAGCGTCGTCGAGTTCACCGCCTTCGGCCTGCTCTTCGGTGCCGTTGCGCTCTGGGCGGTAGCTTTGGCGCCGATCCGTTAAGCGATCCTGTTTCGTTCCCGGCGGCGGCGGGCGATGCACAGGAAAGCGGAGCCTGTTGGCCGAAAGCGGGAAATCGACCGCCCGAGCTGATGCGGCCGGGGCACGGGCGGTGGATATCCGTGGCCCATGCACCGAAGCGCATCGACTCCGTGACCCTGAATCGGGATCCTGGCCGGCCCCGTGAGGCCGAGCAAAAAGATCCCGATGGCGCGCACGCTCAAAGAAGTCGGCTTCGTCCACCTCCACGTCCATTCCTCCTACTCGCTGCTCGAAGGGGGCGTGAAGGTCGCTGACCTCGTCAAGGCGGCGGCCGCCGACCGGCAGCCCGCGCTGGCGCTCACCGACACCAACAACCTGTTCGGCGCGCTGGAATTCTCGGAGAAGGCCGCCGGCACCGGCATCCAGCCGATCGCCGGCCTCCAGCTCACGGTCTGCTTCGAGGCGCCCGACCCGATGGCGCGGATGCCGCAGGCCGGCTGCGCCAACATCGTGCTGCTCGCTCAGGACGAGACCGGTTACGGCAACCTGCTGCGGCTCGGCAGCCGCGCCCATTTCGACGGTCCGCTCGGCGCCGCTCCCAACCTCGCCGTCTCGGCGCTCGAGGGCAATGTCGACGGGCTGATCGGCCTGACCGGCGGGCTCACGGGCCCGCTCGACACCGCCTTGCGCGCCGGCCGCGCCGATCAGGCGGCGCGTCGCTTGGAGGTGCTGAAGGCGGCGTTCGGCGAGGAGCGCCTCTACGTCGAGATCCAGCGCCACGGCCTCGACGACGGCCCAGCCGTCGAGCGTGAGCTGCTGCGGCTCGCCGACGGCAACGGCCTCGGCATCGTCGCCACCAACGAGCCGTTCTTCGCCAAGCCCGGCGATTACGACGCCCACGACGCCCTGCTCGCCATCGCGGACGGCCGCCTCGTCTCCGACGAGCGCCGCCGCCGGCTGACGCCGCGGCACGCCTTCACCACACGCGCCGCGATGATGGAGCTGTTCCGCGATCTGCCGGACGCGCTCGCGGCCTCCGTCGAGATCGCCATGCGCTGCGCCGTCCGGGCGCGCACCCGCAAGCCGATCCTGCCGAACTTCGCCAGCGTCGCCGCGGGCGAGGCTCCGCCCATGGCCGAGGTGCTGGCCGAAGCGGCCGACGCCCCGGTCCAGGCGGTGGCCGCCGACGAGCCGACCGAGCTGTGCCGCCAGGCCGAGGCCGGGCTGGGCTTACGCCTGAAGCAGCACGGCACCGCGCCGGGTTTCACGGAAGAGGATTACCGCGCGCGGCTGAAGTTCGAGCTCGACGTCATCGTCAAGATGAAGTTCCCGGGCTACTTCCTGATCGTCTCCGACTTCATCAAGTGGGCCAAGGACCACGACATCCCCGTGGGACCCGGCCGCGGCTCCGGCGCGGGCTCGCTGGTGGCGTGGTCGCTCCTCATCACCGATCTCGATCCGCTCCGCTTCGGCCTGCTGTTCGAGCGCTTCCTCAACCCCGAGCGCGTCTCGATGCCGGACTTCGACATCGATTTCTGCGTCGAGGGCCGCGAGCGCGTGATCCGCTACGTGCAGCAGCGCTACGGCGAGCGGCAGGTCGGGCAGATCATCACCTTCGGTACGCTACTGGCCCGCGGCGTGCTGCGCGACGTCGGCCGCGTGCTGGAGATGCCGTACGGGCAGGTCGACAAGCTGACCAAGCTCGTGCCGCAGAACCCGGCCAACCCCGTGACCCTGGCGCAAGCCATCGAGGGCGAGCCCAAGCTGCAGCAGGCGATCGAGGAAGAGCCGATCGTCGCCCGCCTCATCGAGATCTCGAAGAAACTGGAGGGCCTGCACCGCCACGCCTCCACCCACGCCGCCGGCGTGGTGATCGGCGACCGGCCCCTCGAGGAACTGGTGCCGCTCTATCGAGACCCGAAGACGGGCATGCGGGTGACCCAGTTCAACATGAAGTGGGTCGAGCAGGCCGGCCTCGTCAAATTCGACTTCCTGGGCCTCAAGACCCTCACCATGCTGCGGTGCTGCACCGACTTGCTGAAGCAGCGCGGCATCGAGGTGGATTTGGCTCAAATCCCGCTCGACGACCCGAAAACCTACGAGCCGATGGGGCGCGGCGAGACGGTGGCGGTGTTCCAGGTGGAATCCGCCGGCATGCGCAAGGCGCTGTGCGAGATGCAGGCCGACCGCTTGGAGGACATCATCGCGCTGGTGGCGCTCTACCGGCCGGGCCCGATGGCCAACATCCCGGTCTATTGCGAGCGCAAGCTCGGGCGCGACGCCGGCAACGAGGCGAGCTGGTATCCGCACCCGATGCTGGAGCCGATCCTGCGGGAGACCTTCGGGATCATCGTCTACCAAGAGCAGGTGATGGAGGTCGCGAAGGTTCTGGCCGGCTACACGCTGGGCGAGGCCGACATGCTGCGGCGCGCCATGGGCAAGAAGATTAAGGCGGAGATGGACGCTCAGCGCGACCGCTTCGTGAAGGGCTGCCTGGAAAGCGGAATCCCTCAGGCGAAGGCCAACGAGATCTTCGACCTCTTGGCGAAGTTCGCCGATTACGGCTTCAACAAGTCGCACGCCGCGGCCTACGCGCTCGTGACCTACCAGACCGCCTATCTCAAGGCGAACCATCCGGTCGAGTTCCTGGCCGCGGCCATGACGCTCGATATCGACAACACCGACAAGCTCGCCGAATTCCGCCAGGACGCGCAGCGCCTCAAGATCACTGTCGAGCCGCCTTCGGTGAACACCTCGGGCGTGGTCTTCGATGTGAAGGAGGGCCGCATCCTCTACGCGCTCGCCGCGATCAAGGGCGTCGGCCGCGCGGCGGTGGAGTCGATCGTCCAAGCCCGCGGCGACAAGCCGTTCAAGGATCTCGCCTGCTTCGCCCGGCGTCTCAACCCGCGCCACGTCAACAAGCGCACGCTGGAGAACCTGATCGCGGCCGGTGCGCTCGACTGCATCGAGCCGGACCGGGCACGGGCCTGGGCCGCGGTCGAGCCGATGATGAAGATGGCCCAAGGCGCGGCCGAGGCCGAGACCTCCGGCATCACCGACATGTTCGGCGGCGTCGCTTCCGCCGACGTGGCGCTTCGTATTCCGCCGCACGAGTTCTGGACCCACACCGACAAGCTCAAGCGCGAGTGCGACGCCATCGGCTTCTTCCTCTCGGGCCATCCGCTCGACGAGTACGGGCCGATCCTCCAGAAGCTGCGGGTTCAGTCCTGGGCCGATTTCTGCCGGGCGGTGCGGGCGGGCACGGCCAGTGTCGGGCGGATCGCCGCCTCGGTGCTCGACCGTTCGGAACGGCGCACCAAGAGCGGCAACAAGCTCGGCATCGTCATCCTCTCGGACCAGACCGGCCACTTCGAGGCGATCATCTTCTCCGAGGGGCTGAACCAGTACCGCGACATCCTCGAGCCCGGCCGACCGCTGGTGCTGACGATCCAGGCGAACCTCGAGGGCGAGGACGTGCGCGCCCGCATCACCACCGCCGAGCCCCTCGATCAGGCCGCCGCCCGCCACCAGAAGGGCATGCGCATCTTCCTGCGCGACGACCGCGCCTTGAGTTCGGTCCAGCAGCGCCTGACCCTGCGCGGCGAGGGCGAGGTCTCGCTGATCCTGATCCTCGACGGCGGCGAGCGCGAGGTCGAAGTCCGCCTGAAGGACCGTTATCAGGCCACCCCGCAGGTCGCGGGCGCGCTGCGCGCCGTGCCGGGCGTGGTGCAGGTCGAGGTGAACTGAGGCCGCGGCCGGCCCAACACTCCGGTAACCAAACCGATCTCGTCCGCCAAATAGGGGTGTGACACTTCCCTTCGTGCCTCACCGCCGCCACAGCTCGGTGATTCTGCCAAGGTATGGTTCGGCCAAGTCGGAGACCGGGCGTGCATTCCCCTGAGTGGAACGCGCTCGGCTCCGCGGAGCGGCTGAAGCCCTGCGATTGCCGCGGCGCCGAGCAGGCCGCTGCCTGATGGAGTGTGGGATGACCGGACACGGTTTGAGAATGGTGGCGGTGGCCGCCCTGATGGGGCTCGCCGGCACGGCGCAGGCGGCGCAGTGCGGCAACAATGCCGCCGGCTTCGAGGCCTGGAAGGACGAGTTCATCGCCGAGGCCAAGGGCCGGGCGAGCCCGGCGGCGCTCGCAGCACTCGCCAACACCTCCTACTCCACCGCCACCATCTCGGCCGATCGCGGCCAGAAGAGCTTCAAGCTCTCGCTCGATCAGTTCCTGGCCAAGCGCGGCGGCAACACCATCGTCTCGCGCGGGCGCGCCCTGAAGGCGCAGAACGCGGCGCTCTTCGCCTCGATCGAGCAGCGCTACGGCGTGCCGCCGGGCCCGCTCCTGGCGATCTGGGGCATGGAGACCGGCTTCGGCGCTGTGAAGGGCAACGTCAACACCCTCTCGGCGGTCGCGACACTGGCCTACGATTGCCGCCGCTCGGCCTTCTTCACCGATCAGCTCTACGCCGCGCTTAAGCTCGTCGACAGCGGCGTGCTGACGCCCTCGACCCGCGGCGCGGCCCACGGCGAGGTCGGTCACACCCAGTTCCTGCCGAAGAACGTCCTGACCTACGGCGTCGGCGGCAGCCTCGACAGCGCCCCGGTCGCGCTGAACTCCACGGCGAACTTTCTCAAGGGACACGGCTGGCAGCGCGGCGCGGGCTACCAGCCCGGCGAGCCGAACTTCGCCGCGATCCAGGGCTGGAACGCGGCCGGCGTCTACCAGCGCGCCATCGCGCTCCTCGGCGCCCGGATCGACGGGCAGTAGTCCGTCTCGCCGTCACGGCGAGCGGCGCGAAGCCGTCCAGGACGCGACCGTGCCGGATCGGGCGGCGCCCTGGATCGCTTCGGCCTCGCCTCGCGATGACGGAGACCTACCCGCGGGCGGTGCGCCCGTCCCGCAGGCGCTCGGCCACGAGCGCCTGGAGAGACCACAGGTGCCGATCGTGGATGCCGAGCCGGCCGCAAGCCTCCACGGTGCGGAACAGATATTCGGCACTCGGGCCCAGATGTCCGCAAGCCGCCGCGATCCTGTCCGCGATCTCTTCGTCGGAGAGGCGCCCGGCGTAGCGGTCGCTTCTACGGTTCACCATGAAGGTCAGCGCCGTGACCGGCCCGGCCGCGGTCTCTACCTTGACCCAGCGCCCCTCGTAGCCCTTGCCCTTCATCTCCCGCCGCCAGACCGGCATCAGGGTCGCGTGCGGATCGGTCTCGTCCAGGCGGAAGGCGACGCCGCGGCAGGTCCCACCCCGGTCGAGCCCGAGCACGAAGCCCGGCTTCTCCGGCGTGCCGCGAAACCGCCGCTGCAGCAGGCAGAAGCGGCGGTGCCAGCCCCGCAGGAGGCCGAGCCGCTGCTCGGTAAAGGCGAATTCCGGGCTCCACAGCAGCGAGCCGTAGGCGAACACCCAAAGTCCGCCCTCAGACGAGGCCCGCCGCGCCAGCATCGCTTCGAGTTCGGGCGCGAGGTCGTCGTCCGGGAGCAGCGTCAACGCGTTCGGATCGTCGGGAACGGTGTCGGGATGGGCACGGGCGATGAGGTCGAGGGAGAGCGACAGGGGGCGGGAAGCCATCAGGCCGGAAGGGACCATTTTTGCGTGCGCGTGCGCAACCCCGGTGTCGCGGCCTGTTTGACCGAACTGGACTGGCGTCTCCAACAATCCTCATGCTGAGGAGATACGCCAGCAGCCTCGAAGCACGCCGCCCCGTTTCAACGGCACCCGTTCCGTGGGAGCGGCCGTTCCGGGGGGCTTCGAGGCCGAGCTTTCGCTCGGCACCTCGGCATGAGGAGCGAGGCGTTTTCCAAGCGCTTCAGGCAGCCAGGCGCTCAACCCCCCGGCGAATCCAGCTCCGGAAACGGCTCGCTGCGGTGCCCCTCGCAGACTTCCTCCTCGTCGCGCAGGACGGTGAGGGCGCCGGCCTCCTCCCGCACCACGAGCTTCGGTCGCTCCGGCTTGCCGAAGGTGCGGCCGCTCATCCGGGTCGAGACGCAGGTGAGTTGGCGGCCGCCATCCTCGAACGGGCCGGCGATGCGGCTGTGCGCGAACCGCACCGGAATCAGCGAGACCGAGCCGAAGGCGACCTGACGCAAGGCCAAAGCCGCGATCCGCTCGCGGAGGGTGCCGGTGGAGGCGGAGGGCGAAGGCGGGGCGGCGGCCGCGGTGCAGCCGCCAACCGTGAGGACCATCGCCAGCACCACCCCGCCGCGCCGCCCGACCATCGCCGAATCTCCCATTGCGGGAAAAGCTTAGCGGTTTCGATCAGGGCGGGAAATGGATTCGCCATCGCACCCCGATTTCGGCGTGCAAAGCAGTCCCGTTCCGGCCTCGGAATGACTATCTCTCTTCCATGCAATGGACCGACGATGGCCTCGTGATCGGCCTGCGCAAGCACGGCGAGACCGGGATCGTGCTCGAACTGATGACGCCGGAGCACGGACGCCATCTCGGGCTCGTTCATGGCGGCCGCTCGCGGCGGATGCAGCCGATGCTTCAGCCCGGCAACACGCTGCGCGCCACGTGGCGGGCGCGGCTCGACGGGGCGCTCGGCTCCTACGCCGTCGAGCCGCTGAACATGAACGCCTCGCGGCTGATGGATTCGGGGTTGGCGCTCTACGGTGTCGCGCATCTCTCGGCGCTGCTGCGGCTTCTCCCTGAGCGCGACCCGCATCCGGACCTCTACGCGGCGGCACAGGTGCTGATCGGCCATCTCGACGATCCCGAGATCGCGCCCGCGCTGATGGTGCGGTTCGAACTGGCGCTGCTTGCGGGGCTCGGCTTCGGTCTCGACCTCTCCCACTGCGCGGCCACAGGCGCCAACGACGCCCTGGTCTACGTGTCCCCGAAGAGCGGGCGCGCGGTCAGCGCCTCGGCTGGCGAGCCGTTTCGCGATCGCCTGCTGGCGCTGCCACCCTTCCTGCGCGACCGCGACCAGCCCGGCAGCGGCTGGCGCACGCCCGACGCCGGCGACGTTCGGGAGGGGTTTACCTTGACGGGGTATTTCCTCGATCAGCATGTCTGGCGCCCACGGGCGCAAGACACGCCGCAGGAACGCGCACGATTCGTCGCACTCGGCACTGGCCAGAGTTGACCGTGTTCGTGTTATGTTCTGGTGCGTTTCGAGAGGCACCGTGACCCGTCAAGACGGAGAACGGTGGCGGACGCCGACGCAGGGTCGGCGCCCGGAGTGAACTGACGATGTGGAGTGAGTGATGGGCCAGCCCGTCCTGCCGCCGCCGAGCGATGGCATCGAGAGCGTCGAGCTGAAGACGGCGCTGGAGGAGCGCTACTATGCCTATGCGCTCTCCACGATCATGCAGCGCGCGCTGCCCGATGCCCGCGACGGCCTCAAGCCCGTGCACCGGCGCATCCTCTACGGCATGCGCCTGCTGCGGCTCGACCCGACCTCGGCTTTCAAGAAGTGCGCGAAGATCGTCGGCGACGTGATGGGTGACTTCCACCCCCACGGCGATCAGGCGATCTACGACGCGCTGGTGCGCCTCTCCCAGGATTTTGCCCAGCGCTACCCCCTGGTCGATGGCCAGGGCAATTTCGGCAATATCGACGGCGACGGACCGGCGGCCTACCGCTACACCGAGGCGCGGCTGACCGAGGTCGCCCGGCTGCTGCTCGACGGGATCGACGAGGACACGGTCGATTTCCGCCCCTCCTACAACGGCGAGAAGGAGGAGCCCGTCGTCCTGCCGGCGGCCTTCCCGAACCTTCTCGCCAACGGCAGCCAGGGCATCGCGGTCGGCATGGCGACCTCGATCCCGCCGCACAACGCCGCCGAACTCTGCGACGCGGCGCTCTACCTGATCCAGAACCGCGAGGCGACGTCCGAGCAGCTCTGCACCTTCGTGCAGGGACCGGACTTTCCGACCGGCGGCATCCTGATCGATACGCCCGAGACCATCCGCGAGGCCTACCGCACCGGCCGCGGCGGTTTTCGCGTCCGCGCCCGCTGGGCCAAGGAGGAGCAGGGGCGCGGTACCTGGAACATCGTCGTCACCGAGATCCCCTACGGCGTGCCGAAGGCCCGCCTCATCGAGAAGCTCGCCGACCTGCTCCAGGAGAAGAAGCTGCCGCTGCTCGCCGACGTGCGCGACGAGTCGGCCGAGGACGTGCGTGTCGTGCTGGAGCCGCGCTCGCGCTCGGTCGATCCGGTGATGCTGATGGAATCGCTGTTCCGGCTCTCGGAATTGGAGGCGCGGGTCCCGCTCAATCTCAACGTGCTGGTCGGCGGGGTCGTCCCCCGCGTCATCGGGCTCGCCGAGTGCCTGCGCGAATGGGTCGATCACCGCCGCGTCGTGCTGCAGCGCCGCTCGAGCTACCGCCTCGGCCAGATCGAACGGCGCCTCGAAATCCTCGGCGGCCTACTCATCGTCTATCTCGACCTCGACGAGGTGATCCGCATCATCCGCGAGGAGGACGACCCGAAGGCTTCCCTGATGGCCCGGTTCGAACTCACCGAGGTCCAGGCCAACGCCATCCTCGACACGCGCCTGCGCTCGCTCCGGAAGCTCGAGGAGATGGAGCTGAAGCGCGAGTTCGAGGAACTCACCAAGGAGAAGGAGGGGATCGAGGCGCTGCTCGGCTCCGAGAAGCTCCAGTGGACGGAGATCACTAAGCAGATCCGCGCGGTGAAGAAGACGTTCGGGCCGGAGACGAAACTCGGAAAGCGGCGCACCACCCTGGAAAACCCGCCGGACACCGCCGGCATCGACTTCACCGCCGCCATGGTCGAGCGCGAGCCGATCACCGTCATCCTGTCCGAGAAGGGCTGGATCCGCGCGCTCAAGGGGCACGTGACCGAGCTGTCGGGTGTGGCCTTCAAGGGCGACGACACCCTGAAGGTCTCCTTCCTCAGCGAGACCACGGCAAAGATCCTGCTGCTCGCCTCGAACGGCAAGGTCTTCACCCTCGAAGCCTCGAAGCTGCCCGGCGGGCGCGGCTTTGGCGATCCGGTGCGGCTGATGGTCGATCTCGACGACGGCACCGAGATCGTGGCCGCTCTGCCCTACAAGCCCGAGAGCAAGCTGCTGATCGCCGGCTCGGACGGGCGCGGCTTCATCGCGCCGTCCGACGCACTGGTCGCCAACACCCGCAAGGGCAAGGCGATCCTCGGCCTCGACGAGGGGGCGAGCGCGGTGCTGCTGGTGCCGGCCGAGGGCGACCACATCGCCGTCTGCTCCTCCGACAAGCTGATGCTGGTCTTCCCGGCCTCCGAGGTGACGGAACTCGGTCGCGGCAAGGGCGTGCGCCTGCAGCGCTGCCGCCAGAGCCAGCTCGCGGATGCCTGCGTCTTCACCCTGGCGGAGGGCTTGCCCTGGCGCGACGGCTCGGGCCAGGCGCGGCTCGCTCAAAGCGCGATGCTGGAGAAGTGGATGGGCCACCGCTCCGATGCCGGCACGCTGATGACCCGCAGCTTCCCGAAGTTCGAGCGGTTCGGGAAGTAATTTTTGGGAGTTTTGGGCGGTGCCCTATGGGGCGCCGCTTAGAACCTATTCCGGTAGGGTTTGTTGAGCGGCGATGATCCCGCAGGCGAAGTGGACGAGGGCTCGGTAGTTCCGGGGCTTTTTGGGCCAGCGGATGAGGATGCCACGGAAGCGGTTGAGCCAAGCGTGGGCGCGCTCGACGACCCATCTGCGCGCCTTGGCCCCGCGGTGGCGTTTGGCGTGGATCTCCTCGCCTCGGCGGCGCAGGTGGAGGGTGAAGCCGCGCTCCTCGACCAAGGTCCGGGAGGTGGCGTAGTCGTATCCCTTGTCGAGGCACAGGTGCAGGGGCGAGCGTCTGGTCGGTTTGGGCCGGGCGACGGGTACGGCGTCCAAGGTCTCACCCATGAGAAGATGGTCGTTGACGTTGGCGCCCGCGATGACGACGCTGATCGGGACGCCGCGTCCGTCAGTGAGCACCGAGCGCTTGACCCCGCGCTTGCCGCGGTCGGTCGGGTTGGGGCCGGTTTTTTCCCCCACCCAGGGGCGCCTTGCCCATGGCTGCATCCAGCGACAACCACGTCCAGTCGATCCCGACCAGATCGTCGTAGGCCAGCAGGCCCTCCCGCCAGAACGCCTCGAACACCCCGGCCTGCGTCCACTCCTGGAACCGGCGATGGGCCGAGGAAGAGGTGCAGATCCCGGTGGCGGTCAGGGCGTTCCACTGGCATCCGGTGCGCAGCACGAACAGGATCGCGTCCATCGCCTTGCGATCGGGCGTCCGCGGGTTGTGACAGCCCAGAGGATGAGGCGGACGTGGAGGCAGCAAGCGCTCCATCCGCGCCCACAGATCGTCGGGCAGGCGATAGCCGTCGTCCAGAACTGACGGCTTGCTCGGGCGGCGCTTGCGAGGCTCGGTCATCCCGACAAACTAGGGCGCCGAGCCTCAGCGCCTAGCGAGATAGGTTCTTAGCAGGCTCGATCAAAAAACGAAGGGCTGTCCGCCGCTCTTAGCGGCGGCGGAACTGCTGACCGCCGCGCTGGGGCGGACGCGGACCGGAACGCTCGTCCTTGTGGCGGAACACGAGGCGACCCTTTTCGAGGTCGTAGGGGGACATCTCGACGGTGACGCGGTCGCCGGCCAGGGTCTTGATGCGGTTCTTCTTCATCTTGCCGGCCGTGTAGGCGACGATTTCGTGGCCTTGGTCGAGCTGCACCCGGTAGCGCGCGTCCGGCAGGATCTCGACGACCAAGCCGTCGAACTGCATCAATTCCTCTTTCGCCATGCACCTGTCTCCGGCCGGGCTGCCTGCACAGGGCGCTCCGGCAAATCCAAAATCGGTCTATTGTGCGAAACGCGCGGCGCTGCGGGTCCGATCCGCTCGGGACGAGAGGCGTCAGCGATGCCGGGCGTCGGGCGCCTTTCGCGAAACTCCCGGATCGGGGAGTCCCCCCTTCGGCCGAGCAAGCGGCACGACGGGCGTTTCGCGAAGGGCACCAAGCCTGCGACTTAAGCGTCTGAGGCGGTTTGTGCAAGAATATCCGCCGCGGAATGACCGCCTAAGCTCGACCGCAGGCGGGATTTTCCGGCGCAAACCGCCGCGTGACACCCCTATGGCGAGCTTTCATTGCCGGCAAAGTCGAGCCGCCCGTCGGGGAGCCGGCGCCACGCCGTGACGATGAAGGGCGGCTTCACGAGATCGCCGCCCGCATCGAACGCCACCTCGCCGAGAACGGTTCGGAGCGGGGCGCCGCCACGCAAGGTGGCCGCAACCTTGGCCGGCTCGGTCGAGCGTGCGCCCTCGATGCCTTGCCGCATCACCTCCACCGCCGCGTAGGCCGGGCTGGCGAACAGGTCGGCCTCGGGCCCCCGCGGCGTCTTCGTGCCCCTCGGTTCGGGCAGGCGGGGCGGCGCGGCCGGGACTGTCATCAGCGTGCCCTCGGCGCCGGGAGCTTGCGCAAAGTCCTTGTCGAGCAGGCCGTCGCTGCCGATCATGGTTGTCGTCAGGCCGGCCTCGCGCATGGCCCGGATCAGGCTTGCAGCCGGCGCCGCCAGGCCGCCGAAATAGATCGCCTCGATCCCGAGCGCCCGCAGCTTGGCGACGAGCGCGGCGGACTCGCGGTCGTCGCGGGAAACGCCCTCGAACAAGCGTTCCCCCCCACCGCGAGCCTTGAGGGCACGGGCGGCCTCGTCGGCGAGACCGCGGCCGAAGCTGGTCTTGTCGTGGACGATAGCGACCGGCTTGCCGCGGAACCGCTCGGCGAGAAGCGCCCCGCCGAGCGCGCCCTGCTGCGCGTCGCTACCCGAGAGCCGGAACAGCAGGCCGGCGCCGCGGCGGGTCAGCGGGGCCCAGGTCGCACCGGGCGTCACCGAGAGGATGCCGGTCTCCTCGTAGACTTGGCTCGCCGCCGCGCTCGCCCCCGAGGTGAGCGGGCCGATGACGAAGCGCACGCCGCTTCCCGCAAAGCGACGGGCGATCGCCGCCGCCTGTTTCGGATCGGCGGCATCGTCCTGCACCACGAGCTGAAGCTTTCGGCCCACCACCCCGCCCGCGCGGTTGATCTCGGCCACCGCCTGCTCGGCGCCGAGCCGCGCCCCCTGGCCGAACCCGGCATCGGGCCCGCTCAGGGGGACGGCGAGCCCGATCTTCAGCGGCTCGGCGGCCGCGAGGGGGCCCGCGAGCGCGACGGTGAGAAGGATTGCCCACGCGCTCCGCTTCGTCACACCACGCCCTCGTCCGGTTGCCGAAAAATCGCCGGACCTTGATGAGGTCCGCCTTTCTGGCTGGCAAGCGCCTCCGTTAGCCGCATTGCGGAAACGGTTGGCATCCCTGCCTCGCACGCCTACCTCTCCCGTGACGGGACGGTCGGGGGCGGCGGAACCGCGCTATTCAGGACGGGAAGCCCATGCTCTCCACCGAGGACGATATCCTGCGCGCCGCCGAGGGCTGGCGGCGGGAGGGGCGCGCGGTCGCGCTCGCCACCGTGATCGAGACCTGGGGCTCGGCGCCCCGCCCGGTCGGCAGCCACCTCGTCATCGACGGCGACAGCCGCTTTCTCGGCTCGGTCTCCGGTGGCTGCGTCGAGGGCGAGGTCATCACCGAGGCGCTCGACGTGATCGAGGACGGGCGCCCCCGCACCTTGGAATTCGGTGTCGCCGACGAGACCGCGTGGCGGGCCGGGCTCTCCTGCGGCGGCCGCATCCGCGTCTTCGTCGAACGCATCGATTGAGCCGAGCCCGGTGATCTTCCCCTCCACGCCCTCATCCTGAGGTGCCGGCGCGACGCGGAGGCCTCGAAGGATCCTCCCGATCCCGCCCGGTCCCTGGAAGAACCTTCGACGCCGCTTCGCGGCACCTCAGGACGAGGGCTTGAGTTGGACGAAGGTCGCGGGGCTCCGCCGGCTTTCGCGTCGATCCCCGATTTGCTGAATCTCTTGACCGAGACCACCATGCGCCTCGACACCCTGTCGGCCCTCAATGCGGAGCGCGCGGCGCGCCGCCCGGCCCTGATCGTCACCGATCCCGAGGATGGCAGCCAGCGTCTCGTGCGCGCCGCCGAGATCGACGCCGACCCGCTCGGGCCCCTGCTGCGCGAGCGCCTGCGCAGCGGCAGGAGCGGCCTCGGCGAGGGGCTCGACGGGCGCTCCGTCTTCGTCGCCGTCCACGCGCCGCCGGTGCGGTTCGTCGTGGTCGGCGCGGTGCACATCTCTCAGGCGCTGGTGCCGCTCGCGAGCCAGCTCGGCCTCGACCTCACGGTGATCGATCCGCGCACCGCCTTCGCCAGTCCGGAGCGGTTTCCCGGCGTGCGCCTCATCGCCGAATGGCCGGACGCCGCGCTTCGCGAGATCGGGCCGCTCGACGCCTACACGGCTTTGGCGGCCCTGACGCACGACCCCAAGATCGACGACCCGGCGCTCATGACGGCGCTGCGGGCGGAGTGCGCCTATATCGGGGCGCTGGGATCGCGAAAGACCCATGCGAAGCGCGTGGAGCGCCTCAGGGAGGCGGGGTTCGACGAGGCGGCGATCGGCCGGATCCACGCGCCGATCGGGCTCGATATCGGCGCGGTCTCGCCGGCCGAGATCGCGCTGTCGATCCTCGCTCAGCTCGTCGCGATCCTGCGCAAGGGTCGAACAGCGGACCGCGACGCGGCGGCGGGGCGCTGAGACCATGCAGTTCGGACCCGTTGCGACCCGCGACAGCGCGGGGCTGATCGCGGCTCATACCGTGCGCGCCGAGGGCGCGAGCCTGAAGAAGGGCCGGCCGATTCCCCCCGAGGCGGCGCTGCGTCTCGCCGAATCCGGGGTTCCCGAGATCCTGGCGGTGCGGCTCGATCCCGGCGATGTCGGCGAGGATGCAGCAGCGGCCCGGCTTGCCCACCATCTCGCGGGGGAGGGCTTGCGGGTGGAGGCGCCGTTCACCGGGCGCTGCAACCTGTTCGCTGAGGCCGCGGGCGTCTTCGTGGTCGAGCCCGCCCGCATCGACGCCGTCAACGCCGTGGACGAGGCGATCACGGTCGCGACCCTTCCGGCCTTCCGGCCGGTGGCTGCGGGCGAGATGGTGGCCACCGTCAAGATCATCCCCTACGCGGTCGCCGCCGCGCCGCTGGAGCGGGCGCTCACGGCTTCCGCCGCGCCGCCGATGCGGCTCGCGCCCTACCGTGTCGCGCGGGTCGGCGTGGTCTCGACGCTGCTGCTCGGCCTGAAGGCGGCCACCGTTACCAAGACCCTGCGCGTGCTGGCCGACCGCTTGGCGCCGACGGGCGCGCGGATCGCTGCGGAGGCGCGTGTACGGCACGAGGCCGACGCGGTCGCGGGTGCCTTGGCCGCTGCGGTGGCGGAGGGGGCGGAGCTGGTCGTGGTGTTCGGCGCCTCGGCCATCGCCGACCGGCGCGACGTGATCCCCGCGGGGCTGGAGGCCGCCGGCGGCCGGGTCGAGCAGTTCGGCATGCCGGTCGATCCCGGCAACCTGCTGCTGCTCGGCGCCCTCGGGGATGTGCCGGTGATCGGCGCGCCGGGCTGCGCCCGCTCGCCGAAGGAGAACGGCTTCGACTTCGTCCTGCACCGCCTGCTTGCGGGCCTTCCCGTGACGCGGGCCGACATCGTGCGCCTCGGCGTCGGTGGCCTGCTCACCGAGATTCCGCTGCGCGGCCAGCCGCGATCGGGCGGTGACGGTGCCTGAGCCGCGCATCGGCGCGGTAATCCTCGCCGCCGGCCTCGGCTCCCGGTTCGGGCCGGCGCCGAAGATGCTCGCGCCCTATGCCGGCCGGCCGATGGCGCGCCGCGCCGCTGAAGCCGCCCTGGCCTCGGCAGCGCGGCCTGTCGTGGCGGTCCTGGGCGCCCATGCCGGGACCGTGAGGGCCGCGCTGGCCGGCCTCGACCTGACGCTGGTCGAGAACCTCGAGCCCGCCGCCGGCCTCTCGGCCTCGCTGCGCCTTGGGCTCGCCGCCCTGCCGCCGGAGACCGAGGCGGCGGTGGTTCTGCTCGGCGACATGCCGCGGATCGAGGCGGCTCATATCGACGCGCTCATTGCGGCCTATGCGGCGGCCGAGCCGCGCCCCTCGGCGGTGGTGCCGGTGAGCGGCGGGCGCCGCGGCAACCCGGTTCTGCTCGACCTCTCCCGCCTCGCTGCCGACCTCGCCGCGCTGACCGGCGACCGCGGCGCCGGGCCGCTCCTGAAACGGCGCGGCGACGTGCTGGAAGTGCCGTCCGATCGGGCGGTGATCTTCGATGTCGACACGCCGGAGGGGCTTGGGGGATGAGGGTGGTCAGGTCTGACGCGCCGCGCACTTCGCCTCCGCCCGGCAGCGGTCGGAGCAGTAGCGCACCTCGTCCCAGACCCGCTCCCACTTCTTGCGCCACGCGAACGGGCGACCGCAATGGGCGCATATTTTTTGGGGGAGGTCGCCCTTTCGGCGCATCGGCGGCATCAGTTTGAGCGCCCGATCTGCCCGGCCTCGTTGAGCGGCACCGGGCTCCAGCGGGTGAGCTGCACGTAGCCGTCGCGGGCGGCCACCACGACTTGGCGGCGGTAGCGATGGACGATCGTGCCGGGAGTGTGGCGGTGGGCCTCCTGCCAGCCCTCGGCGGCGGCCACGAAGACGCGCGACGGGCCGAGCCGGGCGATGGTCTCGATCGCGCCGAAGGCGCGCACGCGCCGCAGCACCTCAGCGACGTCCTTGCGGAAGTCGAGGGTGCGGTCGGCATCGTTCACCCGCGGCCAGTAGGAGCCATCCCCCTGCGGCTCCGCCTTGCGCCAGCGCTCGGCCAGATCCCTCCCGATCGGGCCGAGGACGAGGCGGCGGGCCGCCATCTGGCACTTGGTGAGCAGCGTCTCGTGGGTCTCGTGGCCATCGACGGGAAAGATGTCCTGGGCCAGGATGTCGCCGGTGTCGAAGCCCTGCTCGGCGAGCACGTGGGCGGTGACGCCCCAGCTCTCATAGCGATCGAGCACCGCCTTGAAGAGCGGGTAGGGGCCCCGCCCCGTCGGCAGTGGCGAGGGGTGGAAGTTCAGCGCGTAGCGCACCCGCCCGTGCCACCCCCGCACGAGCCAGGGATAGCCGGCCACGACGAGGACCACATCGCGGCCGTGCTCCTGGGCGAGCCGCTCGATGTCGTCGGGCAGGAGCCGCGAGAGCTGGATCGGAATGCGGTGGTGCCGGGCCTGCGCCACCACGACCTCGTTGAAATCGTAGATGCCGTCGCAAGGCCGGGTGAACAGCTTCACCGGCGTCCATCCGGCCTCGATCAGCCCGTCGAACACGCCGCCGAGAAAGTCGATGCCGGCGAAGGCGAATTTCATGGGTGGTTCGGTCCCGTGGCTGGCCGCCCTGCGACGTTCGGCGCGGGTCTGCGGCGGCGGAGGCCGGCTCCACGCCGACCGGCCCCGCCTTAGCTAATGGATTTCGAGCGGGGGCGACATCTATGCGCGGCATCTTCGCGCGAAGTCCGCTCGGCAGGGGGCTTCATGGAACGGGTCGTGATCTACGGGGGGACCGGCGGCATCGGCCTTGCCACAGCACGGGCCCTGCGCGCCCGGGGCGTGGCGCTCCACCTCGTCGGGCGCGATGCCGGGCGCTTGGAGCAGGCGGCGTCCGACCTCGGCGAGACCGGCTTCACCGCGGGCGACGCCACCGATCCAGCACTGTTCCAGCGCGTCGCGGACGAGGCGGGCGACCGCCTCGGCGGGCTCGTCTACGCGGTCGGTACGATCCAGCTCGCGCCGCTCGCCAAGCTCGATCCGGCCCGCATCGAGGCGGATTTCCGCATCAACGCCCTCGGCGCCTTCCTGGCGGTGCAGGCGGCGGCGCCCGCGCTCAAGGTCGGTGCAGGGGAGAGGAGTTCGGGCGTGGTCCTGTTCTCCACCGTGGCCGCCGCGCAGGGATTCTCGCACCACGCCTCGGTCGCCATGGCCAAGGGAGCAGTCGAGGGGCTTGCCCTTTCGCTCGCGGCGGAACTCGCGCCCGCGATCCGGGTCAACGTGGTTGCCCCCTCGCTGACCCGCACGCCGCTCGCCGAATCCATCACCCGCAACGCGACTTTGGCCTCCGGCATTGCCTCGATGCACGCGCTCCAACGCCTCGGCGAGCCCGAGGACGTCGCCGCGCTCGCTGCCTTCCTCGTCGGCCCGGAGGCGGGCTACGTCACCGGGCAGGTGATCGGCGTCGATGGCGGGCGCTCCTCGCTGCGCACCAAGGGTTGAGCCGTTTCACAACGTGTTCCAGATCGCGAGGGAGACGTAGGGGCTCCACTGGTTGAGCGGCGTCTCAAGCTGACCGCCGGCGGAGAGACGGAAGCGGTAGCCGCCTATCGCGTAGTCGGTGACGTGCAGCCCGAGGCTCCATTTCCGGTAATCGGTCTGGTCACCGTAGACGCTGGCCTCCGGGCCGAGATAGGCGCCGAACAGCGCCGTGCCCCAGGACAGCCGGGCATAGGCGTCGCCGCGGGCCGAGCCGAGGATGGCGGTCGCGGTCAGCAGCGTCGTCTCGGTCGGCCGTGCCCAGACTTCGCCGTGCAGGCGCAGACCCGCCCGCAGGGGGAGCACCTGTACCAGGCCGGAGCCGGACACCGTTTCCCAGGACGCCTCCGGGCCGGCGAACACCGTCACCGCGCCCCATTCCCGGATGAACTGATAGCCGGCGAGCGCCGCGCCGAGGGCGGTGAAGCGCACCATCGTCGGCGCCCGGCCGCCGCCCTCCAGCCGGGCGCCTCCACCCGCTGTCACCAGTGCGACGGGGCCATCCCGGTCGAAGCGGTCGAAGACGAGTTTCGCGCCACTGGCGGAGAAGGTCGAGGCGCCGGCCTCCATGCTGCCGAACAGGACGGCCCGCAGGGGCGCGTCGTCGGCTCTGGCCGGAGCGCACAGGAGGCCGGCGCAGAGAGTGAGGAGGGCGAGCCAGGGAGCCGCGCGGGCCGCCGACGAGGAGGCATCGTCATCGTCGACGGGGATGAGAGAGGCGCGTTTCGACATGGTTGGTCGCGCGGAATTCAGTGAAGCAACCAATGGTTGTCACGATTCGCGGCATCAGTTAAGCAAAAGTTTACAACTTAAGATAAGTTGGTCGTGTGAAGCACCTTCAAGTGATGTATCTGCCCTGCCAAACAACCTGAGAGCGGATTTGTGCGGTGTGGCAAGGCACGCGTGCGGAGGCGATGGCGCTTGGCGGATGGTCCGGCTTGGGCTAGAGCCGCGCTCACCGAACCATCAACGGCCGAGCCGGTTTGTCCTCCGCTGCCCGCACCTCCGACGTTCTCACGATGCTTGCGAGCCAGGAGAGCGAGCGGCTGACCGTCGGCGACATCGTCGCCGTGCTGCGGGACCGCGCCTTCGCGCTGCTCGTGGTGCTGCTCGGTTTGCCCAACTGCCTGCCGATGCCGCCGCCGATCCCGCTGGTCTGCGGATTGGTCCTGCTCGTCATCGCCATCCAGATCGTCGCCGGGATGTCGGCCCCGTGGCTGCCGCGGCGGCTGCTCAACCAATCGATCGCCCGCGCGACGGTGGAGAAGGCGGTGAACCGGGCGGTGCCGCTCCTGCGCCGGCTGGAGCGCTGGTCGCGCCCGCGCTTGAGCGTGTTCGACGGGGCCGTCGGCATGCGCGGCATGGGGGTCCTGATCCTGGCCCTCGCCCTCGCGCTCATCGTGGCGCCCCCCTTCTTCGGCCAGATCCCGCTCGGGCTCGCTGTTTCGCTGATCGGCCTCGGACTGGTTGAGCGTGACGGGTTCGTCGTCCTGATCGGCCTCCTGATCGGCGGTGTTGGTGTCGGGATCTCGATCGGCTTCGTCTACACCCTGTTCGCCAGCCTCATGGGCGCCTTCGCCTGGCTGTCGCAGGCGATCCCCGGCCTCGGTCTGTAAGGCGGCGTCCGGTCCATCGCGTCGCTCTTGCCATCCGCCGTCATCGCGAGGCTCGGCGCCAGCGATCCGGCTGTGCGATCATTTCCCGATGGAACGGCGCCCTGGATTGCCACGGCTTGGCCTCTTAACGGCGCAAATCGGCGACGGAGCCGGCAGGTCGCCGCGGTATGATGAGCCCTTCGCGGTCCGAGCGAGTCGATCGACGGGGCGCCCCGGATATCAGATCCAGGACGATGCTCGAGGTATCCCGAAAACTCCGGGCGCTGATCACGCCTCCAGGTGACGCCGCCGCACGAGGCGGTGGATCAGGCCGCCGCGGGGGCCGACCAGCATCGAGACGAGGTAGAGCGCGCCCGCCGCCAGCACGATCGCCGGTCCGGTCGGCAGGCGGATGCCGGCATGGTACGAGACCAGCAAGCCGGTCACGCTGGAGAGCATCGAGACCAGCATCGCGACGGGAATCAGACCCGACAGGTCGGCGGCCCAGAACCGGGCGGTGATCGCCGGCAGCAGCATCAGGCCGACCGCCAGCAGCGTGCCGAGCGCCTGGAAGCCGCCGACGAGGTTGACCACCACCAGCGCGAGGAAGGCGGAGTGGACCGGGCCGCCGGCGCGGCTCACCGTGCGCAGGAACAGCGGATCGACGCACTCGATCACCAGCGGGCGGTAGAGCAGGGCGAGCGCGACCAGCGTCAGGCTGCTGATGCCGCCGAGCAGGGTGAGCGCGTCGTCGTCGAGCGCCAGCACCGTGCCGAACAGGATGTGCAGGAGATCAACCTGCGAGCCGCGCAGCGAGACGAGGAACACCCCGCCGGCAAGCGAGATCAGGTAGAAGGCGGCCAGGCTCGCATCCTCCTTCAGCACGGTTGAGCGGGTGACGAGCCCGGCGGCCAGCGCCACCGCGAGTCCGGCCACCAGCCCGCCCAGCGTCATCGCCGGCAGCGACAGCCCGGCGACGAGAAAACCCGCGGCGGCGCCGGGCAGGATGGCGTGGCTCATCGCCTCGCTCATCAGGCTCATCCGGCGCAGCATCAGGAATACGCCGAGCGGCGGCGCCGAGAGGGACAGCGCGAGGCAGCCGGCCAGCGCCCGGCGCATGAAGCCGAACTCGACGAAGGGGCCGACCAGCAGATCCGTGAGGTCGGCGAGCGTCATGACACGGCCCGGTGATGCGTGTGGGCATGGTGGTGGCCGTGATGATCGTGGGGAGCAGGCCCATGATCGTGGCCGTGATGCGCGTGTCCCTGACCATGGTCGTGCGCCCCCGCCGCGGTGGAGCCACCCGTGGGTGGCGCCTCATGGCGGCAGATCGCGGCGGCCTCGTCCCAGGCTTCGGAGAGGCGCAGGGCGCGGGCCAGCACCGGCGGCGTCAGCACCTCGCGGGTCGGGCCCCAGGCGATGGGGCGGCGGGCGATGACGAGCGTCGAAGGAAAATGCGCGCGCACCTGCGCGAGGTCGTGCAGGGCCGCGACCACCGTGCGGCCCTCACGGTGCCAGCCGCGGATCAGCGCGAGCAGGTCCGTGGTGGTGCGCTCGTCGATGCCGGTGAAGGGCTCGTCGAGCAGGATGACCCGCGCGTCCTGCAGGATCAGACGGGCGAACAGTGCCCGCTGGAACTGCCCGCCGGAAAGGGTACCGATCGGCCGATCCTCGAAGCCGGTGAGCCCGACCGCGGCGAGCGCGTCGATCAGGCGCGGGCGCTGGCGGGTGAGGCTGCGCCACGCGCCGAGCGGGCGCCAAAGGCCCATCGCCACGAGATCGAGGACGCTCAAGGGGAAGCTGCGGTCGATCTCGGCGGCCTGCGGCAGGTAGGCGATGGCGCCGGGCCGCGTTTCCGCCTCGACCGCCCCGTCGAGGGGGTGGATCTCGCCGACGATGCCCTTCAGGAGAGTCGATTTGCCCGCGCCGTTCGGTCCCACCACGGCGAGCAGGTCGCCTGCCGCGATGGTGCCGTCGAGATGGTGGACCGCCGGATGCCGGTCGTAGCCCAGGGTCAGGCTCCGGAACCGGATAGCGCCCGTTCGGGCCGACCCGGCACTCACGATTGCGCCCACAGGATCACCGCCCAGAGCAGGATCGACAGAATGAGGGCCGCCGCCAATCGCAGGCCGGCCCCGCTGCGGAACAGCGAGCGGCGCGGGAGGCGGACGGTCCCGCCGGCACGGGTCATGGGATCCTCGAGGATTACCGGAGCGGGCGACGTCGCGGAGGCCGGGGATGATCGCGAACCGCGCCGTTCTCCGCCTCGTTGCCCGATTGCGGCCGGACGCCTATCTTGGTGGGGCTGATACACTGTAACACGGATCGAGTTCAATCGACCCGTGTCGAGTTCAATGCTTGCCGAGTTCAGCCCCTGCCGGGGCCGAGCGGCGATACGAGTGGCACGACAAGCGGCGGTCTCGATCGCCGATATCGGGGAGGTCGGGATGCGCGGTCACGCGCCGCATGAACACGGCCAAGGCGACGGGAGCGGCGACCGTGACGCTCACGCGCAGAGTCACGCGCATCACCCTCACGGTCATGATGGGGCCGGCTGTGGCGGTGGGCACGAGGCCGGAGACGTGGTCGGGCGGGCGGAGCGTCTGTGCCAGACTCGCGGCCTGCAGTTCACGCGGCTGCGGCGGGACGTGCTCGCGGCTGTGGCGGCGGAGCACCGGCCGCTCGGTGCCTACGACATCGCCGAGCGGATGAGCGCGCCCGGGCGCCGGGTCGCGGCGGTGTCGGTCTATCGCGCGCTCGACTTCCTCACCGAGCAGGGCTTCGTCCACCGCATTTCCAGCCGCAATGCCTTCGTCTCCTGCGGACACGAGCACGGGGCGGGCGCGGGCCTCGTCTTCCTGATCTGCCGCACCTGCGGCGGCATCGACGAGATGACGGCGCCGGCGGTCGAGAGTGCCCTCGACCAGACGCTGGCGGGAACCGGCTTCAGCCCGACCAGCCGAATCTTGGAGGTCGAGGGCGAATGCGGCGCCTGCCGCGGACGCAACGACGTGCCCGATCAAGCCTGATCTTTCTCCGAAAGCCGGAGGCCGCCCTTCAGGATGATGCTCGAGCCTTTCCGGGCTCGAACCATCTGGGGTCGGAGGGTCGGGGTCAGAACGCGTTGCGGTAGGCCCGCGGCGAGGCGATCGTGCGGACGAGGATGGTGATGTCGAGCCAGAGCGACCAGTTGTCGATGTAGTGCAGGTCGGCTTGGACGCGAGCCTCCATCGCTTCGTCGGTCAGGGTCTCGCCGCGGAAGCCGTTGACCTGCGCCCAGCCGGTGATGCCCGGCTTCACGTTGTGGCGGCGGGCGTAGAGGGCGATGCGGCGCTCGAAGCTGCGGTCGTGGGCGAGCGCGTGCGGCCGGGGGCCGACGAGCGACATGTCGCCCCGGATCACGTTGATGAGCTGGGGCAGCTCGTCGAGATTGGTCCGGCGCAGCAGGGCACCGATGCGGGTGATGCGGTCGTCGTTGCGCGACGCCTGCCGGAAGGGCGCGTCGGGGGCGGCCTTCATGCTGCGGAACTTGAAGACGCCGAAGGCTTCCTGATTGAAGCCGTAGCGCCGCTGCCGGAAGAAGACCGGTCCGGGGCTGTCGAGCTTGATCAGCACGGCAAGCGCGACGAACAGGGGGGCGAGCAGCAGGAGCCCGATGCCGGCCAACGTCACGTCGAAGGCGCGCTTGAGCAGGACCTCGCCGACGGAGAGCGGACGGCGACCGATATTGATGCCCGACAGCCGCCCGACCCGGGCGACCTGAAGGTCGGGAAAGCGGTCCATCATCGTGCCGGGCCGCAGATGCAGGGCGGCGGGCACCCGCAGGAACGCGTCGATGCAGCGCTCGATGTCGGCGGGCTCCGACCAGGGCACCAGCACGAACACGTGGTCCGGCCGCAGGAAGCGCACCACCGAGACCGCGAGGTCGAGATCCTCGGCGAGCAGGGTTTCCGCGCTGGCCGTGCCGGAGGCGGGATCGAAGCGGCGCAGGTAGCTCGTGCCGACGACGCGCAGTCCCAGCGCCTCGACATCGTTGTTGGCGTAGAAATTCGTCACGTCCTCCTCGTAGCCGACGAGGTGGACGCGGCTGACCGACGGAGAGGCCGAGGTGCTGCTGCGGCGAACCAGCGCAACCGCCGCCGCGCGCACGAGGATCGTGACCGGCAGGCCGGTGAGGAAGAAGGCGACCGAGGCGACGCGGGAGAAGTCTTGCGTCGTCTTGGTCGCGAAGCCGGCCAGCAGGGCGACCGCCCAGGCCATCAGCCAGAGCGTGGCCCGGCGCTGCCCATGCGGCGTCTGCGACAGGCAGCGCTCGATGCTGTACTCGCCGCGCACGAGGTTGGTCACGACCACGATCAGGGCGAGGAAGCCGGCGGTCTGAAGGTTCATGCTCTGCGTCAGTGAGATCAGCACCCCGTCGCCGAGATAGGCGTGGTAGGCCGCATCCACCGCGAAGCCGACAGCGAGGATCGCTACGAGATCGGCGGTGAGCAGCGCGGCCGAGATGCCGACGCGAAGGGCCGTGCGCCGCCGCTGCGGCAGAAGCGCAGCCCAGACGGAACGGCGCGCCCGGTCGCCGGGCAGGCGCTGGTACTGCTGGGGTGGGCGCTCGTGAAACATGTGTCCCGCGTTGTGCTGCCCTGAGGCGGTGATCTGTCCCGAAGCGGGACGCTTCCGGTCGCCGCCCTCGATGATGCGGTTCCCTGCGCAAGCCGCGCACCGGATCCGTTCGGGCGACGGTGCCGGAGCGGCAGCGGGCTGCCCTGCGTCCGACGGACGAAGGCCGGGCCGCTCTCTCGAAGGCCTCGGTCCGTCCCGTCCGCGGGCCGAACGCGGCTGCGGCCCCGCTCGATCCAGCCGGCTCGGGTGCGGCGCCGATGTGAGACGAATGACGTGGTTTTTGCGAGGGAGTCAGTGGCTTCGCGGCGCGAGGCCGCGCGGAATCAGCGCCGATTTTTCGAGCAATTCAATATCGGCGAGCCGTCCGGCCGGGGGCGGCATACGCGTGGCCTCGGCGGGGCCCCTCGCGCGGACCATGGCCTGCGCGGGCTCGCGGCGGCGCACACGACCCTGCCGGGGCTAATCGGTGACCGCTTCGGACGCCAGCGCGTGATTCGAAGCCCGATTCTCGGCGTGCCGTCCGTCCGCCCGACCGGCGGCGCAGGAAGCGGCCCCGGACGGCCGTCCTTTCGACGCCGATCAGGCCGATTCCGGCTTCGGCCATGCCGGCGATCCCGGTCTATGCACAGGATTGTGGCCTGAGCGGATCGGTCTCATTGCCGGCTTGGTGCTCGGCGTCGCCTTGCTCGGAGAGAGGGCCGCCTCGACCGGCATCGGGCGGGTCGACGACCTCTGCGCCTTCCGCCCCCGGCTTGACGGCGGTGTTCCTGCGGTGTCAGCGCCGAGACCGAATTCCGGTGCGAGGTCGGCCGGCATCCATTTCGGCCTGCGGCCCCGTCCCGGTTCGCCGGCCGGGACGGGACCTCGGAAAACAGGATCAGGCCGCCTGCTCGTTCGCCGGCCGGGCCACCGTCTGGATCGTCTCGAAGCCTTCGAATTGCGGGTGCCCGAGATAGAGCGGCTTGGTGCCCGGCACCCGCCCATGCGCCTTGCGGAACTGTTCCGAACGGGTCCAGGCCTCGAAATCGGCCCGCGAGCGCCAGATCGTGTGCGAGGCGTAGAGGATGTGATCCTCGGCTTCCGGCCCCTTCAGCAGGTGGAATTCCACGAAGCCTTCCATCTCGCCGAGGTGGCTGTCGCGTCCGAGCCAGACCTGCTCGAAGTCCTGCGCCGATTCCTTGACGACCTTGAACCGGTTCATCGCGATGAACATGCTCGTATGCTCCCGATCTGATCGAGCCGACCACCCAGCGGCCGTCCGAATTTTATGACTCTACGTAGTCTCGCTCGTAAGCTGAAGCCGGAGCGGCTCCACCGCCTACAGCGTGAGTCCCCTGCCACAGCGAATTCGCGAGAAATCCCGCCAAACTCAAGCGATGCTTGTCGATTTCGCCGCAGGAACGTTTAGAGAACAGAAACCGAGCAGCAAACTGAAAACACCGATCCGGCAACAGGTAGGTACTTGCATTGCGTATGCACTTCATGGTGATGCTGCAGTCAGGCTAAACCACAGCGATACGGTAGCCTCGCAGCGCATCTGTCTGACCTGCCTCGGCAGTAGAAGCGTTCCGCGATGCCCGAAAACGCTGGCAAATGCTCAAGCGCCGCCGACCTGAGGTCCTTGGGTTGGTCTGCGACGTCGAACAGGGACCGTGCCGTAAGATGATGCCGAAACAGACAACCGATGTCGACCGCCTCGTCGGGCTCCGGATCACCGCGCTGCGTAAAGCACGCGGCTTGAGCCAGACCGCGCTCGGGACCGCCGTGGGCGTGACGTTCCAGCAGGTCCAGAAATACGAGAAGGGCCAGAACCGCGTCGGCGCCGGGCGCCTGCGCGAGATCGCCCGACTGCTCGAAGTTCCGGTCTCGGCCTTCTTCGACGAGGGCGACGGTGCCGCCGCCCAGGAGCAGACGGAAGTGTTCGGCTTCCTGCGCGCCCACGGGGCCGTCGATCTGCTGCGCGCCTTCGCGACGATCGAGGACGACCAATTGCGGCGCGAGGTGCTGGCGATCGTGCGCAGCGCCGCCCGCCTCGGCCGTCAGAAGGACTCGGAAGTCCTCGACGCCTGACCGCTTTTCGCCGAAGCGGAGGCAAATTCGGATTCGAGAGCCGCAGCCGATGAGCTCGGCTGCGGCTCTCGACCGGTCGAGCGGACGGAAGCGACTCCGTTCAGAGCAAGGAATGCGGTCTGCGCTTCCTGCGCAAGGCTATTCCCGCGCGAAGCCTTGTCCCTCTCGATCCCAGCCCGGTCGGGCGGTGCTGTGGGCTCGCGGCCTTGGGCTACCCGCCGGTCGTCCCTGAGATCAGGTGGAAAAAACTGCCCGTAACTTGGCCCTGGCGGTGGCCGGCGAGGCCGAGCGGCACGCCCTCCGCATCCGTCACCTGCGCGAGCGCGAGCGTATCCTCGGGGTTCGGCGTGAGTTCGCTCGCATAGTGGAACTCGTGCCCGACGAGGCGCGTGCCGGCCGCACCCAACAAGCCATCGGCGAGGAGATGCGCGACGCGATAGCCGAGATGGAGCTTGCGCCGCCGGTACGAGGTCGCGACCGGCAGAAGGCCGCACATCGGATGGGTCACCCCGTCCGCATCCTCCAGGCTCTCGCCCAGAACCATGTAGCCGCCGCACTCGCCGTGGACCGGCCGCGTCTGCGCGAAGCCCCGCAGCCCGTCGCGGAAGCGCTGCGCCGCCGCGAGCCGGCCGGCATGCAGTTCGGGATAGCCGCCGGGCAGCCAGCAGGCGTCGCAATCGGTGCTCGGCGCCTCGTCGGCCAGCGGCGAGAACGGAACGATCTCGGCGCCGGCCGCGCGCCAGCCCGCCAGCATATGCGGATAGAGGAACGAGAAGGCGGCGTCCCGCGCCACCGCGATCCGCTGCGCCGGCGGCTTCGGCAGGCCGTCTCTGGTTTCGGGAGCGTGCCCGCCTGCCACGGAAACGATCGCGTCGAGGTTGAGGGAGGCTTCCGCGAGGTCGGCGAGCCGGTCGAGGCGGGCGTGGAGGTCGGCGGTCTCGCCGGCTTGAACGAGGCCGAGATGGCGCTCGGGCAGGACGAGGCTCGCCTCCCGCGGGAAGGCGCCGAGCACCGGGAGCCCGACCCGCGACAGCCCCGCCTCGACCAGACGGCGGTGGCGCGGGCTCGCGACCTTGTTGAGGATCACACCCGCGATCCGGATGCGCGAGTCGTAAGCCGCGCAGCCGAGCGCCACGGCCGCCGCCGATTGCGCCGCGCCCGACACGTCGAGCACGAGGAGCACCGGCCAGCCGTAGCGTGCGGCGATATCGGCATTCGCTCCCGTGCGACCCTCGCCGGCGACGATGCCGTCGTGCAGACCCATCGAGCCCTCGGCGATGACCAGATCCGCACCGCGTGCGCTCAGGCCGGCGCAGGCGTCGAGCAGCGCGTCGGGCATGGCGAAGCTGTCGAGGTTCAGGCTGGGGGCGCCGGTCGCCGCCTCGTGGAAGGCGGGGTCGATGTAGTCCGGCCCGCATTTGGCGCCGCGCAAAGCCACGCCGCGCCGGCGCAACGCCCGCATCAGCGCGAGCGTCACCGTGGTCTTGCCGGAGCCGGAGCGCGGCGCGGCGACGAGGAGGCCGGGGGCGGGGCTCACGATGCGGCCTCGTCCGATGTCGCGCCAACGGCACCGACTGCGCCGACGGCGCCGCGGGGGCGGAAGCGACGGTCGTAGTCGGGAGCGTAGAGCGCGCTCTCGCGGAAATCCGACGGGTCGAGCGCCGGCCCCACCAGGATCAGCGCCGTGCGCTCGATCTTTTCCGCGCGCACCCGCTCGGGCAGGGTGGCCAGCGTCCCGGTCAGCACCCGCTCGTCGGGCCAGGTCGCGCGGAACACCACCGCGGCCGGGCAGTCCGGCCCGTAGATGGGGACGAGGTCGGCGCAGGTCTGCTCGACGACGTGGATCGAGAGATGCAGCGCCAGCGTCGCCCCGGTGGCCGCAAAGGCGGAGAGGGTTTCGCGCTCCGGCATCGGGCTCGCCCGGCCCGAGGTGCGGGTGAGCACCACCGATTGCGTCAGCCCCGGCACGGTCAACTCGCGCCGCAGCAGGGCGGCGGCGGCGGCAAACGAGGGGACGCCCGGTG
Source organism: Methylorubrum sp. B1-46 (assembly GCF_021117295.1). Classification (NCBI taxonomy): domain Bacteria; kingdom Pseudomonadati; phylum Pseudomonadota; class Alphaproteobacteria; order Hyphomicrobiales; family Methylobacteriaceae; genus Methylorubrum; species Methylorubrum sp. B1-46. The sequence goes on along the minus strand of NZ_CP088247.1, from coordinate 1,032,250 downwards.
TCACGGTGTAGGGGATGCCGAGCCTGTCGAGCCGGCGGGTCTGCTCGGCGAGCGCACTCCAGACCGAGAGATCGCCCGAATGCAGCCGCGCCACGTCCCGGCCCGCCGCGTGCGCCCGCCCGATCTCTTCCATGATCGCGTCGAGGTCGAGGGGCGCGGTGTCGACGATGCGCGCATCCGGCGGGCACCACGAGAGGATCTCAGGAGCCACCAGCGAGCCGGCATAGAGGCAGACCGGACACGCGGCGATGAGATCGCGGCCGCGCACGGTGATGAGGTCGGCGGCGCCCGGCCCGGCGCCGATGAAGTGGACGGTCATGGCGTCCGCTTACAGCATCGGGCCGGTCGTTGGGGAGAGACGATGATCGAGGGGGACCGGCTCATACCAAATCCGATCGATCCCTTCGGGAGGGCGAATTTGGCCTCGCTCAAGCGCCGCGCAGGCTCGCTGATCCGATCCCCGCTTTGATCAAGCGGAGACCGACTCAGCGGGAGGCCGCCGCAGCCTCGCTCCAGCTCGGAAGCGGGAAAGCCCGGTCGTAGGCTAAGTTGAAGAGAAAGGCGTAGGCCACGTAGAAGGCCGCGATCGCGAGGTCCATCACGAAGGCCTGGACGAGGCCGATGCCGAGATACCAGGCGATCGGCGGCAGCAGGATCACGAGCAGCCCCGCCTCGAACAGAATGGCGTGACCCACCCGCAGGGGGAGGCTCTTGTGGGTATGCCCAATCCACCGCTGCATCGCGCGATCGAAGCCGAGATTGTAGACGTAGTTCCACGCCGTCGCGGCGAGCGCGCTGCCCACCCCGATGACGCCCATCTCGGAGACGTGCAGGCCGAACAGCACAGTGCCGAGCGGAATGATGAGCGCGAGGCCGAATAGCTCGAACAGGATGGCGTGGCGGATGCGGTCGCGTGTGGTGCGCATGGACTGGCCCCGGAAGACGTCGTTGGTCCGCGGCCTTCTATCTGTGATATCGCTGGCGCAAAGTTGGAACCTATCTGGAAATCGGATGGATGGCGGTCTCGCTCGAACAGCTCCAAGCCTTCGTGGCGGCGGCCGAGGCCGGGTCCTTCTCGGGCGCGGCCCGTAGGCTGCGGAAGGCGCAATCGGCCGTCAGCACCCAGGTGGCCAACCTCGAGACCGATCTCGGGCTGGCGCTGTTCGACCGAACCGGCCGAAACCCGGTTCTGATGCCAGCGGGCGAGCGTCTGCTTCTGGAGGCGCGGGTGGTGCTCGACCGGCGCGAGCACCTGATCGGCGTGGCGAGCAGCCTGGAGCAGCGGGTCGAGAACCGGCTGGTCGTCGCTATCGACGAGCTCTACCCCGAGCACGCGCTCGGCGCCCTCTTCGCCGAATTCGCTCAGGCCTTCCCCTTCGTCGAGCTGGAACTGCTCTTCCCGCTGATGGAGGATGTCAGCCGCATGGTGCAGTCGGGCGCCGCCGATCTCGGCGTGATGTGGCGACAGGAGGTTCTGCCGACCGAACTCGGCTTCCAGACCATCGGCTGGGTGCCGCTCAAGCTCGTCTGCGGGCGCGACCACCCGCTCGCCAAGGCGCGGGTGGAGTGGGAGGAGTTGAAGCGCCACCGCCAGATCCTCGTGGCCGCGCGCAGCGATGGGCCGGAGAAGCGCCGCCTGCGGGTGGCCGCCGAAGTGTGGTGGGTGGAGAGCCACTGGGTCATTCTGGAGATGGTGAAGCACGGCATCGGCTGGGCCTTCGTCACCGACCACGTGATCGCCGCCTCCCAGACCGCACCGTTCCTCGTCACGCCGGATCTGCAATTCGACCAGGGCGACTGGCCGATCGCCCTGGAACTGGTCTGGCACAAGCAGCGGCCCTGCGGCCCGGCCGCTTCTTGGCTGCGCGCACGCTTTGCCGCGGAGCGGGTCGGCGGCCTGTCAGGAGGGGATTGAGCCGACGGAAGGGCGGTCCTCGAACAAGGCGAGGGCGCAGGTGGCGCCGGCGCTGGCGATGCGGGGCAGGAGAAGGCGCGCCGCCGGGCCGGCGCAGGCGAGGGCTGCCGCCTCTGCCACCGAGCCGACGCCGCGGCTCGCCTCGATCCGGCTCGAGCGGGTCACGACCCGCGCATCCACCGCCGTCAGGGCCGACGCATCGAGCCCGGTCGGGATGAGGCCGAAGGCGGCGGCGGCCACGCGGATCGCCGGTTCGCCGGTTCGGTCCGCGGCGGAGGCGATGGCGGTGAGCCGCTCGGGCGCCAGCCCGGCCTCACCGAGTGCGCGGTGCAGGAGCGCGACGATTTCTGCGGGTGGCGTCGCCCGGCGGAAGCCGATGCCGGCGACGAGACGGGGCAGGGTCACGGCTTCGTCCAGACCCATTGCGTGATCGGCATGGCCGGTCGCCAGCCGGTGAGGCCGCCGACTGGCACGGCCTGGGCGAACGAGAGCCGTCGCAGGGCGCCGCCGGCCTCACCGAAGGCCGCGAGCAGAGCCGCCTCGCCCTCCAGGGTGACGGCGTTGGCGACGCATCGTCCGTCCGGAGGAAGTGCCTCCCGGCAGGCGGCGAGCAGGCCGGGCTCGGCGCCGCCGCCGCCGACGAAGACCGAATGAGGGGAGGGGAGGGCGGGCAAACTCGCGAGCGAGGCGCCGACAACGACCTGCACCCGTGCGCCGACGCCGAGTGCCCGTGCGTTGCGGGCGATCCGTTCGGCCCGGTCCGGGCGCCGCTCGACCGCCACCGCGCGATTGGCGGGATGGCGCAGGCACCACTCGATCGAGACCGAGCCGGCGCCGGCGCCGAGATCCCACAGGGTCTCGCCGGCCCGCGGGCGCAGCGCCGCGAGCGTCACCGCGCGGATCTCGGCCTTGGTGAGTTGGCCGTCATTCTCGAACCACGTGTCTGCGAGGCCGGGGCTCAAGGGGACGATCCGGGCGCCGGGTTCGGCCTCGACCTCTACCGCGATCGTGTTGAGGGCGGCGATTTCGCTCAGGTCGAAGCCCTCCGCCCGCGCCGCGCGGACCCGCTCGTTCGGGCCGCCCATCGCTTCGAGCACGGTGAGCCGCGAGAGGCCGAGCCCGCGCTCGACGAGGAGAGCGGCGAGCGCGGCGGGCGTCGTTCCGTCCCAGGACAGGGCGAGGAGGCGGGCGCCGGGCTGGAGATGGGGCACGATGCCGAACAGGTCGCGCCCATGAAGGGTCAGGCAGGCGGTGTCGGGCAGCGACCAGCCGAGCCGGGCGGCGGCCAGGCTGAAGGCGGAGGGCTGTAAAAACGCGCGGATCTCCGCCGCCGGCACCAGCCGGGCGATCTCGGCGCCGATGCCGTAGTGGAACGGGTCGCCGGTGGCGAGGATGCAGGTGGGCCGGCCGCGCCGCGCCAGGATGCCCGGATAGGCATCCGTAATCGGGCTCGGCCAGGGCCGGGTCTCGGCGGACAGAGGGCTCGCCAGCGCGAGGTGGCGACGCCCGCCATAGATTACCTCCGCGGCGTCGAGGGCGGCGGACGCGGCGGGCGAGAGCCCCGCGCGCCCGTCCTCGCCGATGCCGACGATGGCGAGCCAGGGGGCGCGTCCCGGCTCGGGAGGAAGCGGCGCGGTCATGGTCCGCGCCGCCGGGGAGTGATGTGCATGGCGGATGTCTCTGGCGCGAGTCGGTCGGTCTCGCGAAAAGCCATCCGTTACGCGCGCCGGCCCCGTTCTACCAGGGCCGGCGCTGGCCGCTTTTGCCTCAGACCGCCGGACGCACGGCCAGCGGCGCGGCCGCTTCCGGCACCGCTGGTCCGGGCACGCCGAGATAGGCGCGGCGGGCGGGCTTGAGCACGAACCACGCGAGCGCCGCGACGATGAGATCGAGGACGATGGCGATGCCGAAGACCGGCACCCAGCTCCCGACCGCGTCGTGGATCAGCGCGGCAACCGGGCCGCCGAGCAGCGAGCCGACGCCCTGGGCCATGTAGAGGAAGCCGTAATTGGTCGTGGCGTGCTTGGTGCCGAAGGTGTCGGTCAGCGTCGAGGGGAACAGCGAGAAGATCTCGCCCCAGGCGAAGAAGACGACGCCCGAGAGCAGGGCGAAGGCGTAGGCGTTCTCGCGGAACATCAACAGCAGGCCGATGGCCACCGCTTCGAGCGCGAAGGCCACGGCCATGGTGTTCTCGCGGCCGGCATGATCGGAGACCCAGCCGAAGAAGGGTCGCGTTAGGCCGTTGGTGATGCGGTCGAAGGTGAGCGCGAAGGGCAACGCCGCGAAGCCGAACACCATGGCATCGGCCACACCGAATTCCTTGGCGAAGGCCGCGAATTGCGCCACCACCATCAGGCCGCCGGTCGACATCATCGCCATCATGGCGAACATCAGCCAGAAAAGCGGGCTCCGCAGCATCTCGGCCGGAGCCACGTCGCGGGCGGCGCTCGCCACCTTGTTGGCGGGGATGGCGGGCGTCTCGCCGGCCTTCGGCGTGCGCAGGCCGAGCGCCGCGGCGACGCCGATCACGGCCATGATCGCACCGAACACGAACAGCGTGTGGCGGTAGCCCGAGGCGGCGATCATGTCGGTGATGGGGAAGGTGGTGGCGATGGCGCCCATGCCGTAACCCGCCGCCACGACGCCGGCGGCGAAGCCGCGCCGCTCGGGAAACCAGCGCACCATCAGCCCGACGACGCCGACATAGACGACGCCGGTGCCCAGGCCGCAGAGTAGACCGTAGGTTGCATAAAGCCCCCACAGCGTGTCGGTGTAGGAGGCCGCGATCCAGCCGAGCCCCGACAGGCCGGCGCCGAGGGCGATCATGGCCTTGGCGCTGAAGCGCTCGATCAGCCAGCCCTGCACCGGCGAGAAGAAGGTCTGGAGCACGATCAGCAGGGTGAAGGCGACCTGCACGGCGGCGAGACTCGCGCCAGTGGTCGCCTGGAACGGCTTCACGAACAGGGTCCAGACATATTGCGGGCTGGAGATCGTCATCATGACGAGTAGACCCAGGCCGAGCTGGATCCACCGCGTCCGACCAGAGATTGTATTCATCATTCACTCCCTTGCGGCGCCGGCAGCGCAGCAAAGGACGTGCCAGAGCCGAACCTCAGGTTCGCGCTGTGACGAGCCAGCAGGCGGCGCCGAGATCGACCGGGCCCGTTCCGAAGCTTTCGGTGAAAAGCTCTGTGATGATTTTCAAGGCAGCCGCCTGCAGAGCCGGATCGCGGTCGCGCAGCAGGCGGGCAACGGGTCCCCGCGTCGCGACGAAGTCGGCTGCGGCCGAGATCGTCACGCCGACTCGCATCGTCCGATCGACCGGTTGGCAGGCGATGGCACGAAAGCCGGCTGCCTCAAGAATAGGCAGGAGCGTGTCCGGTGCGGCGAAGCGGAACGGGCCGGGCATGCCGGGCTGCGGTGGCTCGACCTCGGGCAGGAGCGGCAGCACGGCGTCGCGGGGAACCGTGACCCAGGCATTCTCCGCCATGCTGCGCCAGCAGAGGAAGCTCAGCCGTCCGCCTTCCGCGAGGGAGCGGCGGATATTGGCGAAGGCGTCGGCGGAATCCTCGAAGAACATCACACCGAAACGCGAAAGGGCGTGGTCGAAGCGTCCCTCGAAGGCGTGATCCTGGGCATCGGCCCGAAGCCACGCGATCGGGGCGGCGCCCGGCCCCTCCCGCGCCGCCCGCTCGCGGCCGACCGCCAGCAGCGGTTCGGACAGGTCCGCGCCGGTCACATGGCCGCCGCTCCCGACCTGCCGCGCGGCGATGAGCGCGGTGTCGCCCGATCCGCAGCCGATATCGAGCACGCGCTCGCCGGGCTTGAGCGCGGCGCTGGCGAACAGCGCCTCGGTGAAGGGCGCGAAGGCGGAGTCGAGCGCTTGGTGGTAGGCGGCCCAGCGCTGTCCGACCTCGCCGTTCCAGTACTCGCTCTGGTCCTTGTTCAGGGTGCTCATCCTCTGTCGTCTCACTCTACTTCCAGGCCGTCGTTTCGGGTCTCAGCCCACGGCTTCGCCTCGCAATGACAGAAGGAGCGAGCGAAGCCATCAAAGGGAGGACGTCTCAGGGCGTTTCAGCGGCCAGTGCCTCGAAGGCGGTCGCCACCGCGACGGCGCCGGGATCGGGATGGCCCTTCAGGTCGCTGCCGGCGAGGTAGCTGGAGCGGCCGGTGCCGGCCCGCTCCATCCTGGCGGTCGCCTCCGCCCCTGTGCGGGCAGCGCGCGCCGCCGCGCCGATCCCGGAGGCCGCCAGCGCCTCGACCGCCGGAATCGCCGCGTCGAGCATCGTGCGGTCGCCCGGGCCTGCGCCGCCGATCTCGCGCACCCGCTCCACCCCGGCGGCGCAGGCTTTCGCCCAATCGGCCCCGGCGGCGAGCGCCGCGCCGGCCGCGGTGAAGAAGATCGAGAGCAGCACGCCGCTCGACCCGCCCGTAGCGCGCCCGAGGCGCTCGCCCAGCGCGCGGCAGAGCGCGGCGGGCTCGGCCTGCGGCAGACGGTCGAGATCGGCCAGGACGGCGCGTGCGCCCTCGGCGAAGGTGGAGCCGGTATCCCCGTCACCCACCCGCGCATCGAGGGCGTTGAGCGAGGCTTCCGCCGCAATCAGCGCCCGGCACACCGCCTCGATCCGGGCGGCGACGGCCGGATCCCGCGAGGGCGTCGGCGCCGGACCGCCGGAGACCCCCTCTGGCAGCGGCCGGACGATCGGCGCGTGCAGGACCCGCGCGCGCGGCCAGGCGGCGACCGGCGTCTCGGCGAGAAGCGCCGCCTCGATGGTCTCGTCCAGCGCCAGGAAGGTGAGGGAGGCGCCGTGCATGTCGAGCGCCGTCATGACCGGGGACGGACCGAGCAACAGCCGCACCCGGCGGCCGAGATCGGTCGCGAGCACCGCCTTCGTCAGAACCGCCATCTCGAGGGCGGTGGTCGAGCCGAGATTGTTGACGAGGAGCGCCAGCCGCTCGGCCCCCGCGATGGGGGCGGGAAAACGTGCGGTCATGCGCGCGGCGAGCGCGTCGGCGCGGGGCAGGTCGATGCGCTCGATGCCGGGCTCGCCGTGGATGCCGAGGCCGAGTTCCGCTTGGCCTTCCGCCAAGCGCGGCTCCGGCCGGGTGCCCGGGATCGTCGCGGTGGAGACGGCGATGCCGAGGGTGCGCACGGCGGCGGCCGTGCGCCGGGCCAGCGCCGCCACCTCTCCCAGGGGAGCGCCCGAGGCGGCGGCGTGGCCCGCGGCCTTGTGGACGAGGAGCGTCCCGGCGAGCCCCCGCGGCCGGGCCGCCTCCGGCAGGGCGATGTCGTCGGCCACCAGCACCGTCTCGACCCGGCGGCCGAGCGCGCGGGCCCGCTCGGCGGCGAGGCCGAAATTCAGCCGGTCGCCGGCATAGTTCTTCACGATGAGGACGCAGCCGGCCTCGCCCGTCACCGCCAGGATCCCGGCGAGCACGGCTTCGACGGAGGGGGAGGCGAACACGTCGCCGCACACCGCCGCCGCGAGCAGGCCGGGCCCGACGAAGCCGGCATGGGCTGGCTCGTGCCCCGAGCCGCCACCGGAGACGATGGCGACCTTTCCGGGTTCCGGCTCGGCCCGCAGCACGACGCGGATCTCGGGGTAGCCGTCGAGCCGCGCCAGCGCTCCGCCGCTGCCGGCGACGAGCCCGTCGATGGCGTCGGTGACGAGGCCGGCGCGGTCATTGATGAAGTGGGACAAGGCGGTGCCTCCCGTCATGCCCGCTCGTCGGGCGGGCTTTGGCGCGGAAGGTATCGCGTGCCTCGGGTGGTGTAACCCTGGCCCGCCTCAGAGTCCCGCCGCGCCACCGTCGGAGCGCGGATCGTGCGTTGCTTCGATCCGCCCGTCCTTGACGTGGCGCACCAGCATGCCGGCATGACCGAGTGAGTCGATATAGGCGCCGCCCAGTTCCTCGATATCGTGGCCCAAGCGCCGCAGCGCCGCGATGCAGCCCGGATCGAAGCGGTCCTCGACCTTCACGCTGAGCGACTCGGCGCCCCAGGTGCGGCCGTAGAGCAGGCGCGGCGCATCGACCGCGTCGGCCACCGACATTCCGTAATCGGCGTAGCGCGAAAAAATCTGGGCCTGGAATTGCGGCTGCCCGTCGCCGCCCATGGAGCCGTAGGACATCACCCGGCCGTCGTCGAAGGCGGCGAGCGCCGGGATCAGGGTGTGGAACGGGCGCCGGCCCGGCTCCAGCGGGTTCACCGCGTTCGGATCGAGCGAGAACGACATGCCGCGGTTCTGCCAGCAGATGCCCGTGGCGGGCAGCACCGTGCCGGAGCCGTATTCCCAGTAGACCGACTGGATGAAGGACACGGCCATGCCCTCGTTGTCGATGGCGCCCATCCAGACGGTATCGCCCTCGCCCGAGCGCACGGGGATGCTCGCCGCGCGCGCCATGTCGATCAGCGCTGCCTCACGGTCGAGGCGCTTGGAATCGAGGAAGGCGGCCGGGTCGCCTTTGAGGCGGTCGAAATCGGTGACGAAGCGGTCGCGGATGGCGAAGGCGCGCTTCGTCGCCTCGATCAGGCCGTGATAATGCGCGGTGCTCTCCGGCTCGGCGATGTTCAGCCGCTCGAAGATCCCGAGGATGATGAGCGCCGCGAGGCCCTGGGTCGGCGGCGGGAAGTTGTAGAGCGTGGCGTCGCGCCGACGCAGCGTCAGGGGCGCCCGCTCCTTGGCCGAATAGGCATCAAGGTCGGCGCGGGTCACCGGCGCGCCGAGGCGCTCCAGATCGGCGGCGATCTCGCGGCCGATATCGCCGCGGTAGAAGTCGTCGAGCCCGGCATGGACGAGTTGGGTCAGGGTGTCGGCGAGCTTGGGCTGCGTTCGGATCGCGCCCGCCGCGTAGGGCTTGCCGTCATCGAGATAGGTTTTTGCAAAATTCGGCGCGTCGTGGAGCGTGTCGAGCTCCTTCGGCACGTAGCGCGCTTCCGAAGCCGAGACCGGGCAGCCGGCGCGGGCGTGGCGGATCGCGTCGGCGAGGATCGCGTCAAGGGGCAGGCGGCCGCCGAAGGCACGGGCCATGTCGAGGGCAAGGCGCCAGCCGCCGACCGTGCCGGCCACCGTCACCGCCGCATCGGGGCCGCGGGAGGGGATCGCCTCGAGGCCCTTCTCCCGGTAGCGGGCGCGGGTGGCGAGCCTGCCGGCCGGGCCGCAGGCCTCGATGCCGCGCACCCGGCCGTTCTTTTCCCGGATCAGCCAGAAGCCGTCGCCGCCGATGCCGTTCATGTGCGGGTAGACCACCGCGATCGCCGCGGCCATGGCGACCATCGCCTCGATGGCATTGCCCCCCTGCGCCAACACGTTCTGCCCGGCCGTAGCCGCGAGCGCGTGGGGGGCGGCGACGGCCGCATGGGCGAAGACGGGCGTATCGGGCATGATCGGACTCTGACGAAACCTGAGGTCGGCCGGGACGCGGCCGAGAAGCAGGATCAGGACCACGCGCAGACGCGCAGGGCAACCGCCACGCTTTCGGTGGCCGCGCAGCCCGGGCATTCGCCGGCCGCGCAACCGGCTTCCCTGCGGCCGAGGCTTCCTGATGTCTGCGATCGAGGGTTGCTCGAGGCGACCGAATTCCCGGAATGCTGAAATGGTTCCGGTCGTGCTTCTGCCTTTTTACGAATGTTGCACAAAAGGAACTGCGCGGCTGCGAGCAGGATGACATGATCGTCCTCGCGATTCGGCAGGTATCTCCACACATGAAGCAAAACGACCGGGCGATCCTACAGGATCGCGTGAGAACACTTGTCTTGCGCCATGCTCTCGAAGCCGCACTTCAGCGGTTGGCCGATCTTTCCGGTGCGAGTGCCGAGGAAGAACTGTTGCGGCTCGAGCATTCCATTGTGCTGGCGACGCGCCGCGTCGGCGAGATTCCCGGCAACGTGCAACTCGCCGCCCTGGTCGCGGTCGAGGATGCGGTGGCGGCCATCCGCACCGCGTTCGATACGGTGCACGGGCAGATCGAGGCGGCGCCGGCCGTGAACCCCGCGGCACCGACAGCCCTGGCGGCCTAAAACGCGACGATTTCGCCGCCGGCTCACGCCCACGGCGATTGAATTGCCGTCTTGCCATGGGCATATCGCCCCCGCTTTTCGCGTGTTCGGCCGAACACCCGCCGCGTCCGCGCGGGCGTTCCGGTGCGGCACGCCAGACGGGGAGTAAGCCTTTGAGCGAGACGGTAGAGCGGCACGAATTCGGTGCCGAGGTCGGGCGCCTGTTGGATCTCGTCGTCCACGCGCTCTATTCCGACCGCGAGATCTTCCTGCGCGAGCTGGTGGCCAATGCTGCCGACGCGACCGACCGGCGCCGCTTCGAGGCGCTGACCAACGAGGCCCTGGCGCTCCCCTCCGACGCCCGGGTGCTGATTGCCCCCGACAAGGCGGCGCGCACGCTCACCATCTCCGATTCCGGCATCGGCATGAGCAAGGAGGATCTGGCCCAGAACCTCGGCACCATCGCCCGCTCCGGCACCCGCGCCTTCTCCCAGGCGCTCGGCGAGACCAAGGGCGGCGAGGGCGAGGATCTGCGCCCGAGCCTGATCGGCCAGTTCGGCGTCGGCTTCTACTCCGCCTTCATGGTGGCCGACCGCGTCACCGTCACCTCGCGCCGGGCGGGTGCGGACGAGGCCTGGACCTGGGCCTCCGACGGCAAGGGCAGCTACACTCTCGAGCCGGCCGCCCGCGAACAGGCCGGCACCGACATCGTGCTGCATCTGAAGGAGGATGCCGACGAGTATCTGGAGAGCTACCGGCTCGATCACGTCGTGCGCAAATGGGCCGACAACATCGCCGTGCCGATCGCGATCCGCGACGCGGAGGGCAAGGAGGAGGCGGCCAACCGGGGCACCGCCCTCTGGCGCAAGCCGAAATCCGAGATCACGGAAGAGCAGTACAAGGAGTTCTACCGCACCGTCAGCCACGGTTTCGACGAGCCCTGGGCGACGCTGCACTGGCGGGCCGAGGGCGCGCTCGAATTCACCGGCCTCCTGTTCGTGCCGAGCATGAAGCCGTTCATGGCGATGGAGGACGACCGGCGCTCCAAGGTGCGGCTGCACGTGCGGCGCATGTTTATCACCGACGAGGCCGAGTTGCTGCCGAACTGGCTGCGCTTCGTCCACGGCGTGATCGATACCGACGACCTTCCGCTCAACGTCTCCCGCGAGATGCTGCAATCGACGCCGACCTTGCAGAAGATCCGCCGCGCCGTGACCACCCGCGTCATCAACGAGCTGTCGAGCCGCTCGAAGAACGCGGAGAAGGCCGAGGAATACCAGAAGTTCTTCGAGAATTTCGGCTCGGTGCTGAAGGAAGGTATCTACGAGGATTTCGAGCGCCGCGCCGAGATCGCACCGCTGCTGCGCTTCCGCTCGTCCACGCAAGAGGGCTGGACCTCGCTGCCCGACTACGTCGCGCGCATGAAGCCGGAGCAGGAGGCGATCTACTACCTCGTCGCCTACGACGTGGAGGCGCTCAAGAACTCCGCCCAGCTCGAAGGATTCCGGGCCCGCGGGGTCGAGGTGCTGCTGCTGTCCGACCACGTCGATGCGTTCTGGCCGGAGCAGTTGGGCAAGTTCGAGGACAAGCCGCTGCGTTCGGTCACGCAAGGCTCGGCCGACCTCGCCAAGCTCAAGCCCGAGGGCGAGGCGGCCGAGGAGGCGCCCCCGGCCGACAAGTTGGTGGCCGCCCTCAAGCTCGCGCTGGAGCCCGACGTCTCCGACGTGCGGACCACGGACCGCCTCGTCGACAGTGCCGTGGTGCTCGCCGCCTCCGGCATGGGCCCCGACCTGCAGATGCAGCGCCTGCTGCGCCGGGCCGGCCGCGGCTTCGGCGGCTCCGCGCCGATCCTGGAGATCAACCCGCGCCACCCCCTGATCCGGTCGCTCAACGACCGGGCCGAGGCCGGCGCGGATCTGAAGGCCGAGGCCGGCACGCTGCTCGACCTCGCCCGCGTTCAGGATGGCGACACGCCGCGCGATCCGGTGGCCTTCGCCCGTGCCGTCGCGGCGGCGCTGGCGGGCACCCCCGCCAAGCCGGCGTCGTAAGGGCTCGGGGAGGGGGCGGGATGCGGAAGGCTCAGATCCGCGTCCCGTCATCCCGCGGCGGCGCACCGCAGCGGAAGCGGGCGACCCGCCAGCGGTCGCCGTGTGCGTTCTGCCAAGCCGCCATCTGCGGCTGGGCCACCGAAAGGCATTGCTGCGGCGTGACGATATCCTCGTTGAAGCGGTGAACCCGCATGACGCAGTGGGTGGGGTTGGCGACCATGCAGGTCAGGAAGTAGAGGCCGTAGAGCATGCGCGGAGGCTCCGTCGTGGCGTGGGTCTCTCTCCTCCCGAGGTCGCTTCTTTCTGAGTGTGCGTCTTGATCGTCCGGTTTGCGACATCGCAACGAGCGTGCCGGAAGTTCCCGCCTCACATGCGCAGATTGCCTGTGGCGCTTGCGTGCAACGCCCACAATTTCGTGAGCGGCGGCTGAAGGACCCGCCCAGCCTCGGCCATGAACCGCCGGGCCGGCGGCGTTGACAGTCCTCCGGTATCCGCGCGAACACCGCTGCCATGGCCGCCGACCTCTCCCCCGATCCGCCGACCGCTCGCCTCGACCGCCGGGTCACCTGGGCCGTGATCGCCCTCGTCGCCGCGACCGTCCTGATCGGAGCTCTGGCGCCGCGTCCCGCCCACCATGCCGCCCCGGCGCCGATCACGGATCCGGCGCAGAATCCGAACTGCGCCGAGTGGGGCGACGGCTGCAAGGTCTGCCGCCGCATCGGGGAGGAGATCGCCTGTTCGCTGCCGGGCATCGCCTGCACGCCCGGTCCCATGACCTGCCTGGGCAGCACCGGAGAGCCGTGATCCGGAGCCGTGAAGGGAGGACACCGGCTGTCTGACGGGGGGATGCGGGAACGGAAGCCGGTTTTGCGCTTCGCGCCGAGCCCGAACGGCCGCCTGCATCTCGGCCACGCCTATTCCGCGCTCCTGAACGCGCAGATCGCCGAGCGGCTCGGCGGCCGGCTGCTGCTGCGCATCGAGGATATCGATCTCGGCCGCTCCCGGCCGGAATTCGTGGCCGGCATCCTGACCGATCTCGATTGGCTCGAGCTGCGCTTCGAGGCGGCCGTCCGCCGCCAATCCGAGCATTTTCCGGATTACGCCGCCGCACGCGATGCATTGGCAACTCGCGGCCTGATCTATCCCTGCTTCTGCTCACGGGGGCAGATTGCGGCGGAGGTCGCGGCCCGTGCGGCACGCGGGGAAGCGGCGGCGCGCGATCCCGACGGCGCCCCCCTGTATCCAGGCACCTGCCGCCACCTGTCGAACGACGAAGCGACGGCGCGCTGCGAGCGGGGGGAGCCGCATACCTGGCGCCTCGACATGCCGGCGGCGCTCCGCTCCGTCTCCGAACTGCCCGTCATCCGCCGCGTCTCACCCGATGGCGGCGCTTTGGAGACCGTCACTGCCGCGCCGGCCCGATGGGGTGACGCGGTGATCGTTCGGCGCGACGTGCCGACGAGCTACCACCTCGCGGTCGTCTGCGACGATGCTCTGCAGGGGATCACCCACGTGGTGCGCGGTCAGGATCTGGAGGCAGCCACCGATCTCCACGCCTTGCTCCAGCGCCTCTTCGGCCTTCCGTCGCCGGCCTATCACCACCATGCGTTGATCCGAGCCGAGGACGGCGAGAAGCTCGCCAAGTCGAAGGGCTCCGAATCCCTCGCCGACCTGCGCGCCCGCGGCATCACCGCTGAAGATGTACGGACAAGGCTCGGGTTTTGAACCTTTGGTTGACCCAGCGTCTCACCGGGACTTGTGCCACATCGGTCCTTCGGGAATCCGTGAGGGGCGGCGGGTGGCCGTCTGGGGGCCAGGCACGATGCGATTGTTTCGCGCGATCCTGATTGTGTCGGCCTGGGCGCCCGCCGCACCGATCTTTTCTCTGCGTGTCACCGCATCGCGTCGCGCTGCGCCATCGCCGTGGCGGTCTTCGACTTCTGCATCGTCGCTTCGGTCTGGTCGCGCTGGCGTTTGAACTCGGCGAGCAGGCGCCCGTCGAGCTCGCGCCCGCGGGGCACCCGGATCTTCATCGGATCGACGAAGTGGCCGTTGATGATCACCTCGTAGTGCAGGTGGGCGCCGGTGGACAGGCCGGTGGAGCCGACATAGCCGATCACCTGCCCCTGCCGCACGCGGCTGCCCGCGCTGACGCCGCGGGCAAAGCGCGACATGTGGTTGTAGGTCGTGACGTAGCCGTTGATGTGCTGCACCTCGACCCGGCGGCCGTAGCCCGAATCCCATTCCGCCTTGATCACGGTGCCGTTGCCGGCGGCCACGATCGGCGTGCCGATCGGGTTGGCCCAATCGACGCCGGTATGCAGCTTGGCATAGCCGAGGATCGGGTGGCGCCGGTAGCCGAAGCCCGAGCGCATGATGCCGTCGGCGATCGGCTTGCGGATCAGGAACTTTTTCAGCGAGCGGCCCTGCTCGTCGAGATAATCGATCGAGCCGTCGTCCGGGGACTGGAAGCGATAGACTTTGCGCGACTCGCCCCCGAGATTGAGCGCGGCGTAGAGCAGTTCCGGTCGCTCGGAGGCGCCAGGCCCGGCCTCCTCGTCGTAGGTGTAGAACAGGTCGATCCCGTCGCCCGACGAGATGCGGCGCTGGAAGTCGATGTCGTAGCTGAAGATCCGGAGGATATCCTCGACCGTCGAGCGCGGCACCTCGTGGCGCGCTCCGGTCTCGTAGAGGCTCTGGTAGAGCCGCGGGCCGTTGCCCTCGTCCTCCTCGTCGTCGTCCGGCGTCTCGGCATGAGCCTGCTCTCGCGAGCGTCCCCGCGACTCGT